>CAZNSM010000166.1:0-10822 GCA_964575615.1 uncultured Pirellulales bacterium | reverse complement strand
GTCTCTTTGCCCGTCGCCCTGACGAACTCGACGTCACCCAAGGCCGTCCAATCGGCCCCATTCTCAGAGTACTCGACGGTCACGTCCTTGAGCCCGAAGCCGAGGATCAGCTCGAACTGCACGTTGTAGTTCCAGACCAGAAGCTCATGGAGCTTGTAGACGCCATCGAATTCGTACTGGATGTACAGGGCCTCGCCCTCCGGGGCCATAGCCAGCCACATGTCGTTGGCGATGTCCGAGTGCTGATCGGCGGCATTCAAGCCGGAACCATCGACGGTCCGCTCCGGCCCGGACGGGCCCTCCGAGATCCCGTTGCTGGTGGCCACGACGTTCTGGATCGGATAGGCAACCGGCTCGGTCGTGAAGCTCCAGACGTCGCCTTTGAAGATCGTGTTGTCGGGGGCGCCGTTGACCTCATCGATACGCCAGTAGTAGGTCTGCCCCAGAGCGAGCACGCCGGGCGGATCGAATTCGACGCCGGCCTGGTTCTGACTGACGAGCACGCCCATCGGATTGGCCCGGCTGGCGTTGTTGACATCCTCGAACGCGGTGCCGAGGTACACATCGTGCGTCCGGGCGTACGTGCCCGCTATCCACGCCAGCACCGTATCGGCCGGCACATCCGTGGCGCCGTCCTCCGGCCGCACGACGATGGCGCCGACATCCGGAAGCAAGGGAGCGGTTGCGTGAGCGACAATCTCGGCATCGGTGAGGGCATAGTCGTAAATGACCGCCTCATCCATGAAACCGTCCATGCCATCCGAAGCGCTGGCCGCGCGACCACCAAAACTGTCGATCGGGCAATCAATGAGCGTCGAGGTCGTTCCGACCAGCGATCCGTCGACGAACACCTGCACTTCGCTTCCGATCTTGCGGTAGACCACGTGGATCCACTGTTCCACCGGAGCGACCAGATCGGCTCCCGCCACGGCGGTGAAGCGTGCGTCGATCACGCCGTATTCGGTGAAGCTCAATTGCTCGTCAACGCCCCAGCCGACGATGCGCAGGGAAAACGCCGAACTGTCGGAAAGGGCTTGTGCCACCGTGTTGCTCATCTTCATAACGACGAACTCGGCCGTCCACTCCGGGCTGGTGACGTTGCCGCCCTGCGTCCACATGACGTCGTCCTGACCGCCCCGTTCGAACCGCACGGCCTGGCCCGGCCCGAAGAGTCCTTCCTGGCCCAGTTCCACCAGACTGCGGTAGACCCCGTTGAGGCCGCCGCTGCCTGCATCAAACGCGTCCGTCGTTCCCGGGGCCTCATTGAACCGGTACCAGTGTACGGGATTTGCGGCCCGCACCGCCATTTCCCACTTCTGGGCTCCCGCCCGGCTCACACCGCTGCCGCCAACGATGAGAAACAGAACGAGCAGACAGGATAGCCTTCTAAACATGACAGTCCTCCTTCAAAATACCCTGAACAGTGTCACCGAAAATCGGCACGGGCACCGGATGTGCCCGTCCTACGGATTCCCTACATGTGCAGCTCGAAGAGATCACTCTGTTGCCGGTCGTCCGAACGCGATGTCGTCGATGTAGACGATGCCGGTTCCGCCGGCGGCCGGGCTGGTCCGGTTGCCGACGCCGATCGTCATCTTCTCGATCCTCGTCAGGCTGACGCCTCCGAACTCGCCCAGCGGAATCCGCCACTGCTGCCACTCGGCCGCCAGGACGGCGTCCGGGTCCCCATGGCCAACCGTCGCGGAGTGCCCGGCGCTGTCCTCCAGCGTAACGTAGAACGGCTGCGGCGCGTTGGCCGCAGCGCCCTGGAAATACAGCCTCAGGCTGTCGGCGCCGCTGACCGTCCAATCCTGCAAGTCGTCAAACGTCCGCTCGGCCTCGGAGTAGAACGGCGAAGCGCTGTTGTCGTACGCCAGCGGCATCGATTGTCGACCGCTGTGGACGATGGTCCGCTCGGCAAACGGGGCGTTGAGGTATCCGACCGTCGAGCCGGTGTTGTTGACCCAGCCGTCCAGCCACGTGTCGAAGATCGTCGTCTTGGCGTCGACGTCGTCGTTGTACGTCTCAAACCCGTCGATCAACGCATACTCCCGTGTCGCAAACGTCCAGATCTCGCCTGCCCACGCGCTAACCGTATCGGCCTCATTGACTTCCACGACCTGCCAGTAGTAGGTGCTCCCGAACGCCAGATCCGCGGGCGCAAACGTCGCTTCGTCAACCGAGCCGACCAGGCCGATGGACTGCGGATCGGTCCCCAGGTAGACCTCGTGGGAGACGGCGTTTCGGCCGGGGCGCCAACCAAGGACGACCTCCGGGTCCACCTCCGCCGCACCATCGGCGGGTTGCGGCTGGCGGGCCTGAACCGGGATACACAGGAACCGGACCTCGCTGAGGCCGTACTGGCCCATCATGCCCCATCCACTGTTGACGTTCAGCCGGACAGACTTGGCGGCAACGCCACCAAAGCTGACGGTCGTGTTCGCCCTGTAACTGGCCGTCGCCGTAGCTTTGGCAAACTCGAAGTCGCCGAGCGTCGTCCAGTCCGTCCCGTTCTCAGAGTACTCGACGGTGACGCCCTTGAGCCCGAACCCAAGGATCGCCTCGAACTGCACGTTGTAGTTCCAGACGAGCATCTCGTGGAGCTTGTAGAGAGAGTCGAACTCGTACTGGATGTAGAGAGTGCCCTCGGCCGGCGGGTAGGCCAGCCACATGTCGGTGGCTTTGATCGAGGCTTCGTCGGCGGCGTTGATTCCTGAGCCGTCCACGGTCCGTTGCGGCGTGGACACCTCGTCGGAGGCCCCGTTGCTGGTCGCGATGACGTTCGCAATTGGGTAGCCGACCGGCTCGGTGGTGAAGCTCCAGACCTCCCCTTTGAAGATGGTGTAGTCCGGCGCCGCGTTCACCTCATCGACGCGCCAATAGTAGGTCTGGCCCAGGGCGAGAACCCCCTCGAAATCGAAGCTCGTCTGGACATGGCTCTGGCTGAGCAGAACTCCCCTCGTATCGGCGCGGCCGGCTTCGTTGACATCATCGAAGGCCGTCCCGAAATAGACGTCGTGCGTCGCAGCGAATTCGCCCGCCGTCCAGCTCAGCGTCACGTCGCGAGGGACATCCGTCGCCCCATCCTCAGGGTGGGGCGCCGAACTGATCGCCACGTTGCCTTCCATGATCTTGGCGACCTCACCGGCGGCGATGGGCCGGCTGTAGATCTGCACATCGTAGAGCGCGCCGGTCCACACCCGCTGGTCGTTGTCCGCCACCCCAATGACTGTCCGGGCGTTGACCGCCGGACCGATCGCAACCGGCTGGGGGCCCATCTCATCGACCCCGTTGAGATAGACCACCATGTTGGCCCCATCGTACACGAAGGCCAGGTGCGTCCACTCGTTCTTGGGCATCTCGTAAAAAGGAACCGAGTCAGGATCGTATGAGATGCCAATGCGATTGAAATGAGGAGCACTGTCGCTGCCACCCCACAGTTCGAGCTGGAACATCATGGTCGACTGGCCCCAGCCGTCCGATTTGGTGAAGAAATGATGGTATGTCTCATCTCCGTCCCACAGTGCCCAGATGGTGAACGAGAATTGCCCCGTCCCATCCGTGGGGTCAAACCGGGGACATTCGATTCCGGTGCAGGCATCGGTTGGATGGAAAGCCAGCGCCAGTCCGGAGTCGTCGGGGCCGCCGACCCACTGCGGCTGCCCCAGCAGCGTCCCATCGTGCCCGTTGGCGGAACTGTCGTAGGCAACAGCGCCGCCGCCTTCGTCGAGCTTGTAGTGGGCAACAAGGCTGGGGTCGGCGGCCTGTGCCACCCCCGTCTGAAGTGGACCAAACACCAGAGCACAAGAGAACACGAGAATCACGATCTTACGCATGGTGGCCTCCTTCAAGCATCGAACGAACCAATTCATCCACGCCCCCGGCACTTGCCGGACCGGCGACCCTTTCCGATCAGACGACCCCTGCTGCCGCGCTCACTCGACGTTGCGTGGGCGACCGCAACCGATGTCGTCGATGTAGACGATGCCGGTTCCGCCGGAGGCCGGACTGGTCCGGCTGCCGACGCCGATCGTCATCTTCTCAATCCGCGTCAGGCTGACGCCGCCAAACTCACCCAGCGGAATCCGCCACGATTGCCACTCCGTCGCCAGGACGGCGTCCGGGTCCGCATGGCCAACTGTCGCGGCGTGGCCGGCGCTGTCTTGCAGCGTGACGTAAAGTGTCTGCGGCGAGTTCGCGGCAGCCCCCTGGAAATACAACCTCAGGCTGTCGGCGCCGCCGATGGTCCAATCCTGTAGATCATCGAAGACTCGTTCGGCCTCGGAGTAGAACGGCGAAGCGCTGTTGTCGTACGTCAGCGGCATCGACTGCCGGCCGCTGTGGACAATGGTCTGTTCGGCGAACGGGGCGTTGAGGTACCCGACGGTCGAGCCGGTGTCGTTGACCCAGCCGTCCAGCCAGGTGTCGAAGATCGTCGTCTTGGCGTCGACGTCGTCGTTGTAACTCTCGAAGTCGTCCACCACCGCGTATTCGGCCGTCGTGAAGCTCCAGACGGTGCCGGGCCACACCGCGACGGCGTCGGCTTCGTTGACCTCGTCGATGCGCCAGTAGTAGGTGGCGCCGAATTCCAGGTTGTCCGGGGCGAAGGCTTCGCTGTCCACCGTGCCGACCGGGGTCAGAGCATCCGGGGCCGTGCCCAGATAGACCTGATGGGAGACCGCCTGGCGGCCGCTGCGCCAACTGAGGGCAGTGCCGATCTCAACCTCGGCAGCGCCATCGGCGGGTTGCGGCTCGCGGGCCTGGGCGGGGATGTGCAGGAAGCGGACTTCGCTGAGGCCGAACTGGCCCGCTGCGCTCCACCCGCCGTTGACGGTCAGGCGAACGTACCTGGCCGCCACGCCGCCGAATTCGACGGTCGTATTGGCCGTGTACGTGGCCTTCGCGGTGGCCTGGGCAAACTCGACTGCATCCAGTGTCGTCCAGTCGGTCCCGTTCTCCGAAAACTCGACGGTCACGTTCTTGAGTCCGAAACCAAGGATCGGCTCAAACTCGGCATTGTAGTTCCAAACGAGCATCTCGTGCAGCTTGTGAACGTCACCGAACTCAAATTGAATGTACAGGGCCTCATCGTCCGGCGGACCGGCCAGCCACATATCCGAGGCCTGCGTCGAGTGTTGATCCTCCTGATTCAGCCCGGAGCCGTCGACCGTCCGCTGCGCCGTGGAAACTCCGTCCGAAACCCCGTTGCTGCTGGCCACAACGCCATGAATCGGATAGGCGAACGGTTCCGTCGTGAAGCTCCAGACAACGCCCTTGACGATCGCGTTGTCCGGCGGCGCCATGACTTCGTCGATCCGCCAGTAGTAGGTCGTATCGAAATCGAGCACACCCGGCGGGTCGTAGCTGGTCGCCGTCTGGCCCTGGCTGACGAGCACACCTCTCGGATCGGTTCGGCTGGCGTTGTCCACATCGTCAAAGACGGCCCCGAAGTAGACGTCGTGCGAAGCGACCGCCTGGCCCCAAGACCATTCGAGACTCGCCGTCCGCCTCACATCCACAGCGCCATCAGGCGGCTGGGGAGCGCCGGCCACGCGTGCGTCGATGATCTCGATCACCTTGCCGACTCCGCCGCTCAGCAGCATCCTGGCCCCATCGTCCACCACATCGAAACCCCAGTTTGGGTTGGTGTCTCCTGTCAACGCGTCAAGCTCTTCTTTGGTGTATCTGCTGTGCAGAGCCCCCAGGGTGGTTGCGTCGGACATGCTGTAGACGTAGATCCCATTGTGCGTCGTATGGACGTACAGGAATCCGTCCACTTCCTTGACCGTCCAGAGCCCCCAACTGCCGTCACCGGTGACATCGAGGGTCCCCAGCAGCGTGGACACACCTGTGGCCAGATCGATGGCCCAGAATCCTGCGGCATTCACGCCGGAGTCGCCGTAGTAGGCGTAACCACGATGGACATCGCCCACGCGAACGTTCCGAATGCGCGACGTGGCCCCGGTGGTCACGTAGCCGTTGGCGTTCCAGGTCGTGTTGGCGCTGACCTGGAATGGTTCCACGCTGACGTCCGTCAGGTACAGGTTGGACCTCAGGCCGCTGGCGTAGCTGTTGTGGATGATCGTGTCATCATCTACCCAATCGTACGAACTGGGCCTGACACCGAGATTCGTGGCGAGCACCCGGCTGTCAAGATTGAGGTTCGGATCGATCCTTGAGAAGTAGTCGTTGTCGGCGCCGCCGGCGAGCAGCACGTAAGAAGCCGCCGGGAACGCGTCCGCCATACGAGCTTCGGCCCCGTCTCCAATACCGGCCACGGCCTCATAGTCGCTCGAACCGACCGGGTAGCAGCCTACGCCGCGATTGGGAGAGTTGATCTGAACGACGTAGTTCTTGCCCCCGTACGAACGCGGATTGTACATGGAACTGCTGGCGCCAAGGTCTCCTCCAAAGTCAATGACCGCGTCGACTCGCAGCGCCGCGCCGGGTACAGGCACGCCCAAAACCTGCGGTGTCATTGCGGGCGTCACAAGGAAGAAGAACGAAGTCAGAAAAGACAGCCTCTTGCACATGGTCATCCTCCTCTAAGAGTCAAACCGGCACTTCCTACCTGCCCTGACAGCCTGTAATCCTGGACCGCACAGCCTCTATGATACCGCGACACCGCCTCCGATCTCAAGAGTTTCGGCCGTCAAACCGGGCCTGGAGTGCGAGAATCTGCCATTTCTGCCGCAGGATCGGGCGTTTCGCCGCTTCTTCGGCACAGATCCGGCACCATTTTCTCGTTTCCGAGCCTCATTCTGACTGAGCATCGCATCCGGTCAGAAATCCAGCAGCCTCAAGACGTCCTCGATGGTTCCCTCCTTGCTGATCCGGCGACCCGGCCCGGACGGCTCGTCGAAAACCAGATACTCCTTCTTCGCCTGGATGGGGAGCGAAAGCTTGTAGGGTTGGCAGTTGGGAATGGCGGCCACGGCGCGCTTGGCGCCTTCGTAAAGGGCCTGGCGAGTCTCGTCGAACGGGTACAGCTCGGCCGCCTCGCGTGCGATGCCCCGCTTGACGGACACCGTGACACACTCGGGCCCGAAGAACCTGTGGCTCTCCCGGCACGTCGCCTCGTCACCGGTCACCATGATGGTCGGGACACCATAGTGTCCGGCGATGGCGGCGCACTGGACCAGCTCTCCCGATTCGACGCCGTCCAGCACGACAATGTCGGTCGCGCCGGCCGCCCGCAAGCCGCGAACGACGGCCGCGATGTCGCCCATCAGGTATTCCTTGGCCTTCTCGCCCAGCGGGTTGCCCGGCTCCCGCGTCTGACCGAACCGGTATACGCCGCTGGCCCCTTCCAGATCGGTAACGATGTAGATGCGAAGCGGGTCGGCCGCAACGGACGGAGGCAAGCAGGCAAACAGGAACAGCCAGCCGACAAGGCAAGCAACAGGAACTTGCAGTCTCATGGTGCGCCTCAGCGTAACGGTGGTCTGTGGGAGGACATGATCCTCCGCCGTCATCATCGGCCGGGAAGGCCTGTGCGATATTCGTCCTCGTACAGGCCGATCTTCTCGAAGGGAATCGGCTTGAAGCCGATCTTGTGCGCCGGCGAGTTCTCCTGAAGGCCGAACGTCGCCGGCGGCGCGTCTTCAAACAGCGGATCGACGTCCACGCAGTTGTCCGTGAACGTGACGTAAGGTCGCGCCTTGCCCTCTACTTCGTCCCATCGGCCGCCCCAGGAAACGTTGCGCGCAACGACATTGCCCTTGGGCGCCGCCGGCTCATCCTGAACGATCCCGACCAGTTCCGGATAACGATTGCGCCAGAGCTGCGAGGTATAAGGCATGGCCTTCAGCCGCTCCATCATCGTGGTCTCCACGCTGTCGCTGGCCCACCCCATCGCCCGCGCGTCGATGTGCAATGCCGGCCGGCAGTCGACGAAGATATTGTTCTCGACGGAACAGTCGCGCCCGCCTCCGATGAAGGCGGCCCGGGTCACCCTGTAGAAGACATTGCCGTAGATTTGCGTGCCGCAGAACATGTCGTCCAGATAGACGCCGACGCACCCGTGCCCCCGGAATCCCGTGATGTCATGCAGGTAGTTGTGGCGGATGACCGTGCCTCGCATCGTCCAGTCGCGTCCGGCGTAGATCGCCCCGGCGTCGTTGGATTCAAGGCACACATCGTGGATCTCGTTGAACTCCATGGTGTGATCGTTGCCGCCAAACGAGATCGCCATGTGGGGTGCATCGTGGATCAGGTTGTGCGTAGCGCGGTGTCCCACCCCATCGAGCGAAATCGCGGGCGTGTACATGCGGTTCCATCGGCCGTAGTGATGCAGATGGTTGTTGTCCGCGAAGTGCCCGCCGGGTGTAAGCGATGATCGCTCGCCCCCGCTCATGCTGATGCCGCCGTTGCCCGTCCCATAGACATCGCAGGCGACGACGCCGTTGGCGGCGCCCCCTTCGATCCGCACGGCCCTGTCGCCCAGGTTGCGCAGCACACAGCCGGCGATGAGCGCGTGCTCGCAGGCGCGCATCACGATGGCCGTGCCGCGAGCCGCTTCGAAGATCAGCCCCCGGACGGTCACGTACGACACAGTTTCGAGACTCACGAGCGTGTCCAGGACGGAGACGACCACCCGCCCCTCGTCAATCGGCTTCGGCGGCCAGAAATAGAGAATGCCCGTCTGGCGGTCCAAATACCACTCGCCCGGCGTGTCGAGTTCCGCCAGGATGTTCATCCCATAGAACCATTGACCGATGCGGTAGCCGTAGCTGTGATACGGCGGCATCACGGAGAGAATGCGTTTCTCGGGATCGATGGCTTCGACCTTCTGCCGCTGGTCGGACCAGTCCCAGAACCAGTAGCCGTGCACCCACGCGTCCTTTTCCTGAAGCCAGCGGTTTGGCCGGTCCCCTTCGTACATGAATTTGCCGGTCTGGCTGCCCTTCGTGCCTCGGACATTGACGGTGTCGGGCTCGACCAGCCCCACGATCGTGACGAACCCCTCGTTCGGCCAACGGGCCAGTGTCATGGGTTCATCATCATAGAACACCTCCAGACCCCCGCCTTTCACCTCGCCGTAGTCACGGATGCCGGCCGCCTTCAGATCGGCCTGGAGGACCTTGTCGCGGGCCTCCGCCGCCAGTCTCTTGAGAACGGCATCATCCGTGACCGGCTGCCAATGGTTCACCTGTCGGCCTCCGACCAGCCGCACTTCCTCGCCCGGCCACGCTCGGTATGTCACCGCGTTGCCGGGGCGTCCGGAATCATCCGCCGTCAATACGAACGGCGCGGACCGTTCATATGTACCCGCCCTCAACCAGACAATCGTCTCTTCATTACTGCGATCCGATCTGCGCACGGCGTCGCGAGCCGCCTCAAGCGTCCTGAACGGCTCTTCCCTCGTGCCTGCCTGGGCATCGTTGCCATGCGGCGAGACAAAGAACTCCGCCGCACCGCATGGGTGAAACGCCGCCGCCGAGACACTCATCAGCACAATCGCTGTCACAGCCGTCCTTCGCCAGACCTCTCCGGGAAGAGGCAACCAGCCCTTTGCAGACTGCACTCGCGTGTTCATCCGAAACATCCGCCTCTCTGTCGATCACAATCACTCGCGTCGCGGCGCAAAACCCATCTACCGATTCCAATCCACACGCCGCCACCGATGTAATCATAGTGAACCGGCGTCCCCAGGCAAACCAGAATCACCCCCGAGGCGGATCGATTTCTCTTGGACCGCGCCCCCTGCCGTGCCATAATCCTCCACCGTGGTGTGCCGCGTCTCCCGCCAATTATCGGCCAGCCAGGTCGAGAAAGGAGAACCGCTATGCGTCTGGTGTCAAGCTCACTGTCGGTCGCGGGCCTTGTCCTGCTGGCTGCCTCATGCCAGAAGCCCCACACTCGCGACAGAGCGGAAGCCCCGGGATCGGAGCCGGCCGTGGCGAAAGGCTTCGTGTCGCTCTTCAACGGAATCGACCTGGAGGGTTGGACGGTGCACGATCCGCAGAACCGCGACTGGCAGGTTGCCGACGGCGTCATCGACTGTGACCCGCAGGAGGGACCGGGCGACCGGAATCTGTGGACCGCCGGGAGCTACGGCGACTTCGAGCTGCTCGTCGATTGGCGCATCAAACAAAGCCCGTACATCAACCGGGCAGCCAAAGTCATTCTGCCCGATGGGACGTACAAGAAGGACGACGCCGGCAAAGATGTGCTCATCGAGGTTCCGAATACCGATTCCGGCGTCTTCCTTCGCGGCCAGCATAAGTCGCAGGTGAACATCTGGTGCTGGCCCGTCGGTTCAGGGGAGGTATGGGGCTATCGCACCGATCCGGCTCTTTCGCGCGAGGTCCACGCCGGGGTGACACCGAAACTCAGAGCGGATCGGCCGATCTGTCAGTGGAACACCTTCCATATCGTCATGAAAGGCGACCGCCTGACGGTCCGACTCAACGGGCAACTGGTCCTCGACAACGCTCAACTTCCCGGCGTCCCGGCCCGGGGCCCAATCGCCTTGCAGCATCACGGCGCCCGCGAAGACGGGCAGTGGGGAGCATCCTTTCTCCAGTTCCGCCGCATCTTCATAAAGGAGTTGGATACGCCGGCCGGCCCTGCGACACAGGAATGATTCGCCGCAAGCATCCGCCTCAAAAACAGGGTTCCGCAATGGGCGTACAGGACTCGAACAGTCCCTGCTCACGCCCCCGAAAACGCCGATTTCGCAAGAGCAGAGTGCGCAGAACTACACACCGCGCGCACCGGACCGCCCCTCCGACCCCGACTTGGCACTGATTCACAATCGTTGGCCGTCCCTGCCGGAGCGTGTCCGACGGGCGATCCTGGCGCTGGTACGCGCCGAGGC
>CAZNSM010000165.1:0-10924 GCA_964575615.1 uncultured Pirellulales bacterium | reverse complement strand
CCCCGACAGCTCTGGGCGATGTTCAGATCGACCAGCTCGGGAATCACGTCGTTGCCCACGTTGTTGCCGTCGGCGATCACCAGGTGGTTCGGGTTGGCTGCACGGATCGCCTTGGCCGCCGCTTCCGCCACGCGCCGATACACCTCGCCCGGCACCGGCCCGCGCTTGGAGTGCTGGTCGTTCATGTCCTCGCGCATGCTCGGCTCGTTGACCAGATCGAAGCTGATCTTCGACGGCGGGATGTCTTTGTATCGCTTGGCCCAGACGCCCCACTGGAAGCAGAAGGCGTCGAGCGCTTCCGGATCCTTCCACAGGTTGAATGGCTCGTGGAAGCCGGCGTTGACGCAATAGCCGGGCGCACGATGCATGTTCAGGCTGACGTGCAGGCCGTACTTGTGGGCCATCTCCACGAGGCCGTCGATGTACTCCAGGGCGCTTTCCTTGATCTTGTACATGTCGTCGGGCGTGATACGCTGCGACGGATCGAAGTCGATCCACTGCGGGTAGGCCATCGGCACGCGGACGAAATCGAAGCCCCAGTCGCGCATCCAGCGGAAGTCGTCCTCGGTGGTCCGGTTGCGGCTGTCGGGCCGCATCGGGCGGGGACTGAAGTAATCCAGAAGATTGAACCCCCTCCATCGGGGGATGGCCGTCTGGGCCGGCTTGGGCTTGTCCGACGCCTTCAGCGGGCGTCCCGCTGCGGCGAGCGTCATGGCTGCGCCCGCGGCTTTCAGAAATTCGCGACGATCGATCCCCTGTCTGTCCATGCTCCAACCTCCCATGCGAGTGGATACTCGGAGTCTGCCTTCTGACGTTGTCCGAGGCCACTGAGCGTACCGGCGATTCCCTCGCCTGTCAATCTCGCCGCCCCGGACGCAGAAGACTGTATCATTCCGGTCAAGCCGAGCTCGGATTTGTCCGACAGATAATGCTGTCAGGAGAGCCGATGCGCCGTTACTATGACGACGTTCGGGTATAGGGGACCGGCAAGGGTCGCCGTTGGCGCCTTACGATGCAGTGAAGGGAAGGTCGTGAAAACGAAGAAGTCCCGCAAACGATCGAAGTCGACCGAAGGCGCCGCCCGCAAAGGCCCGGCGGTGCGATTCGTCGAGCCGCAGAAGAAGGACCGCCGCAAGATCAGCAAGAAGGTCTACAATCGTGAGCTGCGGCGGCTCCAGGTCGAACTGGTCGAGCTTCAGGAATGGATCAGGCAGAAGGGCCTGAGGGTGGTGGTCCTCTTCGAGGGGCGCGATGCGGCCGGCAAGGGCGGGGTCATCAAACGCATCACGGCTGAGTTGAATCCCCGCATCTGCCGGGTCGTCGCGTTGGGCACGCCGACCGAACGCGAGAAATCGCAGTGGTATTTCCAGCGGTACGTCGCGCACCTGCCGGCGGCCGGCGAGATGGTGCTGTTCGACCGGAGCTGGTACAACCGCGCCGGCGTCGAACGCGTGATGGGATTCTGCACGGATCAGGAGTACCGCGAGTTTCTCCGGACGTGTCCCGAGTTCGAGTGCATGCTGATTCGCTCGGGCATCCTCCTGATCAAGTACTGGTTCTCGGTCTCGGATGAAGAGCAGGAGAAGCGTTTCCAGGACCGGATCAACGACGTGGTCAAGCGATGGAAGCTCAGCCCGATGGACCTGGAGGCGCGCTCGCGGTGGGTGGAGTACTCCAAGGCCAAGGACGAGATGTTCAAGCACACCGACATCAAGCAGGCGCCGTGGTATGTGGTGCCGGCCGACAACAAGCGCCGGGCGCGTCTGAACTGCATCCATCACCTGCTGAGCATGATCCCGTACCGGGACCTCAAGCCGGAGCCCATCAAGCTTCCGCCGCGTCAGAAAGACAAGGGATATGTCCGGCCGCCGATCACCGATCAGACCTTTGTCCCCGAGGTGTACTGATGCGATTGTACGCTGCAACGGCATACTGGTTCTGTTTCGCTGTCGCCATCCTGTCGGCGGCCGGCAGTGCTTGCGCCGCCGATCGCGTGCCCGGCCTGGCAAGCGGGTACGCAGGCGATGCGGGTATTGCAGAAGACCCCAACGTCGTCCTTGCGGAGGATTTCGAGGCCGGTTCGCTCGAAGCCGTGACGGCGCGATGGGAGAGCGTGCAGAACGCTGAGATCATGTCGTTGTCGGCGGATGTGCCCGAGGCCAGTGGTGGAACGCGTTCGCTTCTGATGACGCACGTCGGCGGGCGCAGCACGGGCGGACACCTGTACCGCCGGCTCCTGCCCGGCTACGAGGAGCTCTTCGTTCGCTTCTACGTGAAGTTCGATCCGGACTGTTTTCCCGTTCACCATTTCGTCCATCTGGGCGGATACCATCCGGCAACGGCCTGGCCGCAGGGCGGCGCAGGGATCCGCCCCAGCGGCGACGAGCGGTTCACCACGGGCGTCGAACCGTACGGCAAACAATGGCGATGGGACTTCTACTCGTACTGGATGAACATGCGTTCTTCACCCGACGGCAAGTCCTGGGGACATGACTTCATCAACGACCCTGCGCTGCAGGTCGAGCGAGGCCGCTGGATCTGCGTCGAGCTGCGCATGAAGATGAACGACCCGCCGGCGGCAAGCAACGGCGAGCAGTCGCTCTGGATCGACGGCAAGCCCTGGCACAAGGACGGCCAGCTCGTCAGCCATCTGGGGGAAGGCTTCCCTTGCGGCACGTGGGTTTGGGACAGCTTTCTTCCCGATCCGGAGGGAACGCCCTTCGAGGGGTTCCGCTGGCGGCGCGACGAGGCGCTGAACCTCAATTTCCTGTGGTTGCTGCTCTACATCACCGATGCACCGCCCGGCCGCATCAGCCGGGTCTGGTTCGACGACATCGTGGTGGCGCGCCGGTACGTTGGACCGATAAACCCATCCCCCGCTCGACAGACTGCGTCCCCCTGATATCTCGTCCTGCGGCCACTCGTCGTGATCCCCAATCCGCGATCGGCACGCCGTTTCGGTCCTGATAAACATCAAGTCCGCCCCCGAAGCGGCCGATAGCCTTCCATAAGAGTCAATGCGTACAGATTTCTTTCGGGAGTGGTCGAATGAACGAAGCCAAGCACGTCCTTCGGGTTCTATTGGCGACCGTGGTTGTCTCCTGTAGCTTCGCGCAGGCGGGCGACGTGTCCTGGATGCCCGGGACGTCGGGGCCGTCGGGATGGGCTATCGAGCCGGTTGGGCCTACGGATTCGGACATCATCGCCTTCTCCGGACCGGTGCGCACCTTCCTGAATCGCTGCGTGGCCGAGCAATCCCTGGGCGGGCAGCCGAGGCTCGCGATCAACGCGAAGAGCAAGACGATCGAGCTGCAATTCGTGCCTCCTGCCCGCGACGACTGCGCCGACTTTCTCGATCCGGTCAGCGGTCTGGAAGGCTCGTTTGGACCGTTGGAGACGGGATCGTGGAGCCTGTTCTGCAGCCAGAAGGACGTCACCTTCTCGCTTTCCTTCGAAGTCGGGATCGCGGGTGAAATCCCGGACCAGCGCGTCTACTATGTCGATGCGCGCGCCACCGGCCGCAACAACGGATTGAGCTGGGCCGACGCGTTCGTCCATCTCCAGACCGCCCTGGCCGCCACGGCCGAAGGCGGCGAGATTCGCGTCGCGAAGGGTACGTACCGGCCCGACCAGGGCGCCGGATACAGCGACTGGAATCCCTACGCCGCATTCTACCTGGCCAAAGGTGTGATTCTCAAGGGAGGATACGCCGGCTCCAACGCCGCGAATCCGAACCTGCGCGATATCGTAACCTATGAGACGGTGCTCAGCGGAGACATCGATCAGGACGATGAACCGTTGACCTGCTTCAACGACATGGCCGACGACCCCAGCCGCGCGGACAACTGCTTTCACGTCGTCGTCACCAGCGGTACGGATGCCACGACGGTGCTCGACGGATTCACGATCACGGGCGGACATGCCTTTGCGAAGGAGACGAGGTACAACTCGGAGGCTACCGAGGTTCCCGAATACGGCGGCGGCCTCTACAATGACGCCGGCAGCCCGATCATCCGGAATTGCGTGATCACCGGCAACGGAGCCGCTTCCTTCGGCGGCGGTCTCTATCACCGCGGGCCGACGGCGCCGACGCTGATCGACTGCACGATCAGCGACAACTGGTGCCAATGGTGGGGCGGCGGCCTGGTCAACGACTCGAGCAGCCACCTGACACTGAGCGGCTGTGCCATCGCGGGCAACGCGGCGCTCTATCGCGGCGGCGGAATCGCCAATCGGAACAACACCTTTTTGACGATCTCCAACTGCATCCTGTCCGGCAATGCCGTTATGGAGTCGATCCATGGCCAGGGAGGAGGTCTGTACAACCTCGGCGGGACGGCCGTGCTGAACCACTGCACCATCGTGGGCAACCAGGCATCGCTCGGACGTGCGATTCTGTGTGATTCTCTGGAGCAGGCCGCCTTCAGTGACGTGCGCGTGAGCAACTCCATTGTCTGGAACCAGAGCGATCCCTTCTGGTGCGCCGATCTGTCCGGCCTCGACGTGACGTACTGCAATGTCGAAGGTGGATGGGCCGGGACGGGCAACATCGCCGCCGATCCGTGTTTCATCGAGGTCGGCTACTGGGACCTGCGGGACACCCCGGAGGAACCCTGCGACGATCTGTGGTACGACGGTGACTATCGTCTGAGCTGGGAATCGCCGTGCGTCGACGGGGGCAATCCGCTCGATACGCCCGATGCCGATGCGGTGGATTTCTACGGCAACCCGCGTCTATCCGGTCCGGCGGTGGACATGGGCGCCTACGAGCTGAGGAACGAGCCTCCCGTGGCGATTGCCGGACCGGACGTATCGGGTTTCACGCTCGACAACACGACGGGAACCGTCACCCTGGACGCCGGCGCCTCTTATGACCCGGAGGGCCTGCCCTTGACGTACCACTGGTATCGGGATGGAAAGAAGATCTCTGCCGAGGCGGCGTTCGACATCGAGATCCCGGTCGGCGAGGTGGTCTTTACGCTGATCGTCAACGACGGCGCCAACGATTCCGAGCCGGACACAGTGGTGGCCAGGGTGTATCAGGTGATCGACACCTCGATTTCGGCTCCCGAGACGATCTCGCACAGGAGCAGCCGGGGCACCTTCATCGCGGCGATCCGAGTTCCCAACCGCCGGTCGTGGAAGGAGTTCGACAACGCCGAGCCGCTCCTGTTCTTCCCCGGCGGGATTCAGGCCACCCACCACAGGGTCGTCCCCTGGATCACCGGCCACACGTTCGTTTTCGGCACGTTCAACAAGAAGGACTTCCTGGCTGCCGTTCCCCAGAATGGACGAATCGAGGTGCGCATCGTCGGCCGGCTCAAGGATGGGCGCTACTTCAGCGGAACCGACACCGTCAAAGTCAAGTAGCGGGTGCGGCGACGCATCCGGGCGGCGACGGAGCGTCCTCAATCAGAGGTCGAATTCCGCCACGACCGGCGTATGGTCGCTGGGCCGGACCGCCCCTCGCGGACCTTTGTCGATGCTGCATCGCCGGCACTGCCGGGCGACAGTCTGCGTTCCCATGATGTGGTCGAGCCGCCAACCGAGGTTCTGCCGGAACGCGTTCCCGGCGCGGTAATCCCAGAAGCTGTACTGCCCCGGCTCGGAGCAGTGCAGACGGAACAGATCGGTGAACCCCCAGGCCATCACCGCCCCCAACGCCTCGTGGACCTCCGGGCGGAAACAGACGTGACCGGCCAGCGCCTCCGGATCGTACACGTCGATCGGTTCCGGAGCGACATTCAGATCGCCCACCCACAGCAGCGGATCGGTCGGCTTGAAGCTGCTGCGGAAATAGGCGCCCAGCCGGGCAAACCATTCCAGCTTGTAGCGAAATTTGTCCGAGTCGGGCAGGAAACCCTGAGGGACGTACGTGTTGACGATCGTCAATCCGTTCACCGAGGCCTTCAGCAGGCGGGGCTCGTCCTTAGGCTCATCCGGAAATCCGAATTCCACCTCGCCGATCGGGTGCGGCGAGAACAACGCGACGCCGTTGTAGCTCTTTTGCCCCTTGAAGACATAATGATATTCGATCTCGTCGAAGGCCTCGCGCGGGAAGTCCTGGTCCTGGACCTTGGTCTCCTGGACCGCCAGCACATCCGGGCGATTCTCCCGCACCCAGGCGACCACGATCTCCAAACGGGCGCGTAACGAATTGACGTTGAACGTGGCGACTTTCACGGCGCTCCCCGGCTTTTTTCTGCATCGGTTGGTTCATTGCTCGGCGCCTTGTCGATCGTGGCGCAGCTCTCAATGATCGCCAGAAGAGCGAGCAGAAGACTCACGGTGCTTTCGGCCCCCTGGTTGCCGTTGACTCCGCCGGCCATCAGCCCGTCGGAGCAGCCCTTGGTCTGGAAGTCGTACAGCGGGACGTGCAGGTCGTTGGCTCCGAGGAACCAGTCGAAGGCCTTTCGCTGGAGGGTCAGAAAGTCGGGGTTCTTCGTCGCGTCGTACGCGGCGCGCAGCATCAGGACCGTGCCGGCCGCCTCGATTGGCTGCTGGTCGAAGACCGCGCGGGGTTTTCCGCGTTCATACCATCCCTGGCAGCCGATGAAGCTGAAATGGTCGCCGTCGAAGGTGTTGTCCAGGAGGAAGTCCGCCGTCTTGCCGGCCACTCGGGCGTAGGTTTCGTTGTGGAGGCTGCGTCCGGCAGCGAAGAGCGCGTGAGGCAGGACGGCGTTGTCGTAAGTCAGGATGTCCTCGAACCACTCCCAGTCGCGCTGGCGGTTCTCCTCGTACTGCCGTACGAGACCGTCGGCGGCCAGCTCCATCTGACGCTTGATGTCGCTGGCGCCGGGGAACTGACGCAGGTAATCGCACATGCCCAGGATCGCGTAGGCCATCCCTCGGGGGTGCTGCTTGTGTACCTGGCCGACCGAATGGTCGAAGCAGTCTTTGGCCAGCGACAGGTGCGCAGGTGACGGCGGGCACGCCATGACGGTGCCGAGCGCCCAGAGCGTCCGTCCGAGGGCGTCGTGGGCCGGTTCCTCCTCCCGCCACGTCCGATCGAAATTCATGAAATTCCGGACGGATCCATCCGGGTTCTGGGCGTGCGCCAGGAACGACAGGTAGGTGTCCAGCAGCCGGCGGGCACGAGGATCGGGGTACTGCGAGTAGTACTTGGCCATGACGATCGCGCCGCGCGCGTTGTCGTCGGTGCAGTAGCCGTGGGCGCGATCGGGAATGGTGAATCTGGCGTGCTGGTACAGCCCGGTGTCGTCGGTGAGCCGCAGCAGGTGGTCCAGCGAAGGCTCGGGCGCCTCGATGCTCGAAATGGTCTCGGCCGCTGTCAGTGCGACCTTGCCGGCCATGCGGGCCGGCACCTCGATCTCGCTGAAGAGCTTCCAGTAGGCCTGCCCGATCTTGGGCCACGTCCTCGATCGACCGTAGTCGTACGCGCGCCCGCGCAACTCGTAGAACAGACTCTCGTTTTGCAGCAGCTCGAGGATCGTCCGGGCAAGCTGCTCGGAGTCGCCGAAGGGGACGAGTCGCCCTCGGTTGTCGGCCAGCAGCTCCATCGCGGCCCAGTAGGGTGTGGAGACGACCGCCTTGCCGGTCCCGACCGCGAAGGCGAGCGTGCCGCTGGTCAACTGCTCGTGACTGAGATAGGGCGTGACATAGATGTCCGCCGCACAGAGGAAGTTGTGCAGCTCCGTGTCGTCGACGAACCGGTTGTGAAAGATCACGTGGTCCTGCAGACGCAGGTCGCTGACGATCTGTTGGAGGCTGAATCGATACGATTCGCCTTCGTATTCCTGGACCAGGGGGTGGGTCATGCCCAGGATGATGTACATGACGTCCCGGTGCGCCTCGACGATGCGCGGCATCGCGCGGAGCATGACTTCGATGCCCTTGTTCCGGTTGATCAGGCCGAAGGTCAGGATGGTCCGGCGACCCTCCAGGCCGAACTTGTGCTTGTAGTAGTTGCTGTCGACGAACGGCAGGTCGGGGATCCCGTGGGCGATCAGTCGGATCTTGTCGTGTCCGACGCCGTAGACATCGCTGAGCATGTCGACGCCGCGTTCGTTCATGGTGACCACCACATCGGAACACGCGCACAGTTCCATCATGGAGCGCCGATACGCCGGCTCCGGCGACTCCAGGATGGTGTGCAGCGTGGCGACCACCGGCGCCTTCAGACGTTTCAGCAGCAGGCCCAGGTACGAGCCGGCCTCGCCTCCGAAGAGCCCGAATTCGTGCTGCACCGAAACCAGATCGACGTGGCTGAAATTGATGTAGTCAGCCGCACAGATGTAGTCCCGTCGGACATTCTGGCGGATCTCGAATCTCACCGGATCGTTGTATCTCAGGACCGAATCCGATCTCATGGTCACGACAAGGGGCTCGAACTGCCCGCCGGCAGCGACTGCCGTGTTCCTGATCAGGTCCGTGGTGAACGTCGCGATGCCGCACTTCCGCGGGGGAAAGCTCGATATGAAAACGACCTTCTTCCTCGCGTCTTTTCCCATCCGTGTCCTTCCAAACCGGTAGGCGAAGACTCTAACCAAGGACAATTGTATCACTTGATTGCGATCTTCGTCGATATGTGATTCTCATACGCAGATGCCTTGAAATGGTTCATTCCCCCATATATGGGGCATTGGTGAGAGATGGATGCCTGTATATTGGTGGTTGTAGCAATTCCTCATCCTGGCGCGAACCACTGACGCGTTCGCCGCAGACGCCTTCGGCAGGACCCGTGACCACCCGCAGTGAACCGGCGACTGGAAAACCCTGTACAACACCGTGAAAGAGGTGATTTGCAGCCGGCTTTTTTTGCAGAATTGGGGTTGACAAATGCGGCATATTAGTATATAAATCCAATGGGAATAGTAGGAGATAGTCGAAATGAAACTCTCAACGCGAACCCGTTATGGCATTCGGGCCGTGATCGAGCTGGCCCAGCATGAGGGCAAACGTCCGCTTCAGCTCAAGGCGATTGCCGAACGCCAGAACATCTCGGTCAAGTACCTCGAACAATTGATGAGCTTGCTTCGTTCTTCGGGCTTCGTACGGAGCGTCCGTGGCTCGAAGGGCGGCTATGTTCTGGCTCGCCTGCCGGAGCAGATCAAACTCAGCGAGGTCTTTCGCTGTCTCGAAGGTCCGGTCACCACCGCAGAGTGTACCCAGGACAAGGACTACTGTGAGCGCGCCGCCGACTGTGCGGCTCGCGAAGTCTGGATTCAGGTCGAGGAGGCGATCCATCGCGTTCTCGATTCGATCACCCTCGCCGACCTGGTGGACAAGACACAGACCACGACAGCCAGCTACAGTATCTGAATTCCAGGAGACCCCTATGAGCGCCGTTTTCGAAGACATCGCTGCGGCCGTCGGCTACACGCCGCTGGTCCGGCTCAACCGGCTCGATTCGGGCAGGGCCACCGTTCTGGTCAAGCTCGAATCGAAGAATCCCTGCGGCAGCGTCAAGGACCGAATCGCCAAGTACATGATCGAAGAGGCCGAGCAGACCGGCCGGATCGGGCCCGAAACGATGATTGTCGAGCCGACCAGCGGCAACACCGGGATCGGACTGGCTTTCATCTGTGCCGCCAAAGGGATCCCCTTGACGCTGACGATGCCCGAATCGATGAGCCTGGAACGGCGAAAGCTCCTGCTGCTGCTCGGCGCCAGGATCGTTCTGACACCGGCTCAGAAGGGCATGAGCGGCGCGATCCAGAAGGCGGAACAACTCGTGGCGGAGAATCCCAACGCCCTGATGCTTCAGCAGTTCAAGAATCCCGCCAATCCCAAGGCGCATCGGGAGACCACCGCCAGAGAGATTTGGGTCGATACCGACGGCCGCGTCGATATACTGGTGGCCGGCGTCGGCACGGGGGGGACCTTGACCGGATGCGCCGAGGTTCTCAAGGCCAAGAATCCGACCCTCAAGGTGGTGGCCGTCGAGCCCGAGGCCTCGCCCGTTCTGTCGGGCGGCAAACCCGGCCCGCACAAGATCCAGGGGATCGGCGCCGGCTTCGTGCCCGAGGTCCTGAAGGTCGAGCTGATCGACGAGATCGTACAGGTGGCCAATGACGACGCCCTGTCCACCGCCCGGTTGTTGGCGGCCAAGGAGGGCATCCTCTCAGGCATCAGCGGCGGCGCCAACGTCTGGGCCGCGACCCACGTGGCCCGGCGCCCGGAAAACGAGGGCAAGACCATTGTAACGTTTATCTGTGACACCGGGGAGCGGTATGTCTCGACGGAGCTATACGAAGGACTGCCTGATCCTGAGACAGCATGAGGGCCAGGCCGTATCGGATAAGAAGATGGCAGGCACGAACTTGACGGATCGCAAGCTGGCCAAGCTCGTCGAGCGGATTGTCGAGACCTATGAAGGGGACTCGGGGATCAATTTCATCGACGCGGCGAATCTGCCCGTGCGCGGACAGATTCTCGGGATCCTCGAACTGCTGTTTGAGGTGCTCTTTCCGGGCCACACCGGAAACAAGGCGGTGACGCGGTCCAACGTCCGATACGTTGTGGGGGATATCCTCAGTCAGGTGTACGCCGAGTTGGCGGACCAGGCGACCCGCGCCTACCAGTACCAGTGCCGCATCCAGAAGTGCGGGCACTGCGACTGCGCGAAGATGGGGCAGAGCGTGGCGTTCGAGCTGCTCGGCGAGCTTCCGCGCATCCGGGAGATGCTCAAGGGCGACGTCCACGCTGCCTTCGACGGCGACCCGGCGGCCAAGTCATACGAGGAGATCGTGATCAGTTATCCGTGTATCACGGCCATCGCCGTCCACCGGATCGCCCACGAGCTGCACGTGCGTCAGGTCCCGCTGATCCCGCGCATCATGTCCGAGTGCGCCCACGCCAAGACCGGCATCGACATCCATCCGGGCGCACGGATCGGCCGGAACTTCTTCATCGACCACGGCACCGGCGTCGTGATCGGTGAGACGACGATCATCGGCAACAA
>CAZNSM010000164.1:0-10977 GCA_964575615.1 uncultured Pirellulales bacterium | reverse complement strand
AAGAGACGATCGCGGTCCTGAAGAAGGACGACGGCAAGGCCAAGGACCTGTTCCTCATGCAGCGCTGGCCGATCCGGGTCCAGCGTCCGACCAGCAAGCGTCTGCCCCTGGACATCCCGCTGATCACGGGCCAGCGGGTAATCGACGCCCTGTTCCCGGTGGCCAAGGGGGGGACCGTTTCGATTCCCGGCGGCTTCGGCACAGGCAAGACCATGACGCAGCAGGCGGTGGCGAAGTGGTGCGACGCGGACCTGATCGTCTACATCGGCTGCGGCGAGCGCGGCAACGAGATCACCGATGTCCTCACGGAATTCCCTCAATTGATCGATCCGCGAACCGGCCGGTCGCTCATGGAGCGGACGATCCTGATCGCCAACACGTCGAACATGCCCGTCTCGGCGCGCGAAGCCAGCATCTACACGGGCATCACGATGGCCGAGTACTTCCGCGACCAGGGCTACCACGTCGCCATCATGGCCGATTCGACCTCGCGGTGGGCCGAGGCCCTTCGTGAGCTGTCGGGGCGCATGGAAGAGATGCCGGCCGAGGAAGGGTTCCCCGCCTATCTGCCGACCAAGATCGCCGAGTTCTACGAGCGGGCCGGCTCGATGGAGGCCCTCTGTGGACGGAACGGCTCGGTGTCGATCATCGGCGCGGTGTCCCCTCCCGGCGGCGATTTCTCCGAGCCGGTCACCCAGCACACCAAGCGGTTCATCCGCTGCTTCTGGGCCCTCGACCGGCACCTGGCCAACGCGCGTCACTATCCGGCCATCTCGTGGCTCGACAGCTACAGCGAGTACCTCAGCGGCATGACCGGCTGGTGGGAGCAGGAGGTCGGCCCGCAGTGGTTCGCCGACCGAACCGAGATCATGGAGTTGCTGCACCGGGAGGTTCGCCTGCAACAGGTGGTCAAGCTGGTCGGCCCGGACGCGTTGCCCGACACGCAGCGATTCATCCTGGAGGTCTGCACCCTGTTCAAGAACGCCTTCCTTCAGCAGAACGCCTACGACAAGATCGACGCGTATTCGACCGTGCAGAAGCAGGCCAAGATGATGCACATCATCGCCCTGTACTGGCAGCGCGGCTCCGAGGCGATCAAGAACGGCGCGACGTTGATGCAGCTCAAGAAGATGAAAGTGTATCAGGACATCATCAAGATGAAGTTCTCCGTACCGAACGACGATCTCTCCGGCCTGGACAAGATCGAAGCGCGCCTGGAGCGTGCGATGGATCAGATGGAGGCCCTGCATGCCTGACGCCAAAAACAGCCGCCTTTTGTCCGGCCGCGAGTACGTCGGCGTCGACAAGATCGACGGCCCGCTGATCTTCATCCGCAAAACCCATCCGGTGGGCTACCGGGAACTGATCGAGTGCGTGGACAAAGACGGACACGTGCGGCTGGGCATCGTCCTCGAATCGTCCACCACCGCCGTGGTGGCCCAGGTGTTCGAAGGAACCTCCGGCCTGACCCTGCCCGGGACGCGCGTCCGCTTCTCGGGCGAGCCGCTGACCCTCTCTGTGTCGAAAGAGATGCTCGGGCGCGTCTTCGACGGACTGGGCCGGCCCATCGACGGCGGACCCGCCCAGCGCAGCGACGTCGAATTGGACGTCAACGGCATGGCCATCAACCCCACGTCACGCCAGTACCCGCGCGATTTCGTCCAGACCGGCATCTCGGCCATCGACGGCATGAACACGCTGATCCGGGGCCAGAAACTGCCCATCTTCTCGGGCAACGGACTGCCTCACAACGAGCTGGCCGCCCAGATCGCACGGCAGGCCAAGATCCGCGGCACTGCGACGGAATTCGCGGTGGTATTCGCGGCGATGGGCGTCAAACACGACGTCGCCCAGTTTTTCGTGCGCTCGTTCGAAGAGAGCGGCGTGCTCGACAACGTGGCGCTGTTCCTGTCGCTGGCCGACGATCCGTCCATCGAGCGGCTGATCACGCCCCGCACGGCGCTGACCTTGGCCGAACACCTGGCCTTCACCGAGGACATGCACGTGCTGGTCATCATGACCGACATGACCAACTACTGCGAATCGCTGCGCGAAATCTCCACGATCCGAGGCGAGATCCCCTCTCGGAAAGGCTATCCCGGCTACCTGTACTCGGACCTGGCGGAGCTGTACGAACGCTCGGGCATGATCAAGGGACGCAAGGGTTCCATCACCCTGCTGCCGATCCTGACGATGCCGAACGACGACATCAGCCACCCGGTTCCCGACCTGACGGGATACATTACAGAAGGCCAGATCGTCTTCGAACGGGGGATGGACGGGCGCGGGATCTACCCGCCGGTGGCGGGGCTGCCCTCGCTGAGCCGCCTGATGAAAGACGGCATCGGGGAAGGCATGACGCGCGAGGACCATCCGCACCTGGCCAGCCAGCTCTTTGCGGCCTACAGCTACGTCAAGGACGTCCGCAACCTCGCTTCGGTCATCGGCGAGGAGGAGCTGACCCCGCTCGACCACAACTATCTGGAATTCGGCAAGCTCTTCGAGCAGAAGTTCGTTTCCCAGCGTAAGGACGAGGATCGCAGCATCGAGCAGACCCTCGATCTGGGCTGGGAGGTGCTGCGGACGCTGCCCGTCGAAGAGCTGCACCGCGTCACCGACGAGGAGATTGAGAAGTACTACGGCGCTTGACGGGAAGGAGCCCGCCGGCGCAAATCAGAAACACGAAATACAAGCCGGCAGCCTGTCGCAGGGATGCTTGTTTCGGATTTCGGTATTCGAGTTTCGAGTTTGAACTGTCATGGCCCAATTGACTTACGCACCGACGAAGACGAACCTGCTGCGGCTGCGAAGCGACCTGAGCTTCGCCCAGCAGGGATACGAGCTGCTCGACCAGAAGCGGAACATCCTGATCGTCGAACTGCTGGCGCTGCTGGATCAGACGGTCGACTTTCAGAGCCGCGTGGAGAAGGCCCTGGAAAAGGCCTACGAGGCCCTGGAGGAGGCCATCCTCGACATGGGCAAACTGAAAGTCCAGTACCTTACGGGCGCCGCGCACATCACGACGGACATCACAGTCCGTTCGCGAAGAGTCATGGGCGTGAGTCTTCCCGTAATCGAGACGCAGTTCACCGAATATCCGCCGTACTACAGCCTCATGGGCAACAGCTTCTGGATCGACAGCGCGCTGTCGTTCTTCAAGGAGGTGCTCCAACTGCTCGGCAAGCTCGCGGAGCTGAAGATCTCCGTTCTGCGGCTGGCCAACGAGGTCAAAAAGACCATCCGCAAGGTCAACGCCCTCGAGAAGATTGCTATTCCCGACCTCAAAGAGACCGTGCACTATATCGAGAGCCGGCTCGAAGAGAATGAACGGGACATGTTCGTGCTCATGAAGATGGTCAAGGAAAACCTGGAGAGAAAGAAGGCAGCAGCCGACGGAGGCCTCGCGTGAGTACCCCAAGAAAGATCCTCGTCTATGTTGATGGGACCGAACAATCGATCACGGCCGCTCAGTACGCGATCTGCATGGCCTCCTACTTCAAGGCCGATCTGATCGCGCTGTACGTGATCAACACCAAGGCCATGGAAGACCTGCTCAAGGCCCGGATCTTCCTCCAGGACGAGCAAATCGAGTACGAACACGACATGGAAGCCGATGCCCAACGGTATCTGAACTATGTCAACGAGCTGGCCATCAAGAAGGGCGTCTCCCTGATCCAGAGGAGCAGTCGTGGGAGCGTCCACAAGGAAATCGTGAATCTGGTCGACGAACAGAACGTGGACCTTCTGGTCATCGGCGAGCTGGCCCGGATTCGAAGCCGGCGCGACGAGCTGTACGACGAGACCGAACGCGCCATGCGAATGGTCTCGTGCTCGGTGTTGATCGCCAAGGATGAAGACAAGGTCTGGCAAATGTACGAATCGCTGGTCTGATGCGGCGATGGGTGTTGTGGGATCCCACAGGGTTTTCAGGAGAAGCAGGGCATGTCGTTGATTGACTTGGTACAGGAGAAGATCGTCAGAATACCGCTCGTCTCGACCGATAAGGCGGACGTTCTGCGAGAACTCGTTCAGATACTCAAAGATGCCGGTGAGATCGCAGATTACGATGCCGTGCTTCGAGCCATTTGCGAGCGAGAAGAGAAGCTCAGCACCGGGCTGGAAAATGGAATCGCGGTCCCGCACGGGAAAACCGAGGCGGTGTCCACCCTGAAATTGGCGCTGGGCATCGCACCGCAGGGGATCGACTTCGGCTCCATCGACAGACAGCCGTCCAAGCTGTTCTTCATGCTGGTCGCGCCACCCAACCAGTCAGGGCCTCACGTGGAAGCCCTGGCCGAGATCGTCAAGCTGGTTCAGTCGAAGGCGTTCTGTCGAGCCGTGGCCGGTGCCAAGGATGCCCGCGAAGTCGTCGAACTGATCAAGGGAGAATAGCCCAACTGAGGAAGAGACACTGCATGGAAGCGACCTTGTCTTCCTGAGCACGCCGAAGGACCTGGCCATGATCCTGAAGGTGTTCCTCGTTGGCAGCCCAGGTCCTTCACTCCGTTCAGGACGACAAGAGGGATATCCGAACCTCTAATGCGCCCGACAGGCGGCCTGGAAGCTCGCGCGGGCCGCTTCGACGGTTCGTTCGATGTCCGAATCGGTGTGCGCCAGCGAAACGAACATCGCCTCGTACGCACTGGGGGCTAAGTACACGCCGCGTTCCAGCATGGACGCGAAGAATCGCTTGAAGCAGGCAATGTCCGTCGCCTGCACGTCGGCGAAGTTGCGCACGGGCCGATCGCAGAAGAACCCGCTGAGGATGGACCCGACACGGTTGATGGTCAGGGGCACGCCGGCCCGGGCCGCGGCATCGGCCAGCCCCGTCTCCAGTGCCGCCGACAACGATTCCAGCCGCTCGTAACAGCCCGGCTTCGCCAGCAGATCGAGCGTTGCGACCGCCGCGGCCGTCGCAATGGGGTTGCCGCTGAGGGTCCCTGCCTGGTAGACCTTCCCGGCCGGAGCCAACTGGTCCATGATCGCGGCCCTGCCCCCAAACGCCGCCAGCGGGAGCCCCCCGCCGATGATCTTGCCCAGGCACGTCAGATCGGGACGCACCCCGTAGAGTCCCTGCGCGCCGCCGAAGGCGACGCGGAAGCCGCTGATCACCTCGTCGAAGATCAGCAGGGCGCCGTTCTCGTCACAGAGCCGCCGCAGCGCTGTGAGGTAGCCGTCCGCCGGAGGGACCACCCCCATGTTGGCGGCCACCGGCTCGACCAACACCGCCGCGATGCGATTCCTGTGGTTCTCGAAGGCGGCGGCCACCGCTGCGGTGTCGTTGTACGGCACCACCACGGTCAACTGTGCCAATGCCTGAGGCACACCGGGGCTGGAGGCGGTGCCGTGCTCGGCCACGCCCGAGCCGGCCGCAACCAGAAAGGAATCGCTGTGGCCGTGATAACAGCCGGCCATCTTGACAATCATGTCCCGCCCGGTAAACGCCCGAGCCACGCGCACGGCGCTCATCACCGCTTCGGTCCCGCTGCTGACGAGCCGAACCTTCTCGACCGAGGGCATCGCGCCGACGATCCGCTCGGCCAGCGCCGTCTCCGCCAGCGTAGGCGCGCCGAAGGAGGCCCCCTTGTCGACCGCCCTGTGAATCGCGGCGATTACATCCGGATGGGCGTGCCCCAGGATCATCGGACCCCAGGAGCCCACATAGTCGATGTACTCGCGGCCGTCGACGTCAAAGACCCTGGCGCCCCTGGCGGAGGCGATGAAGATCGGTCCGATATCCACGCCGCCGAACGCACGGACGGGGGAATTGACCCCTCCGGGCAGGAGCCGGCATGCTGCGGCGTACGCCGCCTGCGACTGGACACGTCTGTTGTGTGTATCGATCATGAGCGTGCATGGTACGCCGATCGCTCGGCGGATGCAACCGGCGCGCCGCAATTCGCAGGCCGAGCCCCGCTTGCGCGCGTCCGCGACGAACCCGGCGCACATTTTTCTTGCAATGACCGCCCGGTTGCCGTATCTTTAAGCCCTTTGTGTTTCAATGGATAACAGGCGTATGCGTCCCTAAACCCGGAGCCGGAATATGAACTTGGTCAAATGGTTCAGAAGGAATAACAAGAAGGTCATGGCGGTCGTGGTCATCGTGCTGATGGTCGGATTCATCGGCGGCTCGTCGATCAGCTACATCTTTCAGGGCCATGGCGGTCGGGACAAGGCGGTCGCCTTTTACGGCAAGAACAAGATCAACTACTATGACCGCGAAGAGGCCCGCCAGGAACTTGAGGTCCTCATGCGATTGGGCGCCTCCCAGGTCTTGCAGGCTCAGGACCTGCGCGGGATCGTCTTGAGCGAGTTGCTGTTTTCCCAGGATCGCGCCTCGGCCGAGGTGCTCGACTACGCCCGACAGATGATCCAGCGGAACCGCTACCGCGTCGGCGACAAGCAGCTTAGTGAGATCTACGCACGGACGGCGCCGACGGACATCTACTGGATTCTGCTGCGGGAAGAAGCCCGAATGGCGGGCATACACGTCAGCAACGAGGATGTCGGCCGGCTGCTGGCCCAGGTCATTCCGCAGTTGTTCAACGGTCAGACCTACGCGACGGTGATGCAGGGCATGGTCAACCAGTACGGCAGGCCCGAGAGCTACATCCTGGCCACGTTCGGGAAGGTGCTGGCCGTGCTCCAGTACGCCGAGACCATCTGCTCGGTCCAGGCGGTCACGGATGCCGAGGTCCGTCATCTGGCCAGCTACGAGAACGAAACGATGAACGCCGAGTGCGTGCAGATGAAGGCCGCCTACTTCGCCGACAAGAGCGTCACACCGTCGGAGGCCGAACTGACCGCGCAATTCAACCGCTACAAGTCGGTCCTCCCCGGCGACGCCAACGAGACCAATCCCTATGGCTTCGGGTACAAGCTGCCCGACCGGCTGCAACTGGAGTACATCGCCGTGAAACTGGCGGACGTCTCCTCCGTCGTTCCGGCCCCCGCGCAGGAAGAGATCGAGACGTTCTACCGGGACAATCGAAGCCGGCTCTTTACCGAGCAGGTCCGGACCGATCCCAACGATCCGAATTCCGCGACGGTGAACCGGACCAGGGACTTCTCGGAGGTGGCGGTTGAGATCCGTGAGCAGTTGATGCGGCAGAAGATCACGACAAAGGCCGAGCAGATCCTGATCGACGTTCGTAACGTGGCGGACGAGAAGCTGACGCCGCTCAACGCGAGGGAGGAGAAACCCAGCGTAGAGGAGTTGAAGAAAGGGGCCGCGGATTATCAGAAAATTGCAGAGGACTTCGGCGTCAAATACGGCGTACCCTTGTACTATGGGCGAACCGGGCTGCTCAGCGCGGTGGACCTTCAGAGCGACAAATACCTGGGCAGGCTGTTCCTGACGGGATACGGAGCGAATCCGGTCCGGCTGGGACAGATTCTGTTTTCCGCCGAGGATTTCGGCGAGCGTGCCGTAACGCTGATGTCCATTCCGAAAGCTCAGTGGTTCCGGAGCGTCGGTCCGGCCCACGACCTCTCGGCCGCCAGCAGTCCAAACCTGTCCGATCAGATCATGACGCTGGTCCGCATCGTGGAGATCCAGCCGATGGCTACGCCGGAGAACCTCGACGTTACCTACAGCACTCGGACCCTTCGGGTCGGTGACGTATCGACCGAGGACGATGACGTCTTCTCTGTGCGCCAGAGAGTGGTGGAGGACCTCAGAAAGCTGGCCGCCTGGGATGCGACCAAGACCAAGGCCCAGGAGTTCATCGCGATGGCCACGAAGGACGGCTGGGACAGCGCCGTGGCCAGGTACAACGAGCTGTACGGAGCCCAGGCCACGGAAGACCCGAACGACCCGAATGTCTTCGAAGTGCAGTACTTGACGGGGCTGCGGAGGATCCCAGCCGGGCAGTTGGAGGTGATCGCCACCCAGGCCGCGAGCAATCCGGCAGCGCCCGAGTACCTCAGGCGGCTGGCGATCAAACGCCGCTTCATGGATCGACTTCATGCCCTTCTGCCGGCCGACAAGGACACCCTCACCGAGGCGCCGCTGGTCATGGAGTTCAAGCCCGACCAGAGTTTCTACTGCCTCCGCAGCCTGTCCATTCAGCGGCTCAACCAGCAGCAATTCCAGAGCCTCAGGCCCATGCTGCTCAGCCGCCAGGAGCATGTGGAATCGCAGTCGCTGGCCGTGGTCCATTTCAATCCCGAGAACATTCTCAAACGCATGGACTTCCGGTTTGCCGAACAACTTACCCCTGTGATCGACAGCGGGCCCAGAGACCTGCCGCAGGACCCCGTGTGATGCCTCGGACGTGGAAAGACAACCACGCTTTCTTTCTGATCGTGATCGGCCTGCTGGCCTGGGTCGTTCCCGGCGGCGGGCACTTCGCGCTGAACCAGCGACGTCGCGCGATCGTCATCTTCGTCACGGTGGTCCTGACGTTTCTCGTCGGGCTGTACGCCGGCTCGATCGGAGTGATCGACCCGGTGAACGCCAAACCCTGGTACGTGGCCCAACTGATGAATTCCCCGGCGGTCTTCTTCCTGGGACAAATCAGCGCTTCAGGGCAGTTCCCGGTCTTCGGACGGGCCGGCGAGATCGGCCAGATCTACACGAGCATCGCCGGACTGCTCAATCTGCTGTGCATCGTGAACGCGATCTATACGGCGCATCTGGAAGGTCTCAAGGGGGCGCGTGCGTGAGATGACGGCACTGACTTGCACTTTGTTGGCCAGCTTCACCACGCCGATGCGGATCGACACGAATGCTGCGTCGATGCTATGGCTGATCCCGCTGGTGGTGGCGATCGCGGTCGTGTACAAGGCGACCAAAGTGCATCAGATCCGGGCCCGAGCCTTCGCGAAAGAAACGGCCCTGCTGATCGGCTCGATCATGGTGTTCGTCACGGTCGCGGCGTTGATTCTCTATGGCGTGGCCTGGCTGGTCACCGAACAGCTTCCCGCCATGGCCGGCGGATCGGCCTTTTAGCCGCCGACCTGCTCGGCCGACCGCTGCAACACCCCCAGCTCCACCAGCGCGTTGTACGCGGCCTTCTGCTCGGCTTCTTTCTTGTTGGCCCCCCAGGCGCTGGGGAAATGACGCTGGTCGATCACCACTTCCGACTCGAAGCACTTGTTGTGATCCGGCCCTTTCTCGTCGAGCAAGACGTACAACGGCGCGGCGCCGAACTGCTCCTGCGAGCATTGCTGCAGGAGGCTCTTGAAATTGCCGTGGGCCTCTTCGGAATCCACCTGCTCAATGAGAGTCAGGAAGTTGCGCACGATCAGGTCGCGCGCCGCGTCGAATCCGCCGTCGATGTAGACGGCCGCGATGACCGCCTCCAGCAGGCCGGCCGCCAGCGATGTGGGCAGCGCCTTGTTCGAGATCATGCCCTTGCCGACGGTAAGGAACTTGGGCAATCCCAGGCGTTTCGCCACGCGGGCACACGTCCCGCGGGAGACGAGCATGCTCTTCATCTTCGTCAGCTCGCCCTCGGCGTAGCGGCTGTACTTGTCGAACAGTGTCTCACAGATCACGGTCGAAAGGATGGCGTCGCCGAGGAATTCCAAACGCTCGTTGCTGTCGAGACGGCTGTCAACCGCGGAAGAGTGCATGAAGGCCCTCTGGATCAGGGCTTCGTTGGAGAACTCGTACCCGAGAATCTGCTCGATCTGGTGCAGAACGTCTTTGTCCATGTGGCATCATCCCGCCGCATGGCGCATGCCGCCACGGCGGGCGCAAGTGCCCTTCTATGAGCATCCTGCGAGCAGGTGACGAATACCGTTCACATGAACGGCCTTCGTGACCCGCTCCACAGGGCAGCAAACCTGTCGGTTTCCTGCGATGGTCGCACGCGGCGCCCTATGGTTCGGCGGTCACGGATCCGGGGCTACCCGACCATTTGCAGGCTGGCCAAAGCCACGAATTTATCGTCTACGATTTCGAAGATGCCGTCAAGCCCTGTGATCGTGAAAATGCCCTTCGTCGCCGGCGCCACGCTGCAGAAAACCAGCCGGTGCCCGCAGTCGCCGACGAGCTTCCGCAGCTTGAGCAGCTTGGACAGGCTGGAAGACGTGATGATATCGACCTCGGAAAAATCGATAACCACTTCGCAGTCCCCACGATCGCGGACCGCTTCGGTAACTGTCTTGAGTTCGTCACCCAGCTCAGGCTCCTGAGGCAGATCGACGAGAATGATTTCCTCCGACCAGTTCTGAATCCCCATGTTCAATCTCCTTTAGTGTTACGGTGCCTTCGATACTCACCCGTATTATCGGCGTACAGACAGGGGGCATTAACGAAAAACTCGGGCATTCGGCTCGCCGACGACAGCACCCGATAATAGGCCCGGCGCAGCGGGGCGGGGCTTACGGCGGGGCGATTTCCCAGGAATTTCGCAGTGCGCCGGCGAGGCCGTCTGGCCGGTGGCAGCAGCCGGGAGGCGGTCAGAGCTTTCGGTCCAGCTTCCGATAACTGATGGCTTCGCTGATGTGTTCGGCCCGGATGTCGGGGGTGCCGTCGAGATCGGCGATGGTCCGGGCCACCTTGCAGATCTTGTCGTGGGCCCGGGCGCTGAGGCCCAGCTCGACCATGGCGGCCTTGAGCATCATCTCGCCGGCCTCATCGAGCCTGCAGAACGCCTCCAGTTGCTTGTGGTTCATTCGGGCGTTGGTCATGGCGCGTCCGTCGCCGAACCGTCGCGTCTGGACCTCCCGGGCGGCGATTACGCGGCCGCGCAAGGTCTCCGAGTCGATCTGCCTGGCCCTGGACCGCAGCTTGCCGAAGGCCACCGCGGGAACGTCGATGTGAATGTCGATCCGGTCGACCAAAGGTCCGGAAACCTTGGCCAGATACTTGACGATCTGGCTCGGCGTGCACTTGCAGGCCCTCAATGTGCTGCCGAAATAACCGCACGGGCACGGATTCATCGCGGCGACCAGCATGAACTGGGCCGGGAACTGGATCGTCCGCTTGGCCCGCGAGACGATCACGAAGCCGTCTTCGAGCGGCTG
>CAZNSM010000163.1:0-11066 GCA_964575615.1 uncultured Pirellulales bacterium | reverse complement strand
TCTTCATTCGGCCCGCAGTGTTTCCATTCTGTCTGTTTATCGGCCAAAAAGGAAGACGCGACAAGGAGAAACCCGCATCCGGCGCGCAGAGGATGGGGTTCGTCCGCCATCGGAGCCGCCTCACCCCCTCCGGAAACATCGCCCTTTTTTCGCCACAGCGTTGCCTGTGGCAGCGCTGCACGCCCTCACGGCCGCCCTGCGAATGGACAAGGGCTTTGCGCGTGCAACTCGGCAGAGAGCCTGTTCATTGCCGTCTTGCCCTTTGATTCCGATAACTCGTCACACCAGTCTCGCAGGGTGTGCACCGCACACCGCATCGCGGAATAGAACGGGGCCCATGCCGACCTTGGCATGGGCCCCATAACAATCCACACACCTTTCGCCTGCCGTCAATGGCGGGCGGTGACGCTGTTACAGCAGACCGGCCAGCGCGGCAACCTCGTCGGCCGACAGCGCTCTGTCGTAGATACGAACTTCGTCCATCAGGCCGGGCATCTCGCGCTCGAGGGCGCCACCGTTGTTCCAGGCGCCGAGAGCCGCACCGCCGAGAACCACGCTCAGCGGCGCTGCGAGGGGTCGGCTGTCTTCCAGTTGGCCGTTCATGTATATGGCCACTTCGGTCTCCGAGATGGTCAGGGCCATGTGGCTCCACACGGCCGGCATAACCGTCGTGACGCCCTGGAGATCGCCGCCGTCCAGGCCGTTGATCCCCGCGTTGGCCGCTGCGTAGCTGAGCTTGAAGTGCACGGCGCCGTCCGTCCAGTCGTTCGTGTTCATGCCGCCGGCGAACTGCACGCCGGTCAGGTCTGCGGCCGCAAAGACCCACATCGAGTAGCTGCCCTGGCTGAAGACCGCGCCTTCTCCACCCATGCGGGGGATAGCGACCGCGTCGTCATCGCCGTCCAGGACCAGGACGTCGTCCATGATCGTGGCGTCGCCGAGAAGGGTCCCGTCGTAGCCGTTGCCCGTGGCATCGGCGGCATCCGCATCGAAGGGATAGTGGGCCAGGAGACCCACGGCCAGCGGATCGGCCGGCTCTTCCGGCTCTTCCGGCTCGATGAGCATGTACGCGACCGCGTTCAGGAACATCTGCGCGCCGTCGGCATACAGGTCATACATGCCCGCCGTCTCGGAGCTGATGCCGTCCGCCTCGCGAGCGCCGGTCAGGAACAGCAACCGGCGATTGGCCAGCACGTCTTCGCCGGCCCCGCCGTCATGTGTCAGCGTGGCGCCGGCCGGGTACTCCGCGATCAGCACGGCTCCGGCAGGAACACTGCCCGAGGCCGCCGAAAGCGTGGCCAGAACGGTGGCTTCGTCATCCACCGGCTCGGTGACGACCGAGATGCCCCGCGCCACAGTCCCGTTGGCATAAGTGACCACGCCGGCATACGGATTGGCCATGACGCCGTCCACCAGCGAAATCCCCGCGAAGATCGGGTGCTCCGGGACGGCGACCGCCAGCGCGATGTCCCCGGCGATGTCCGGGATTGTGCTGCCGGTGTAGTAACCCATGCGGCTCTTCCTGGCGGTGTAACCGTTCAGGACGATCATCGGCGCGGTGACGCCGTTCCACCTCGTGGCGGCGTCATTCTGGAAGCTGCCGCTGGCGACCGAACGGCTGACGATCACCAGGTCCGCCGCATTGACCACGTCCAGGTCGGGCGTGCCCGTCTGCACGTAACGCACGACGTCGTAGCCGGCGCCCTTGAGCAGATCGGTATATCCCTTGTCGGCTGCCTCGGTGAAGCCGGCGCCGGCCGCGCCGCCCGACGGCGCATCATCCGCTCCGTGGAAGGAGACCCAGACCACCGTTCCCTTGGAAGGCACCGGCACGCCGATCAGCTCGACTTCGGCGATCTGCATGCTGTTGGCCGCAGCCGGATTCCGCACGGCCGGGAACAGGATCTGATAGTGCCGATACACGGTCGTGTTCTCGAACGTGATCGGCGTCGCGTTCATGGTGAACCGCGGCCAGGCATCGACCTGGTTGAAATCGGCCACTTCGCCGGCGGCGATCAGCTCGTACGGCCCGTCGATCGTCCCGTTGGAGCCGTAAAGCTCGAACTGGATCGGGTCGCGCTCGATCGCGTCGTTGGCGGTCGTCAGGGTCAGACCCGTGACCAGCGTCGCGCCGAGGGCCGGCGTGACCTGGAACCCGGTCGGCTGGGTCTCGCCCTTGAAGTGCAGGTACTTCGTGTTGACGTTGTCGTCGATCGCCAACGGCGGTGTCTCGGCGCCGGGCCAATCGCCGTCGTTCGGCACGCCTTGAACCGCGTCGCCGGGGGCCGTGATATCCGACGGGCCCTTCTGGAAGTACGTGTCGGCGTGCAAACGAATCTCGCCCAAGGTCAGAGCGCGATCGTAGATCGCCACGCCGAAGATCTCGCCGTCGAAGTCATCGAAGAACGGATCGGCAGGGGGCCGATCCTGGGCGCCGTAGCCGATGCCCACCAGGCCCGACAGGAGGATCGCCGCATCGACGCTGCCCTTGTATTCGCCGTTGACATACAGGTCCGTCGTGCCCGCCTCGGTGCTGGCGACGAAGACCAGATGGGTGACCACGCCGGGATCGTTGGCGACGCCGAAGTCATAATCGGCCACGCCGAACAGCGTCGCGCCGTAGGTCCCCGTGTTGTTCCATTGCTCGTACTTCAGGCCCGACTTGGTGTCGCCGAAGTCTCTGCGGCCCATCAGGCACATGCTGGCCTGCGTCTCGTCCGGATTGCTCTGGACGATGAACTCGTAGGTCATCTCGCCGCCGAAGGCGCCGATGTCATAGACGCCGTCCGCGACGTTGGTCGCGAGGTAACCCGGCTCGGCTGCCGTGGCGGCATTTTCCCAGGCCGCCAGCGCCGCGGCGGCAGGGCCGCCCATGATCGCCACGATCTCATCGGCCGCCAAGGCCCGGCCGAAGAAGCAGACATCGTCCAACGACGCGCCGTTCATCCGCCGGCTCACCCAGGTGGAGTTGCCGTCGCCGCCGAGATACGTATAGCCGTCCCAGGCGATGGGGGGATGCGCCACCGCATTGACGGCCGAGGCCACGCCGTTGAGATAGAAGGTCGCCTTGTCCGGCTCGACCGTCACCGCGCAGTGGGCCCACTCATTCAGCGGATGGAACACCTGCGGGCGAAAGCTCCAGGTGCTGGACGCATCGTTCCAGTGATACGCCAGTTGCTGATCGGCCAGAATGTTGAAACCGGACGCCGGACCGGGGTTGCGGTGCATGATGATCGACGACCACTCGGGCTGCGCCGTCGGAGCAAACAGCCAGCCGGCCATCGTTGCCGCATCCAGCGTCAGACCCATCGGCTGGATCTCCACCAGCGTCGGCCCGATCAGTGTCACGGCGCTGCCATGGATGCCCGCCGCCCAGACCGGATCGCCGTTGACAAACGCGCCGTCGTTGCCGTTGGCGGACGAATCGGCGACCACCGCCCCTTCGCCCTCATCGCAGGCCCACCAGCCGATCAGAGCGTCGTCCTCCAGGAAATTCCACGCGCCCAGCGCGCTGCCCTGCACCAGGGCCAACACCACCAGACTGACAAAGCAAGCACATCGTCTCCACATAACACACCTCCGTCGCACAGGAATGCTACCAAGGCGATCCGACCACACGTCGGAACCCGCGTCCCTCCCCATAAACTTTGCCGTTCTTTTCATTGCCGCCCCTTCAATAGACAGACTTCGAGCTGGAACGCTGATAAGTCGGCCCTTACCTCCGGCGTATCACCTCCTTTCCTCGGGTGGGATGCTTCAGACATGCTGCGTGGGGTCTGCGACGGGCGTATCCATGGTGCAAAGCCGTCGGGACCGCATGTTCCACCCTGCCTTACCGTCGGACAATACCTTGCTGCGAGGGGGAGAGTAAAGAATTGAGACGCAGGCGGGCCCATCCTGTGCCCATGCTGTTCGATCCGCACGGGCAGGAAACCTGCCCAGCCTACCTTTTTCCCACCTCACAGAGCGCACAAACCTGGAAACCTTGTCCTATTATAGGATCATGCCCACCCCAAAGCAAGCCCCATATTCGCCCGCCCCCCGGCAGATTCCAAAATTCCCGCCCCCGACGGCCCCGGCAGGGCGTCTGAAGGGTGGGAACGTGCGAAGGGTGTGAAGGGGCGAACGCGGGGGGCGCCCTGCGGTTCTCCATTCTGCGCGTACGGCGAATGCTCCTGCCCGACAGCCCTCCTGCCGGTCTTGGGCTCTGCGGGGGTCAGCCGTTCAGCGTCCAGCCTTTGCGATACTCCTTGCGGATGTACTGGTCGGCCTCCGGGCAATTGGTCGCCTTGAGATTCTCGGCATCCCAATCGAGCTTCTGCCCGAGGCGATAGGCGACCAGTGCCAGCAGGTTGTTCTCGATCAACGCGCCGGAATAGTCGAAGTTGCACAGCGGCGGCTTGCCGGTCTTGCAGCCGATGATCCATTCCTCGTGGTGTCCGGGCGAGGGCGGAATCAGATCGCCTGTCTTGGGGCAGTCGAAATGCGTCAGATCGCCCATCGGCATCAGGATGCGGAAATCGTAGTCGCAGAGCAACCAGCCTTTTTCGCCCTGGAAGAGCACGCCCTTGAAGAGCTTCTCCCGATTGAATGCTTCGGACGGCATGCCGGGCTTCTTGCCGCCGTCGTACCAGGAGACCTTGACGGCCGGCCGCCAGTCATTGGCGGGGTGATCCCACTCGGCGGTCAGCCAATGGGGGCACGTGTCGGGGTTCAGCGGCGATCCCTCCGCCTGGCAGGTGGTCGGCAGACGAAGATCCAGGGCCCAGTACGCCATGTCCATCATGTGGCTTCCCATGTCGCCGATCTGGCCGCTGCCGAAGTCCCAGAAGCGGTTCCAGGCGAGGCACCCGCCGAAGTAGCCCGGATTGTACGGGTGCTCCGGCGCAGGGCCGATCCAGAGGTCCCAATGAAGGTGCTCCGGGACGGGTCCGGCGGCGGGCAGGTAGCTGCCCCCTTCGGGCGTCCGGCTGCACCAGACGTAGACCTTCTTGACGTCGCCGATCGCCCCCCGGCGGACCAGCTCCACCATCCGCCGGTAGTTGTCGCTGGCGTGAATCTGCGTGCCCATCTGGGTCGCGAGCTTGCCCTTGTTCTTGAGATAGGTCTGGCGGACGACATGCGCCTCATGGACGGAATTGGCCAGCGGCTTCTCGCAGTATACGTGCTTTCCCCGGTTCATCGCCCAGACATTGACGAAAGCGTGGGTGTGATCGGTGGTCGAGCACACGACCGCATCGATGTCCTTCTGATCGAGGCACTTGCGCCAGTCGACGTACGTCCTGGCCTGCGGGAATTCCTGCGCCGCTTCGGCGAGGTTGTTCTCATTGACATCACAGAGGGCCACGATGTTTTCTTCTTTGACGCCGTTCAGATTGGCGTGGCCCCGCCCCCGGACGCCGATGACCGCGACGTTGAGCTTCTCGTTGGGGGAGTTGCCCGCCTTGAGGATGCCTGATTTGAGGATGGTGACGCCCGCCCCCACGGCAGCGCTGGTCTTCAGGAAGGTTCGGCGGTCGATTCGCGTGCTCATCGCTGGTCTCCTTGGTCTGGTGTCACAATGCCCGATACAGCATCCAGTTTCGTCGCTCCGCGCTGTGCCTGTCAAGCGCCAATATGGCCGCCCCGGACAGGGGGTGTGAACGTGCGAAAGGTGCGAAGGGGTAGCGACGGCAGGCCGGAGGCTGTAGACCGCAGGCCGGAGGGCGAGCGCATCTACGCTTCTACGCTCCAACGAGCGTCGTGCCACGGGTCACGTGCCACGGGTCGCGAGCGACGAGATACGAGATGCGCCGGGCGCCGGCCCGCCGGCCGTAGGATGGGCTTGGAGCCCATGCGGCCACTGTTTCACGTTTTTTTTGGGGAAAGCCCGTTGACATTATGTCATCAGTTGGCGATAATAGCAGGATAATGCGAATCATCAAGACGAGCATGTTACGCGCGTTCTGGGAGGCCCACGGACAGGCCAAGGCATCGCTTGCGGTGTGGGTGCAGCAGACGAAGGCCGCCGAGTGGCAGAGCTTTGCCGACGTGCGCAAGACCTTTCCCAACGCGGACCGCGTGACGACAGCCAGCAGCCGGTCGGTAGTGGTGTTCAACATCGCTCATAACCGCTATCGGCTGATCGCGGCGGTGCATTACAACACGCGTATCGTTTACACCCTGATGATTCTCACGCACAAAGAGTACGACGCCAACACCTGGAAGGAACAGCTATGAAGACGCGGACCTTGACGCACGACGACATTCCGGCCGGCTACGCGGAACTGATGGGGCTGTTCATGGTGCGGCCGCTGCATGACGAGGTCGATTACCGCAACGCCCTGGGCGTGCTGGACGCGATGGCGGGCTATGACCTGAATTCCGATCAAGCCGATTACTTCGAGGCCGTCGCGACCTTCGTGGAGAAATACGAGGCTGAGCATCACCCGATCAACGATCCGAATCTGCCCGTGGTAGAGTTGCTTCGGCATCTCCTGGAAGAGCATGGCATGGGCGAGTCGGACCTGGGCAGGCTGCTGGGCGATCGCAGCCTCGGCCACCGTATTCTCACCGGCCAGCGCGAACTCAGCAAGGCGCACATCCGCATCCTGGCCGACCATTTCGCCCTCAATCCCGGCGCATTGCTCCGATAGCCTTGCCGCCCCGAAGGGCCGAGGGTGCGAAGGGTTTGAAGGGTGCGAATGTGCGAAGGGTGCGAAGGGCCGGAACGAGCGACGAGATGCGTCAGGCCGGAGACTGTAGCCCGCAGACCGCAGGCATAACGCATCTACGCTCCCACGCTTCTACGCTCCCACGCGGCGCCAGCGACGAGATACGAGCGACGAGATGCGAAAGGCCCCAGGCCGCACGCAGCCACGCGTCCGCCGGTCTACGCTCCGACTCCGCGCCCCCGCCTCTACGGTTCCACGCGCGCCCTGAAGAATACCGGACACCTCTAATTCCCCCCCACGCCTCGCTGAAGCCCGGAACAAGGGCGGACCGTGGCTCCGCATATGGTTCGTTCATCAGTTGGATTGGCTACTTCTTCCGTCTCCCGCCGGACATGCGATCATAGTGCGATAGAATGCGCTCGGTCGTGGTCTCACCTGTTAGGACGCCTTCTCCCTCTTTGTCGATTCCGCTGAAGGTCGAGAGGATGTACTCGACGTCTTTGCGTTCCATGCCGTAGAGGATGAAGAAAGCGGCGTCAAGTTCGGCCAGCAACTCGGCTCGCTCCGAGGGATTCCATTTATGCACGAGAGGTTTGAAGCCTGCGGCCTCTGCGAGCGGCTTCATATCATTGCTCGTACACGTCAGCTTCAGCACGCGACCAGCAATCCAGGATTCCAGCCTCTCACGCTTATTCCACGGGCAGAGTTGCTCGTAGATATCAGGGCCGAATATCGGAAGCTGTTCGACGATGAAGAAATTCAGTGTCACCCCGCCAATCTTCTGTCTGGCCGTGTAGTCCAGGACAACTGAGTTGAGGTTTGCCAGAAGACATGCGTCTCGTTCCGCCTGCGCGCTTGTCAGGATCAGAGGCAGATGGTTCGTCACCGCAGTCCACGGCATTGCGGTCGCGATCATCGTCCTCTGATTCGTGGGACTTGTGATATCCTTAAAGGCCAGGAAGCCCCGTTTCCACTCCGGCCCAATGGCCTTCAAGACTGCACTCTCGGATACCCACCATCGGGGTTCAACCGTATACTCCTGGTTCTGGTGCTGGACGAGACTGGTTGCCTCCGTCTGCCCCTGGCGCATCCAGTTCTCATTGTTGACAACGACGCTGGCAGCCCGATGGTCGTACATCTGGACCATCTTCGCTTCGTACAACGGCACGAAGGTCTCCTTGCGTTTCTTCCAGAGCGCACCGTCTCGTTTGAAGCGCGCCTTCTGGAGTTCGTCTGGCGTCTTGAAGAGCTCTGCATCGTTGGTTTGGTCAAACATGCGGACAAATCTGATTCCCCACGGATTGCCACCATCCTTGCGCGTCCGGTCTACTAAGACAGGGACGCGTCGATAGACAGCCTTTGTGATTTCCGCGTCTCGTCTCGATCTGAACAGCGGGCAGGTCAAGGTGTTCGGGTTCATCTGCTTGAAGTCTTCGCTCGAAAGCAAGACGTGGCGATTCTTGTCTCGAAGCTGGCTGATTCGATGGGCGAAGAAAACGAAATCGGCGGCCTTGGATTTGTGGTTCGTCCCCCCGAAGAGTAACACACAGAACTTAAGCGACCTGTGGACGTCTGGAAAAGCAGGAGCCTTGTTCTCGAAATCATAGAGCCCCACAAGCGATTTTCGCTCGATCAGTTCCCGAAAGAAATCCTTTGTCGTCATGTCTGTGGCAATGCCGGAGGGAACGAGCAAGCCAACGGATCCTTGCGGAGCAACGAGAGTTCTCGCCAGTTCGGCAAAGACGGCATATGTGTTGATGTCTCCCTTGGCGCACAAAGGAAACCGGCCGCTCTGTCGAACATGGTCAAGCGTTTGTTCTGCGGACTTCTTCGCTTGAAGATACCGCTCGTGGAGTTCGGGCTTCTTTCGTCGCAGTTCGTCGATCAGCGTGCGCCGCGTTGCAGCGCTCACGGCAGAGGCGATGTCCGGCGCGATCGAATCCAAGAACTCCCGTTCCTGGAGCTTCATACGCTCCCACGGTGGATTGCCTATCACGCAGTCAAAGCCGGACTGCTCGCGCGAGAATACTTCCGGAAAAGTTGCCTGCCAATTCATCGCCAAAGGGTCAACGGCTGTGTCAGTCACAAGACTGTTGCCGCAGACGATGTTTTTGGATAAGTCGGCCAGGGTCTTGCCTCGCTGCGCGGAGCGAAGCCAGAGTGACAACTGCGTTATCTCCACGGCTTCGGGAGAAAGGTCAACGCCGAAGAGGTTGTCGTGCAGAATGAAATCCGCGATCCGCCCGCGCAAGTCCCCGGCCGCCTTGGAATTTGCATGTTCCAGGGCATCGACAAGGTCGAGATAGTACGTCTCAAGGACGTCATACGCTTGGATCAGAAATGCGCCGCTGCCACAGGCAGGATCGAGGACCTTGATGCGGCGCAGTTCTTCCACGGCCTTCTTGACGAAACGCTCCAAGTTGCCGCCAGAAGCGCCGCCTTGCGGGGATGTCAGGTCGATCTTATACCTATCGGCAACCCTGTCAACTCTGGCGCCCGCAACGTGAGCAACCGTCTTCTGTGCGATGAAGTCCGTGAACTCCGGCGGCGTGTAATAGATGCCACCCTTCTTGCGCTCCGCAGATTTCTTCATCTTCGGGGCGATTTCTTCGCTCACGTCCGACTCAAACAGACCCCCAAGGCGGATGCGTTCGATATCGTTGATCGACTTCTCGAACAAATGACCGAGCACGTCTACGTTGACTTCGAAGCGGAAATCATAATCGCCGATGTTCTTGAAGAACTTGGTCCAATCATCCTCAAGCTGAAGGTCATCTACGGCCGGGTCTTTCCGGAAGAGACCGCCGTTGTACCCAGGAATATCGCGTGCTTCGTTGCCTTCATCCACGCTTCGGAACAGATCCAGGAAATTCTGCCACCGTGGATTCGTCACGCGATGGAATGGTGGGACCTCTGTCCACGCTCGAAAGAGCGAACGCTCAGGAAGTAAACCGCGATCTTCGCAGAAGGCGACAAAGACGATCCTGTCCACAAGCTTCTGTGCAATGCGGATGGCCGTATCCAAAGGCGTGTCGTGCGCTGGGCTTGTGAGGTGCTGGATCAGCAAGACACGGTTGTCGTGGTAAGCGTCATACAGATCGTCGCCGACCTCCCGTTGCCGCCTGCTACATCGTTCAAGCAGTGCATCGGCTCTTGGCGCCTGCCCAAGTCCGGCAGGCAACAGCCCACCGCGCTCGAACAAGAAGTAGAACTGCAGGAACACCTCATGCTTCCGCAAGTCTTGAAGCGTGAAGAGCTCGTAAACGCGCGACGTGTGATCTCTGTGGTAAAGGCGAAAGCTCACGCAGTTGCACACGATCCCCCAAGGACAATCGGGGGTTTCCCCAAGATACTCTCTGCATTGCTGCACGGCAGTTCGTCCACTCGACTTGTCTCGGTCAACGTTGACCGTCGGTCCCTTCAGTTCGATCAAGGCGCGTGGCGTGCATTTTCTATGAGCCTCAAAGAGGCCTATCGCGGCATCGGCAGTCTGGCCGTTAACACGAAACTTGGGTTGTAGATTCCATTGTGTCTGTCCCTCGGAGAACATGGTGTACCCAAGCGCCTCGCCGAATACCTGCGTAAGGAACTCCGCTTCAACATTGCTTTCCTTCTGGCTCTGGAGCGCGCCGCTTGATTCAAGGTCTGCCCACCTCATGAGGATTTCGTACGCTCTTTCCTGCCTCTTGTCCTGCAGCCGTTGGTCGGCCGAATCAGCCTTGAGCAGGTTCGGTATGAAGAGGGGTTGCTTGCGTCGGTCGTCTCCGTACCGCGCCGTGTTCATCTCGCGAAACAGGTGCTCTTGTCGTGCCGCCATGTAAGAACGTGCCCTTCTTTTGTTTCTCACGTGTCTTGCTGCCGCGCTATTTCGCCCATAGCCAGAGGTTTCTCGTTTCATCTCTGAAAGGACTCCCTCTGAAGGCCTCATGCGGCCCTGCGGCCGCACTCTATGGGTAAATATCGACCAAAGGACGTGATCTGACAAGGGAAATTGCCAAAACGCAGGAACGACAGGGGGCACTTCAGGGGCCAGCATACTGGATTCGCACATGCCGGCGGAGCGATGCGAACGGTTGCCCATTTTGGTCTTAGTGGACATCGCGGGTTTCGCGAGATACGAGAGGCTGTAGGCCGCAGGCCGGGGGCCGGCCGGGTGCGAAGGGTGCGAACGTCTGAAGGGTGGGAAGGGTGAGAAGGGTTCAAGGGTGTGAAGGGTTCGCGGGGACGGTCGCGAGCTTGCGCCGAGAGGCCATCAGCGGTCGGCGGGGGTGCCGCGAACGGCGCCATAGTAGAAATTGAAGCCGTCGACGTAGCCGATCGTCCGGGGTTTCATGGGGACCTCTCTCTCCGAAGACGATGCAAAAAAACAGGCAGCCATATAGGCTGCCCAACCCGCGTAAAGCGGGGGAGTCG
>CAZNSM010000162.1:0-11117 GCA_964575615.1 uncultured Pirellulales bacterium | reverse complement strand
CTCACCTACCGCCGGATCGTGGCCATGTCCGCATCGAGCGGTGCGATCCTGTGGTCGCGTCCGGTCAACTATCGCACGCGGCCCGTGGTCATCGGCGAGCGGATTGTCATCGAGCCGCGGATGTGCGATCTGCGCACGGGCAAGATCCTGTCGCGCATCGATCCGATCTCGGAGAAGGAAGTGCCCTGGGAGTTCCTCCGTCCGGGACATACCTGCGCGATCACCAGCGCCTCGACGAGCACCCTGTTCTACCGTTCGTCGAGCACGGCGATCTACGATCTGGCGCGCGACGCCGGCGTCGCCATCTTCGGCGGCATTCGTCCCGGGTGCTGGATCAACATGATCCCGGCCAACGGTCTGGTGCTGGTTCCGGAAGCGAGCGTGGGCTGCACGTGCTCCTTCCCGCTTCGTGGTTCGTTTGCCCTGGTGAACAAGCCGCAGAGGGCTCAGCCCTGGACCGTGTTCATCAACCATACCGAGCTGGACACGAAGGGGCAGGTCGTGCCGGGCACGTATGAACGGCCCGTCAAACACCTCGCCATCAACTTCGGCGCGCCGGCCGATATGAAGGATGACGACGGCACGCTGTGGCTGGCCTACCCCAATCCCCGGACCGTATATACCCAGAACCATTTCGTCAACTACGGCATCAAGTTCGATCTGAAGGAGGAAATCCTCGATGAGATGGGGTATTTCTGCCGGGATTTCAAAGGGATCACCGTCGAAGGGACGGAGAAACCCTGGCTCTTCACTTCCGGGTGTCTGGGGTTGTGCCGGTGCGAGATCCCCTTGCTCGATGGCCAGGCAGGCCACGTCCCGACCCTGTACACAGTCCGCCTCGGATTCCGGGCCCGTGAGGGCGACAGACCCGGTCAGCGGGTATTCGGGATCAAACTTCAGGGTCGGACCGTTTGTGAAACCTTCGACATCGCCCAGCTTGCCGGCGGCGTCGATAGAGCCGTCATCCGGGACTTCCCGGACATTGCCGTCGATGACACGCTCGTCCTGGAACTGGTCCCGAGGACCAGGATGTCCGGCGAGTCAGAGGCGCCCGTAATCAACTTCGTGGAGATCGTATGCTCGCACCGCTGGACACCGGCGACCGCAAAAGGCATCTGAAGGTCGCCGGGCACGTCCTCGTCTTTGTCCCCGTGGCGGCTGTCTGTCTGACTCTTACGTCGATCCTCGCCAACTGGTGGAGATGGCCTGTGGACGGTCTTCGGCGCAGCGCCGCCGACTGGCCCATGTGGCGCTACGACGCCGGCCGCAGCGGCGCCTCGCCCGTCTCGCTGCCAGTCGATCTGCGTCTTCAGTGGATCCGGCGACTGCCGAAGCCCGCCCCCGCATGGCGCGAGGAGCAGTACAAGCTCCAGTTCGACCGGTCCTACGAGCCGGTTGTCATGGGCGACCAGATCTTCGTGCCATCGATGGCCAGTGACAAGATCGAGGCCTACGACACGGAAACCGGCAGGCAGAATTGGCAGTTCTTCTGCGATGGGCCGATCCGTTTTGCGCCGATCGCGTGGCAGGGCCGCGTGTACTTTGCCAGCGATGACGGCTGTCTCTACTGCCTGGCGGCCAGGGATGGCGCGCTGCTCTGGAAATCCCGCCTGGCGCCATCGACCCGCAGGATCCTGGGCAATGGCAGGCTCATCTCGGCGTGGCCGGCACGTGGGGGGCCGGTGTTGCATGACGGCACGGTTTGCTGCTCCGCCAGCATCTGGCCGTTCATGGGGGTCTTTATCTATGCACTCGATGCCGTGACGGGCCGCGTGATTTGGGAAAACAGCGGCACCGGCTCGATCTACATTCTGCAACAGCACAACAGCCCCGCGTTTGCGGGCGTCGCGCCGCAAGGATACTTGGCGTCGGATGGGGACAAGCTCCTGGTGACGAGCCGAACGACCCCGGCGTGCTTCGACTGCGCGACCGGCGAGTTGCTGTACTATCCCCTGGCCGACCGCAGCTACGGCAAGCACGTCGGTGGCTACGGGGCGTCGATCTGGAAGGACTGGTATTTCAACAACGCCGTGGCGTACCGGCTTTCGGACGGTCTGGCCCTCGGGCCTATCGCGGCGGATGTCATGGACGGTGATGCGGTCGTGGGAATCGGAGCGGCCGGCGAGATCGTGGGCGCTACGCTGGCGGAGGAACAGACGGTCGATCCCAAGGACAAGAAGACCAAAACGCGACTGTCCGTCCAGCCGGTGTGGAACTTGCAGACCGACCCGGCCCTTGATCGGATCCATATCAAGGCGGGCAGTCGGCTGTACGGCAGCAGCGAGGAGGGGCTGATCGCCGCCATTGAGGCGCCCGAAGGGGACAAACAGGCACGAACGGTCTGGCGAGCCAGGGTGCACGGGCCTGTGTGGAACATGGTCGCCGGCGATGGGAAGCTCTTCGTGATCACGCAGGACGGGCAGTTGTACTGCTTCGGCGCCGCAAGAAGGTCTCCCGTTCGCCGCGCGAGCATTGCCCATAGCCTGAGGCCGGCCCCTCGCAGCGAGTCCGGACGGGTCAAGGAGATCCTCGCGCAAGGCGTGGATGCGAAGGGGTACTGCCTGTGGTTGGGGATCGGCAACAGCCGTTTGCTCACGGAACTGCTGCGTCAGTCACAGATGCACGTGATCGCCATCGAGCCGGATGCCGAGAAGGTGGCCTCCTTGCGAAAGAGGCTGGATGGCGCGGGCCTCTATGGATCGCGCGTCTCCATTCTGCAGGCCGATGTGGATTTCGCCGATCTGCCGCCGTACATCGCTTCGCTGGTCGTGGTGGAGAATCTCAAGGCCGCCGGGCTCGAGGGGAATGCGCGCCGCATTGACGCGATGTGCGAATTGCTTCGGCCCTACAGCGGGGTCGCCTGGCTGGCAGCGGGCAAGGAGCAGCAACTGGCCATATGCAGCCGACTTGCCAATGCGGAGCTTCCAGGTTTCAGGGTGGGCGCTGCCAAGGGCGCCGTTGTCATCCGGCGCACCGGGCCCGTGCCGGGTTCTGCCGACTGGACGCACCAGTACGGCGATGTCGCCAACACCGTCTGCTCGAAAGACCAGCTCCGGCTTCCGCTGGGCATACTGTGGTTTGGGGAGGAAGCGGGATTCGGCGACGTTCTGCCCAGGCACGGACATGGCCCGCCCGAGCAGGTCGTCGGGGGAAGGCTGTTCATCCAGGGGATCGATTCGTTCAGTGCGCGGGATGTCTACACGGGCCGGGTTCTGTGGAAGAAGCCGCTTGCCGCGTCGACCTTCGGCGAATACTACGACGCGACCTACAAGCATGACTTTCGCTATCTCGGTTACGGCCAGAGCCACATTCCCGGGGCCAACGCCAGGGGCACGAATTTCGTCGCCACGGCCGACCGGATTTATGTCGTTCAGGAAGATGCCTGTCACGTCCTGGACCCGGCCACCGGGCGGACCCAACAGATCTTCTCCTTGCCTGCCCAGGAGGGCCAAGGGTCGCGACGCTGGGCCTACATCGGGGTCTGCGAGGACTATCTCATCGCCGGAGCGAGTTTTGTCCGGCATTCGCCTTTGCTCAAGCCTCCCGGCGAGAAACCCGATGCGGCCGCTCCGTTTGTCGATTGGAGCGCCAGCAGGACCCTGATAGTGATGAACCGCTACGACGGAAAGGTCCTGTGGAGCGTGGAGGCGGACCATGGGTTCATCCATAACGGGATTGCCGCCGGGGGCGGCATGGTCTTCTGTCTCGACGCGGTGCCCCCACATGTGAAGCGAAATGCGCGCCAGGACGCCGAGGTCGGTCAGGCGAGCCGGCTCCTGGCGATGGACCTGCGCACGGGCCGAGTCGTCTGGGACAACCACGACAGCGCTTTTGGAACCTGGCTGGGCTTCTCCGAGCCGTTCGGCGTTCTGGTGCAGGCCTATCGCAAATCCGGCGACATGCTCTGGGAGCCCGGCGACCGCATGGCGGCCTTTCGAGCCCGGACCGGCGAGGTCCTCTGGGACGAGAGGATGGATTACTCCGGGCCCTGCATGTTGCGCGGGGGCACCGTCTTCACTCAGGGCAGCGCCTACGATCTTCTGACGGGCCGCCGGCGGACATATCCGCATCCTCTGACGGGCGAGCCGATACCCTGGCAGTACGCGCGAAACCACGGCTGCAACACCGCAATTGCCAGCGAGAACCTCCTGACGTTCCGCTCCGCCGCGGCAGGTTACTACGATCTCACCAATGACGGGGGGACCGGCAATTTCGGCGGGTTCCGATCGGGATGTACATCCAATCTGATCGTCGCCAACGGCGTTCTCAATGCGCCGGACTACACGAGCACGTGCACTTGCAGCTACCAGAACCAGACCTCGCTGGCGATGGTCCATATGCCGGACGTCGAGATGTGGACCTTCAGCAAAGTCGAGCCGAGCGATGCGCCCATTCAGAGCGTCGGCATCAACTTCGGCGCGCCGGGCGACCGCAGAGCCGAGAATGGAACGCTCTGGCTGGAGTATCCAATGGTCGGAGGGAGTTCTGCGGAACTGGATATGGCTGTGGCGCCGGGGGGCCTGTCATGGTTCCGCCGCCACTCGTCGCGCCTGCGACGCAGCGATATCCCATGGGTCGAAGCCTCCGGGGGCAAGGGCCTGCGGTCTGTTCGCGTCAGGGTGGCAGGGGGGCAGCGTAGGGTGGGCCTTGGCCCACCAGCCGTCTACACGGTGCATCTGCACTTCATGGAGCCCGAAGACAAGAAGGCGGGCGAACGGCGGTTTGACGTCGCCCTGAACGGACAGACCGTGCTGGAGGATTTTGACATTATCGCCGAGGCCGGGTCTCCCAACGTGGGGATCGTCAGGACATTCAAGGGGATTCAAACGTCTGACTTCGTGACCATCTCGCTGACGCCGACAGACGCCAGCGCCGAAACGATCCTCTGCGGGATCGAGATTGTTGCCGAGCAGCCTCTTTGACACAGTGCGCAAGACGCGGTAAGATACGCCTGCCACGCAATCCCCTTGACCTTTGAAAGGGCGGCGTATGGATCGCGGAAAGACCATTCGGTTGTTCGGGGTATTCCTTCTTTCGGTAACAACGTCCGCTGTCTGGGGGGGCGTATCTCCGGGCCAGGTCATCAACGCGGCGGGAGCCACTCATGGAATCTGCGTTGTTGCTGGCGACCGGGCATCTGAACTTGCCGTTGCGATTGCCCGAGAGAGTGATTTGCTGATCTATCTGCACGTCCCGAAGGCAGAGGATCTTGAGTCGGCTCGCAGGACGATCGACGAGGCAGGCTGCCTCGGGACGCGCGTGTTCGTCGCAGCAGGCCAGAGCAGGCTGCACCTGGGCGACAATCTGGCGGATGCCGCGGTGATTCTCGGCGCGCCGGATATTTCTCGTGCGGAGATTCTGCGAGTCCTTCGACCGGGCGGCAAGGCCGTGTTTGCGGACAGGACAATCGCCAAGCCCGTCCCGCCGGGCATGGATGACTGGACTCACCCTTATCACGGCCCCGACAACAACCCGCAGTCGACCGATGAAGTGATCGTCGCTCCATACCTGACCCAGTTCCTGGCCGAGCCCCGATACGCGCCGCTGCCGCAGGTGTGCGTCGCCTCCGCCGGCCGGGTGTTCAAGGCCTTCGGACACGTGGCGTTCAAAGAGCGCGAAGAGCCGTTCCTGAACAAGCTTGTGGCCTTCAATGGCTACAACGGCACGATCCTCTGGCAGCGAGAGCTTCCCGAAGGCGTCATGATCCATCGCAACACGATGGTGGCGACGCCCGCTGCGCTCTACATCGGCGACAACAAGTCGTGCAAGGTCATCGACACCGTTACCGGCAGGGTGCTGGACGAGATCGTTCCGCCTGTGGAGAAGGCCGGCGGCACGTTCTGGAAATGGATGGCGATCGAGGACGGCATTCTGTATGCCATGATGGGCGAACAGGAGCAGGCCGACTCCACGAAGCGATGGAAGCTCGACAAGCACGGCTGGCCGTGGGACCCGATCTCGGAAGGGTGGAACCAGCCGGAGCATCCCTGGGGCTTCGGCCGCAACGTCCTGGCCATCGATCTCAAGACCAGGAATGTCCTCTGGAGCCATCGCGAGAGCGAGCCCATCGACGGCCGGGCCATCTGCATGAGCCACGGCCGCATCTACGTCTTTCGATTCGGCAGCTATCTCGCCTGCCTTGATGCCGGCAGCGGCAGTGAGCTTTGGCGCAGGACCCCGCAGAATGCTCCGGAGCTATTCCGGTCGCTCGGCGAGTACCAGAATCGCCAGGACTGGCGGACGAACTGGCGAACCACCTGCTATCTCAAGTGCAGCGACAAGGCCCTCTATTTCGCCGGCCCGCCCATCGGCAAGCTGCTGGCGGTCTCCGCTCGCGACGGCAGCATTCTCTGGGAGCATCCTTACAGCAACTTCCAGCTCGTCCTTCGCGAGGATGGGCTCTACGGCATCAGCGGCCAGATCGACAAACACCCGAGCCTGAAGTTCGACCCGCTCACCGGCAAGGTGCTGGCGGAAATCGACAAGCCTCGCCGGGCGTGCACACGCCCGACCGGCGCGTCCGACGCGATCTTCTTCCGCGCTGAGGGCGGCTCCGTTCGTCTGGACCTGGCCTCGAATCGCCCGGGCTGGATCTCCCCGATGCGACCGGTCTGCCAGGAGGGCGTGACCGTCTCCAACGGTCTGTTGTACTGGTGGCCCTCGGTGTGCGACTGTCAGTTGACTCTGTATGGCGTCACGTGTCTGGCGCCGGCGGGCGATTTCGATTTTGCGCCCGATGTCACGGAAGCGGCGCGGCTTGAACGAGGCAAGGACGCGGGGACGAAGGTGGCTCCTCTGACGGATCGTCCTGCCGATTGGCCGACCTTCCGGGCGGACAATGCCTGTAGCGCCTCCGCCTCGGGCAGGGTAGCCGAGCGACCGCGGCCGCTCTGGGATTTCGACCTCGGCGTCTCCACGGTCCCGGGGCTTCCTCGGATCACTGCGCCCGTGGCCGCCGGCGGACTGGTCTTCGTCGGCGGGGCCGATGGCGTCGTGCGCGCCATCGACGCCTCGACAGGGACTGCCGTATGGAAAGCCTGCACCGGGGGGGCGATCCGCATGCCGCCGACGATCTGGGAAGGGCGGGCCTACGTCGGGTCCGGCGACGGCTGGGTGTACTGCTTCGAGGCGAAGTCCGGCCGATTGCTCTGGAGATTTCGTGCGGCCCCGACCGAGCGTCTGATTCCCGTCTATGGCACGCTGATGTCCACCTGGCCGGTGGCCGCGGGTGTGCTCGTCGAGGATGGCACTGCCTATGCCGCCGCCGGGATTGCCAACTATGACGGCACATACGTGTATGCCCTCGACGCGCGGACGGGAGCGGTGAAATGGCAAAACGGCACGTCGGGCCACCTCGATCCCCAGGCCCGTACCGGCGTGAGCGTTCAGGGACATTTGCTGCTGCGCGGCGGGAGGCTCTATCTGTCCGGCGGGACATCGATCTCGCCCGCCGTCTACGACGCGGCGACCGGCGAATGCCTGAACGATTCGGCGCAATTGGCGGAGTGCTTCTCGCGCAGTCCGCGCGGCTGGGAACTGTCGGTGCTGGGAGATGAGGTGGTTGCCTGTGGAAAGCCGTTCTACGGCCATCCCGCGTACGACGTCTACGATGCCACCGTATTCAGCAGGGCCTTCCTGGCCTCGTCCGGCAACACGTCTGTCGTATGGGCCTCGAATGCGGCCGGGCATCGGGTGATGGGATTCCGTGATTTCGACCGCGCGAGTCTGGCGCGCAACGCGGCCAATCCAGGCAATCGCTTCGAGGTCAACTGGGGCCGGCTGGCCCCCTCGACCAAACCCGCATGGTCTCTTGAGTTCGCAAAGGCGCAGGCCATGGCGGTCTGCCGGAACGCGGTCCTGCTGGCGACCGACACGGAATTGATGGCTATGGATCCGGTCAACGGCGCGGTGCAGTGGAAGCAGCCGCTGCCCGCGACACCCGTTCCCTGGGGTCTTGCCCTGGACAGCGCCGGTCGAGCGGTCGTGACACTGATCGACGGGCGCGTCCTCTGCTTCGGTTCCGTTAGAATGGTTGGGCGAGGCCGGTAGCGCGGATGGATGGTGTCTATTGCAGGAGCATTCGGTGACACGATTGGTGTGGTTGAATCTGGCTGTCTTTTGTGTTCTGGCCGCGTGCGTCGATCCGGCGTGCGGCTGCCGATACAATGTTCGAGAGATCGGCTTCATCGACGTTGGGATTGAGCCGTACCGCCTCTTCGTATACGTCCCCCAGGCGGTTGGGGCGGGGGAGATTGACGATCTGAAGAACGCGCTGGATGCCGCTTCTGTCGATACGAACATCCGTTGCGAGCCCGTAATGGCGGGGGTCGATGCGAACCATCCGGCCTCGCGTTTCCTCTCGATGCACGGGATCGACAACTACCCTGCCGCCGTCATGGTGTCGCCGGATGGTCCCTCGCGGCGGCTGCCTTTGCCCGCCGATGCCCCATCGCTTGCGAAGGCGGTTTTTTTGTCGTTGGAGGCAGTGCTCGATTCTCCGACACGCCGACAGATCCTCGAGAAGGCGGCGGACAGCTACGGGGTCGTGCTCCTGATCGAGGGACCACAGCAGGATCGGAACGCGGCGGCCCGGGAGGCGGTTTCCGATGCGATTTCGTACGTCGGCGAGCAATTGGAGTTTCTGCCCAAGGCAATCGCCAGAGGTCCCGAGAAGGTCGTGCTCGATCGACCGTCTCTGGCCGGCGAAGACATACTGCTCTGGACGCTTGGCCTGAAGCCGGAGGATGTCAACGAGCCGTGTGCGGCGGTCTTCTATGGCCGGGGCCGGTGGATTGGACCGCTGTTCAAAGGCGAGCTGCTCACCGATGCGAATCTCCTTCGCGTTCTTTCCATCATCGGCGCGGACTGCGAGTGCGGCCTTGACCATCGATGGCTCCAGGGCACCATGTTGCCGGCTCGGTGGGACGCGAGCCTTCAACAGAAAGTGGCGGCGAGCCTGGGTTTCGACCCGGAAAGTCCCATGGTGAAGATGGAGATGGTGTCCATCATCCGTCGCGGCATGGGCGGACTCGGCGATCCCGGCGCGCCGTTCGGCTATCAGGAGATCGAAGTCGGCGGCGAGCAGGCGAGTTCATCGCACCTCTCCGCAGCCGGGTTCAACGATGGGACCGTCGGGCCCGCAAGGGACCTCGTAGATATCGAGCAGCCCCACACCGGAGGCCTTATCCTGGCGATCTCGTTTGGGGGGATGGTGGCGCTGGTCGCGGCAATATCGGCGGTGGTCTTATGGCGAGCGAAAAGGGATTGAGACACATATGTCTGTGATTCGAATGGTGTTGAAGGAGATGTGGCATCGCAAGGTCAATTTCGCGCTTGCGGTGCTCGCGGTCACGACGGCGGTGGCCTTCTCCGTGGCGTTCTTCACGGCGGCGAAGGCCTCGGAGCGGGAGACGGCCCGTCTGATGCTGTCGATGGGCTACAACGTGCACATCATCGCCAAGGACGCGGACGCCGGCGCTTTCCTCCTCAACGGCATCCCCGACAAGACGATGCCCGCGGACTACCTGGAGAAACTCGCCACTCAGCAGAGCATTTCCTACAACCATCTCCTGGCCACCCTGGAAGGCAGGATGAATTGGCGCGGCATGGACATCGTCCTGACCGGGATTGCCCCGGAGGTATGTCCGCCCGGGCAGAAGAAGCCGCCCATGACGTTTCAGGTCGACCCGTGGGCGGTTTACGTGGGATACCGCATCGCCGAGAGTCTGCAAGTGAAAGAGGGCCAGATGATCTCCCTGGGCGGCAAGGATCTGAAAGTCAAGAAGTGCCTTTCGGAGTCCGGCGGGCTGGATGATGTGAGGATGCAGTGCCACCTCGGCGATGCCCAGGAAATCCTGAATCAGCCGGGACGCATCACAGGGATCAAGGCCGTGGATTGTCTGTGTTTCGCAAAGGGTGATCCGGTTGCCGTGCTCAGGAAAGAGATCGGCGATATACTGCCTGAGGCCCAGGTGCTCCAGGTCAAGGCCATTGCGAACGCCCGAGCGAAACAAAGGCAGATGGTTCACGGCATTTTTGCCCTGATGCTGCCGTTTGTCGTCGCGGCCTGTGCGGTATGGATCGGCGTGCTGGCGGCCATGAACGTTCGGGACAGACAGCAGGAGATTGGCCTGTTGCGGGCCCTCGGATACGATGCGGGGGCCATCTGCCTGTTGTTCCTCGGCAAGGCGGTGCTGGTGGGTCTGGTCGGAGCGGGCGTGGGCTTCCTCCTCGGGACGACCCTGGGCCTTGCGTACGGTCCGGGCGTTTTCGAGATCACGGCCAAGGCGATGATTCACTGGGAGCCGTCGCTGCTGGTCTTCGCCTGCATTCTCGCGCCGCTGTTCGCCATCGTCGCCAGCCTCATACCAACCATGATTGCGATCACCTGTGATCCCGCGGAGGCATTGAGGGAGGAGTAGTTATGCTGCAGTGCGAGGACTTGACCAAGACCTACAGGACGCCGAATGGCGAGGTGAAAGCGCTCGATCGAGTCAGCCTGCGAATCGACAAGGGCCAGTTCGTTGCCGTGTGCGGGCCGAGCGGCAGCGGCAAGACTACCCTGCTGATGACGATTGCGGCCATGCTCCGCCCGAGTGCGGGAACAGTGCAATTCGAGGAGGAGGACATCTACGGGATGGCCGGCTCCGAGCGAGCGGCATTTCGGGCAAAGAACATCGGATTCGTGTTTCAGATGTTCCATCTTGTGCCGTATCTGAACGTCCTTGAGAATGTCCTTCTGGCAGGCGGCGCGGTCGGAGGCCGCGATGATGGCCGTGCAAGGGAACTCTTGCAGCGGCTTGGCTTGCAGCATCGCATGGACCACAGACCGGCCCAATTGAGCACGGGCGAAAGACAGCGGGCCGCAATGGCCAGAGCTCTGCTGAATCGGCCGAAGCTGATTCTTGCCGACGAACCGACGGGTAATCTCGATCCCGACAGCGCCGCGTCCGTGCTCGGTCACCTTCGCGATTTCCATCGCGCCGGCGGGACCGTCGTCATCGCGACGCATGGTCCGGCCGCACAGGAACTCGCCACCAGAACCATCCATCTGCGGAATGGAACAATCGAGTGCGACGGGTGACTGCGCTGCGACCTGTTCCGAAGCGCACCGAGAC
>CAZNSM010000161.1:4123-11131 GCA_964575615.1 uncultured Pirellulales bacterium | reverse complement strand
TCTGCTCGTCCTGCTTCCGCTCATCGCCTTTTCAGGAGCCCAACAGACGGCGTCCGAGTCGTACTATGAACGATTGAAGTCGCTGGTGACGCCGGGATTCCGTTTTCAGATTCGTCCGAACGCGACAGACCGAGACATCAACCTGGTAGAGATTGAAAAGGGTGCGGCAGGGGTTGTCTTTGGCGCATCGATGGATGACGTGATCGCGGTCTGGGGGAAGCCAGAGTCCATCTGGATCGACGGGATCAGGGAGGCTTGGTTTCTGGGGATTGGCGGATGCGAATTCGGCTTTGTCAACAATCGCCTTACCACCATCGCTGTTCCGTCTTTCTCAGTCAGGAAAGCCCATCTGGCAAACGGCATCGGTTTTGAATCCTCCTATGATGAAGTGAAGTCTGCCCTGGGTGAGCCTGTAAAGGCGACAGACTCCAGGCTTCGCTTCGTCACCAAGAGTGGTTATACGGTCAACTTTGACTTCGTTTCGGATGAATGGAGTTCGGGTAAACGCAGGCTCCAATGCATCAGGATATCATGCCCGGATTCAGGGGAATTCGTGCGAAGCCGCTTCCACATGGGAGGACCAACGCAGTAGGCGGCAGATACAGCATGGGCCACAGCCCATCGTACGGGCGTCCGACGGGCTTTGGGGACGCGATTGCCCGTTTCGAGGTGAGGCGCGGCGCGACCCTTGTGTCACCGCGAACGAAACGAAGTGCAGCCGAGGAGCCTGCCCTGAGCCTGCCGAAGGGGTCTGGCCATAGAGAATGCGCGTGTGGCCGGATGTCTCCGCTGCGCCTGCCTTCGGCAGGCTCCGGTCGAAATGACAAGGCCGGCACCGGCGCCGTAGGGGCGTCCCGGCGCGCCGGGACGCCCCTGCCACAAGCAGGCAGCCTCCAGGGATTCGTCCGTCGCCCCCAGACCAGGACGGATAACGGGCCATCGCATGCAGGTTTGGGGATTGCGGGCGAGGGGCGATTATGGTATGATAGAGGGCGCTCGGGGTCGCTGCGGCCGGGGTTTGTGTATGCGGCCGGAGGCGATCTGGAGGGGCTGCGGAGAGAGACTGGGTAAGTGCTTTGGGTACGGTCCAAGCGGCATTTCTTCGAGGAGGACTGGTATGTTCAAGAGGCGAACTCCGGTACAGGCAAATCATCACGCGCCGCTGCATTGTTGTGTGCTCGGGCTGACACTGCTCCTGACCTCCATCGGCGTCGCGGCCGATCCGTCCCTGGTCGGGTGGTGGACGTTCGACGAAGGCTCGGGAACGGTCGCCCACGACGCCAGCGGGCGGGGCCACGACGGGACGCTCCGGGGCGGTCCGACGTGGGTGATCGGGCGCGTCGACGGCGCGCTGCTGTTCGACGGCAAAGACGACTACGTAAACATCGGGAGCGTGGGAATCAGCGCGGCCGTCGACAGAACGGTCATGGCGTGGGTCAAGGCCAGCACGCCGGCCATACCCGACAAGACGAGTGTCTTCGGCTTCGTCCCGGACGGAAGCGTCGAGGGCACCTATTTCGACGTGGAAGTGGACGACAAGGGCAACTACATCGCCCACATCTGCGGCTACCAGTGGGTCCTCGCGCCCGTCGATACGGAATGGCGCCACGTCGCCGGCACGTACGCAACCGGCACCGGCAGTTGGTTTCTGGACGGCCGGTTCATCGACAGCGCAGATGGAGACATCGGGACGATCGACCAGGTGCGAATCGGCGTGCGGCCCAGCAGCGGCAAGTACTTCCCCGGCCTGATCGACGATGTCCGCATCTACAACCGCGCGCTGACGGAGGCCGAGATTCAGTCCGCGATCGCGGGCACCGACCTGGGGCAGGCAACCGACCCGCGCCCGGCGGACGGGGCCCTGGATGTCCCGCGCGACGCCGTGCTGTCGTGGACGCCCGACGCCTCCGCCGTCCGGCACAACGTCTATCTGGGCACGAGCTGGGACGACGTGCGCAGCGCCAGCACAAGCGATCCGAGGAATGTGCTGGCCGGCCCGGGGCAAGCGGGAGCCACGTTCGATCCCGAGGGTCTGCTCGCGTTGAACCAGACCTACTACTGGCGTATCGACGGCGTCGCTCCCGACAACACCGTATTCAAAGGCCGGGTCTGGAGTTTCGCGTCGGAGTGTTTCGCCTATCCCATCGAGAACATCGTGGCCACGGCGTCGCACGCGGACGCCGACGCCGGACCGGCGAAGACGGTCGACGGCTCCGGCGTGAACGCGCAGGACCAGCACTCCCTGAACTCGCGTGACATGTGGCTGGCCAGTCCCGGCCCCGACGAGCCCGTGTGGATTCAGTACGACTTCGGCCGGGTCTATAAGCTCCACCAGATGCTGGTCTGGAACTACAACACCGAGTTCGAGCTGCTGCTCGGCTTCGGCCTCAAGAACGTCACGGTCGAATACTCGGCCGACGGCGCTGAGTGGGTCGCGTTGGGAGACGTCGAGTTCGCCCAGGCGACGGCCAACGCCGCGTACGTCTACAACACGACGGTGGATTTCGAGGGCGTTGCCGCCAAGTCCGTCCGCCTGACCGTCCGCAGCGGCTACGGGCTCATCGCGCGGTACGGCCTCAGCGAGGTGCGGTTCCTGTACATCCCCGCGCACGCGCGCCGGCCGCAGCCCGCCGACGGTGCCACCGACGTGGAGATCGGCACAACCCTGAGCTGGAGCAGCGGACGCGAGGCCGCCTCCCACGAGGTCTATCTGGGCGCCGATCCGGCCGCTCTGACGCTGATCGGCACGCCCGAGACCGCCAGCCTGCCGCCGGGTGACCTGGCCTTCGGAGGAACCTACTATTGGAGGGTGGACGAGGTCAACGAGGCCGAGGCCGTCGGCCTGTGGGAAGGCGACCTCTGGACCTTTGCCGTCGAGGAGTATGCGAGCATCGACGATTTCGAGAGCTACAACGACGACGTCGACGCCGGCACGACGATCTTCGACTCCTGGCTCGACGGCTGGGTGAACAACACCGGATCGACCGTCGGCTATCTCAACGCGCCGTTTGCCGAACGGACCATCGTCCATGGCGGCGAGCAGTCGATGCCGCTGGCGTACGACAATTCGGCTTCGCCGTTCTACTCCGAGGCGGAACGGACCTTCGAGCGGGCTCAGGACTGGACAATCGGCGGCGCCGACCGCCTGCGGCTGTGGTTCCGTGGCGATGCCAAGAACGCGCCGCAGACGCTCTACGTCACACTGGAAGACAGCGCCGGACACACGGCCACCGTATGCGGCACAGACCCGGACGCTGTTGTCACGACCACCTGGCAGGAATGGCAGATCCCGCTGAGCGAGTTCGGCGGGATCAACCTGGTCAAGGTGGAGAAGATGACCCTCGGCGTCGGCAACCGGACCAGCCCGGCCGCCGGGGGAACCGGCATCGTCTACATCGATGATGTCGGGTTCGGCCGCCCCGCTGCCACGCCATAGCGATCAGACCGATGGCATTAGCTCTCGCATACCACGGCGGGCCCTGTCAACACGGCATGGGCCCGCCTTTTTCTGCGCGTCGAATTCGCATCCGCGCGATCAAGGAAAGTGTGCCAAGATGTCCTGGCACGCGTGTGGCAGCTTCAAACCGTAGTGCAATGGAGGTTTGGGGATCGTGGACTCGATCGCCGAACCGATGGTAGACCGTCGCCCCCGCAGTGAACCATCCCCAAGCTCTTCGAGCTTGAGGCTGCCACACACAGCTCTCCACTCCTAAACGAGGCTTGTCGTGGAATCTGCGCGGACACGTCAGGGACAGGCGCCATCCAAGGGTTGACGCGGGAGCAGACGGCGGGTAGCTTGGCGTCATGCCAAGGTTCGGCGAACAGTTGCGGTCGGTTGTGCCCATCTTATCGTGCCGTGGAGCTGAGTAAGGAGAACCATCCCGTGAACATGCTGCGTGTGTGGCCCATTGTGTGCCAGTTCGGCGTCGGCGGGTTGTTGTGTCTCGTCGGTATCTGGGCGGGCTTTCGAGGCGGATACCTCAACCTGCGGATCGCGGAGGACCGCCGGCTCCTCGTGACACTCATCGCCGGATACCTTCTTCTGCTGGCCGCGACGTGTGTCTTCACGTTCCTGTCGCCGCACTGGTCCAACGGAGGGTCCGTATGATCGCGCAAGCCATTGGCGGAACCCTCGATTACGCCGTCATGCTGGCGTATTTCCTGGCTGTGCTCGGGTTCGGTTTGTACTTTGGACGCTATACCGCCAGCACGACGGACTTCTTTTTCGGCGGCCAGCGTTTCTCGTGGTGGCTCATCGCCTTTTCATGCATCGCCACGGTCGTCGGCAGCTACAGCTTCATCAAGTACAGCGAAGTCGGGTTCAAGTACGGCATTTCCAGCACGCAGACCTATTTCAACGACTGGTTCTGGATGCCGATCCTGGTGCTGGCCTGGATTCCCATCATCTACTACAAGAAGATCGTCTCCATTCCCGAGTATCTGGAGGCGCGGTTCGACAAACGCACGCGCGTGATGGCCACCTTCATCATCCTGCTCTACCTGATCGGCTACATCGGCATCAATCTCATCACGTTGGGCCGGACCATGCACACGCTGCTCGGCTGGGAGGTGATGACCGGCGCCACGGTGACGGCGGTGGCGGTCGCCCTCTACGTGTATGTGGGCGGGCAGACGGCGGTCATTATGACCGATCTGGTGCAGGGACTGATCCTGCTGGGCGCCGGCGTGGGGCTGTTCCTCGGCGCGGTCTATCACTTCGGCGGGTTCGGCGAGTTCTGGGCCCTGCTGCCGACGGAACACAAGTACGCCTTCTCCGATTTCAACGCGCCACCAAAGTTCAGCTTCATCGGCATCTACGTCCAGGACGGGCTGGCCAACACCGGGGCCCTCATGCTGATGCACCAGGGCTTCATCCTGCGATTTCTTTCGCTGCGGAGCGTCAAGGACTCGCGGCGGATGGTGGTCGCGTGGATTCTGGTCCTGACACCTCTGGCGGCCGTGGCGACCAGTTGCGGCGGGTGGATCGCCCGCGCCCTGGTGAACAACGGAGAGCTGGACACCAATGCCGAGGATTCGTTCGTCAAGGCGGCCCATTTCCTCTGTGCCCCGGGCGTCTTCGGTTTCGTGCTGGCGGCTTTGACGGCGGCGCTCATGAGCACTGCCGATTCGCTGGTCAACGCGGTCAGCGCCATCTTCGTCAACGACATCTGGAAGCCCTACGTCCGACCCGGCGCCAGTGACAAGCACCATCTGCTGGTGGCGCGGATCACGAGTCTGTGTGCGGCGGGCATGGGCCTGGCCCTGGTCCCGATCTTCATGAAGGGCACTATCTACGAGGCCCACAGCATGTTTACCGCCGCCGTCACCCCGCCGGTGCTGATGGCGGTATTTCTGGGGATCCTCTGGAAGCGGTACACGCCGGCCGCCGGCTTTGCAACCATCGCCGGCGGAAGCATCCTGATCGGCCTGTCCTTCGTGTGGCCCGATGCGCTCGTCGGTCCGTTCGACTTCGGCATGGGTTCGGGAAGCTACTCGTTCATGCGGGCACTGTTCGGCCTGCTGGCCGCCGGTGTGATCGGCGTGCTGGTCACGTGGGTTACCAGCCCCCGGCCGCTAAGTGAATTGAAGGGCCTCGTCGCGGGGACCCAGATCGACGCCATGCGCGAATTCAAGGGCGGCGAACCCAATCGCCGGCCCGGCCGAAAGGTGCGGCTGACGGCCAGGATCGACCCGAACCTCTCGGGCACGAATGCGGTAGTCGTGCCGCAATCCGCCCTTGACACGATGGCGGCCGAGCCGGGCGACCTGCTGTACGCCAGCGACGTCCACTGGTGGTATGGCGGTCTGCGTTCCGTTCATGTCAAGGCCGGGGCCCCCTCGAATCCGGACGGCGGCGACGCGATGCTCATCAGTCCGGAGGACGCCGCCACCGCCCACTTCGCCAAAGGGCAGTTGGTGGTCGTCGAGAAGATCATGTGAGCCATCGGACCGCGGGTGACAGAGCACAAGGCACGAGAGCTGTGCGAAAGTCAGTTCGATATCTCGTGTGGGGCGTCGCGGCGACGGCTGTTGTGGTCGGCGCCGGCTTGGGAGTCCTGTTCCTGCGTGGGACGGGGGTCGATCCCGAGGCGCTCCTGGCGTCCCTGGCCCGGGCGACGTCGCCGGGACGGATCACGATCGAGTATCCGCTGGACGGGACGCTGTTTCCGCCGGAGATCAGCGCGCCGACGCTGCGATGGAAGGACGAAAACGTCCGCGCGACCCGATGGCTGGTCACGATCGTGTTCGCCGAAGGTCGCCGCCACATCGACCATTTCACCGCGCAGCCGCAATGGCAGCCGGCAGCGCGGCTCTGGGCACAGATCAAACGGCGGTCGCTGGAGAGGCCGGCGCTCGTGAGAGTGATCGGGTTCGATCAGCACGCGCCGCCAGAGGCCCTGTCGGCCGGACAAGTCACAATCCGGACATCGTCGGACGAGGTCGCAGCGCCGCTGTTCTATCGCGAGGTGAACCTGCCCTTCATCGACGCGGTCAAGGACCCCTCCACTATTCGCTGGCGCTTCGGCCCGGTCTCGGCGACGTTGCCGCCGCCAGTCGTGCTGGAAAACCTGCCGGTGTGCGGGAACTGCCATTCGTTTTCCACGGACGGCGCAACGCTGGGGATGGATATCGACTACGCCAACGACAAAGGCTCCTACGCCATCGCGGCGGTCGCCAGGTCCATCACGCTCGACAAGAAGGCGATCATCACCTGGAGCGATTACAGGAGGGACGAACACGAGCCGACGTTCGGACTGCTGTCGCAGGTCTCGCCCGATGCGCGGTTCGTCGTCAGCACGGTCAAGGACGAATCGGTCTTCGTGCCCAAGCCCGGCCTGGATTTCTCTCAGTTGTTCTTCCCGGTCAAGGGAATCCTGTGCGTCTACGACCGCCGGACGGGCACGTTCCAGTCGCTGCCGGGGGCCGACGACCCGAACCGGGTGCAGAGCAACCCGACGTGGAGCCCGGACGGCAAGTACATCGTCTTTGCCGCCACGCAGGCGTACC
>CAZNSM010000161.1:0-4023 GCA_964575615.1 uncultured Pirellulales bacterium | reverse complement strand
CCGACGTGGAGCCCGGACGGCAAGTACATCGTCTTTGCCGCCACGCAGGCGTACCGCGTGCGGCGCGCCGGTGACGAGCACAAGGTGCTGCTGAGCGCGTCGGATTGCCGCGAATTCCTGGTGGAGGGCAAGCCGTTCCAGTTCGATCTCTACCGCGTCCCGTTCAACGAGGGTCGCGGCGGGCAGGCCGAGCCGATCGCCGGGGCCTCGTTCAACGGCAAGAGCAATTACTTCGCCCGCTACTCGCCCGACGGCAAGTGGATCGTGTTCTGCCGGGCGCAGAACTACATGCTGCTCCAGCCGGACAGCGAGCTGTACATCATCCCCGCCGAGGGGGGCCAGCCCCGCCGCTTGCGCGCCAACACCCGGTGCATGAACTCCTGGCACAGCTTCTCGCCCAATGGCAAATGGCTCGTCTTCTCGGGCAAGCCAGACTCTCCTTACACGCGGCTGTACCTGACCCATATCGACGAACAGGGCGACAGCACGCCGGCGGTGGTGCTCGACCGCCTGACCGCGCCGGATCGCGCCGCCAACATCCCGGAGTTCGTCAAGGCGGACGCCGCCGCGATTCGACAGATTCGGGAGAAGTTCATCGACGATGTCTCCTACGCGCGGGCCGCATGGGAGTGCTTCAAATCGGACGACCTGGACGGCGCCGAACGCCACGCGAGAAAGGCCCTGGAACTGAATCCGAACAGCGGCGAGGCGCTGCACACCCTGGGACTGGCCTTCTTCGCCCGCCGCCACTACGGCGAGGCGATCCGGTACCTGTCGCAGGCAGCCCAGGCGAAGCCCGACGACGGTCGGATTCTGGCCGACCTGGGAGGCGCGTTCGTCGCCGAAAATCGGCTCGACGAAGGCATCCGCCATCTGCATCGGGCGCTGGAGCTGGCGTCGGACGTTCACGAGGCGCACTTCAATCTCGGCGTGGCGGAATCCCGCCGGGGCAACAAGACCGAGGCGATGAAGCGCTGGTTGCGAACGGTTGAGCTTGATCCCCACAACTACACGGCTCACCACAACCTCGCGGTGCTGCTGGACGAGCAAGGTGAGCCGGACCGGGCCCTCGAGCACTACCGCAATGCGGCACGGCTCAAGCCGGGCGATTGCATGGCGCAGGCCCATTTGGGGATGGCGCTATGCGCCCGAGGGGCGACGGAGGAGGGCTTGACGCAGTTATCCTACGCCGCGAGCCTCGACCCGGCCAACGCCGCTGTCCGCTACCAGTTGGCCGTCACACTGGCTGGGCTCCGGCGGCACGACCAGGCGATCACACACTTCCTTCAGGTGCTGCGGCTGGCCCCGCGCCACACCGATGCGCTGCTGGGGCTGGCGACCAGCTATGCGAAAATCGGTCAGGTAGACAAGGCCGTCGCCCGTCTGGAAGAAGCCAGACGCATCGCCCAGTCCGCCGGCAACCAGGATATGGTCCAGCGGATCACCGGACAGATCGAGTCCTACCGCCGGCGCGACCAATAGAACCGGTGAACCACGCGTCAGCGCTTCACTTGGATGGTCCCGTCCTCGGCGATGTCCACCTGGGCGGACAAGGTCTTGGCCGACTGGAATGCGAATTCCTGCTTGCCGCGGACGACGACCTTGTCGCGATCGGCGATCAGGCGCAGGGGCCGGTCGGGGTCGCGGCGGCGCAAGACGTTGGCGAGCAGGAAAGCCTTCTCGAGGCCGTCCCCCCTGCCGTAGTTGGCGACCTCGTCGGGCTGGGCGAGGCGGTTGCCGTCGTAGATCGAGGCCGGTTCGAGCTGCCCGAGCCAGGCGTGGACCTCTTCGACCGCCTTGTCGCCGGCCCGTTCGAGCGAGACCGGGTTGCGCTCGACGGCGGCCTTGACGAACGGTCGCCAATCGCACGTGTCCATGTCCCGATAGGCATAGAAGGCCAGGTCGATGGTCGGGTTGCTCTGCCGCTTGGATTGCAGAATCGCGATGATCTCCTCGCGGCTCTGATCGACCGACAGCTTGATCGGCTCGACCGCCTTGAAGCTCTTCTGCCTGTCGGGTAACCTCGGCCGGATGTGTACGAAGTCGGCCAGCAGCTCGACGAATCGTCCGGCGTCAGGCACGTGCGGTTCGAGGAAACGACGCAGGGCCTCGCGTCCGGCCGGCTCTCTCAAGTCGGGCTTGTCGCGGGTGAGGAAATCGCTCAGCCGGTCGCAGCGGACGCGTCCCGGGATCTCGTGCCGCACGAAATCCTCGTCGGACACCTCAGCCAGGAGTCTGTCGTGGGTGGCGTCGCCGATCTTGTACGGGCTGCCGTGCTCGTAGTGAAAGAGCGTCTCGGCCTTGAGGAACTGCGGCTGGCCGTGACAGTCGCGACAGATCTGGAAATGCTCCTGGTACTGCCGGTGGCAGCGCAGGAAGCTGGCAAAGCTCGTAATGCTCAGCTCGGTCCGGAGATACTCGCCGATCCGGCCGATGAAGCGGTCGTAGGCCTTCGGGTCGATCGTCGCGTCCTCGTAGAAGCAGTGGATGTAGCCGCTCGGGTGCGCAACGATGGTCACCTGCTCGTTGCGCAGGGCGCGCTGGGCCTTGTACGAGATCTCGGTGCCGTTGAACCACATGGTCTTGGTGACAAGCCGTCGGTTGTTGGTGAGGATGCCGTCCTGCATGTCGATGAAGTTCTGCGAGTGGAGCGGCGTGAGGATCAGGTAGATGTCTTCGAGCGGGATGCCGCAGACGATGAACGAGGCGGCGGCATACAGCGTCGCCAGCGACACGCACTCGCCGGCCGCCCGGTCGTAGCCCGGCCGGAAGCGAAAGGCCTCCATCGCCTCGACCGTCTCGGTCTTCCAGTAGGGGATCACGTCGCCGTCGTACTTGTCCAGCCCGAAATGTCTGCGGATGTCGACGTCGAAGTAGTACTGGTCGCCCGTGTAGCCGAACAGCGCGTTGCTGCCGGCGATCTGCTCGGGACTGATCACGTGCCGGAAGCGGTTGACCTCGGTCTCCTGTTTGGTCAGGCCCCAGGTCTCCAGGTCGAGGTTGAAGTCGAACTCGTCCATGATGTACTGCCGCATCCGCATCAGCCGCCGGTAGCTCGTCTTGCCTTCGAGCTTGGCGAAGCAATCGACCTGACGCCACTTCCACAGCAGCGGGCTCATGATGTTGGCCAGCACGAGGCTGTACATCAGCTCCGGGAAGACGAACACCTCCATGTCCGAGAGCGTGATCGCCGACGAGTACTTCTCCAGATCCTTTGCGTCCATCCGTTCCGTTCCCCAAACCAATGCCACCGTTGCCACCCGTCCCCGCCAGCATTACGTCCCGCCCGCCGCCGGAGTTTACCAGAAATCGTGACCATAGCAACTCAAGAAACACGAAGGACCGTGGGGTGCCCTTCTCCAGGCGTGTATCGATTCCGCGGGCTATAACCTTGACAGCCACACGCTCAATCCCGACAATAGCTTGCGATACTCGGACAGTGGCTTCGGTGAGATGCTCGAGATGAACAAGCGAAAGCTGCTACAGAAGATCCTCGCGAGTCAGAAGAACGTGCGATTTCAAGACGTGGTCGTTCTTGTGGAGGCCTTCGGCTTTCGTCTGGCCCGGACCGCCGGCAGCCACCATATCTTCGTCCATCCGGGAATACCCGAACTGGTCAACCTTCAGAATGTCCAGGGACAGGCCCAACCTTATCAGATACGCCAGTTCTTACGGCTGGTCGAACACCATAACCTGACAATCGAGGATGCATGATGCAGGACTATCACATAAACATCTTCTACTCGCAGGACGACGGCGGATACATCGCCGATATACCCGACCTGGAGGCGTGCTCAGCCTTCGGACGAACGCCGGCCGAGGCCCTGGAGGAAGTGGAGAAAGCAAAGGCCCTTTGGCTGGAGGCCGCCAAAGCCGAAGGCAAGCCGATCCCAGCGCCGCGATACCGGCCCGTCATCTACCAGGCGGGCTGATTCGGTGTACCAAGTGTCCAGCGGCGCCTGTCCTGCTGGCGCCATGACAGGAAGACGGTTGTCAGCGGCCGGACCGATCCGCACGGTGGAG
>CAZNSM010000160.1:0-11355 GCA_964575615.1 uncultured Pirellulales bacterium | reverse complement strand
TAGCGAGCCGTTCGGTCCACGCGCCGCAGCGGGCGTTACCGGCCGATGGCCGGACGACCGTAGCCAGTACGATGGCCAACGCACCACCCACCAGCAGGGAAAAGGGCACGGGACAACCCGCGACAATGTCCCCGCGCGCCGCCAGAGCGAAGAACCCGACGGCGTTCGACAGCGCCAAGACCAGCAGGGCCAGTGTGACGCCGACGGTGACGGCGCGTCGCCATCGGCCCCGCGCCGGACGCACGGCATACGCCAGGAGCACGAGCGATGTCACGGTCAGGAACGCCTGCGTCGCCCACGCCGGCGCCGGGCGCAGGTCGATCCACCACAGATTCGCGTCGAAACCCGCGTGCCGCAGCTCGCCGAGCACGTTCAGCAGGCCAAAGCCGCCCGCAAACAATGCCAGTCCCCGTGCGATCCCACGCCATGCGATCCTGTGTGAATGCTTCGATGCGCACGGTGCCGTCGCTCTGTCTTCTGCCATGTACGAAAGATCGACTGCGCGATGCGCCGGTCTTTAGCGAATATCGGTCGTTCGCGGGAGTCCTTCAATCGACTGCAATTTTCTTGTATTGGGGCTTGATTCCCGCACCGTGGCCGGTAGGATAGCGTCGGTCGAGATTCGTGCGAGCGCTCCGACGCGGCGGGAGACGGCTTCTGACTGCGAGCGGAATCGGAGCTTGTGCGGATGGAACATGTCACGCCACGACGAGACCGGTGGCGGGCAGTAAGTGAGAGGTAGACTGACGAATGATCGATGCGGAGAAGTACGTTTACGAAGTCGTCTGCGGCAACAACCCGGAGCACGTCTTTCCCCTGATCTCCGACATTCCGCTCCAGACCGGCGACAGCGCGGCGAAGCAGGAGACGTATTGCGGCGCGTGCGATGCCTTCGTCCAGGCAATCGTGCGGCGCGAGCTGACGCAGGAGGAGAGGTTTGTACGTCGCCCCATGGGGCGGTGACGTCACACCTCGTTTCGACGCGAAGCGGTCCGGGGAAAGGCTCGTTCGTACTCCTCGTCGGCCGGCAGGTCGGACCGGGTGGCGGCCTGGTTGGCCAGCGTGTCGCAGGTTTCGTTTTCGGGGTGTCCGGCGTGGCCTTTGACCCACTCGAAGCGGACCTCATGGCCCCGGCAGACCTCCAGGAGCCTTTCCCATAAGTCCACGTTGACCGCCATGTCCGTCTTGTTGCGTCGCCAGCCGTTGGTTTTCCACCGCGTCACCCAGCCGAGCGTCATCGCATCGACGAGGTACTTCGAGTCGCTGTAGAGCGTGACGCGGCAGGGGCCTTTGAGGGCTTCGAGGCCGGCGATGGCCGCCATGATCTCCATGCGGTTGTTCGTGGTCCGGCGAAAACCCGCCGACAGACGCTTCTCGTGCGGCCCATACCGCAGCACCACGCCGTAACCGCCCGGACCGGGGTTGCCCAGGCACCCTCCATCCGTGTAGATAGTCACCTTCTTGCGATCATTCATAGGGTTTGCCATTGTGGCGGCTCGCTCGCCCGCCGTCAATTCCGTTCTCTGATGTACACGTGGCGGGTGTGACCAGATTCTCTGGCAGTGGCCGTCGACTTGTCATGCTGAGGCGAAGCCGAAGCACCTGGGCACAGACCAGGAGGTCTCTCCCGTTCGTGGACCAGATCCTTCGCTGCGCTCACGATGACAAAGTCGGTCCGATGTTTTGCGGCAAATGGAGTTACGCCGTACCAGAAACATCAGTCACGCCCCATGTGGCAGCCTCAAGTCCGCAGGACTTGGGGATGGCCGGACGTGTCGGCCTCTCCGGACATGCAAGGCCCAATCATACCCGCCATCCCCAAGGCTGCGCCTTGAGGCTGCCACACATGACTCAGATGCCCGGCTGCTACGGCGCAGCCGGTGACATCGGATGGCCGATCCGGATGTCGTCGATGTAGATCAGGCCGGCGCCGCCGGCGGCGGGGCTGGTCCGATCGCCCAAGCCGACATAGAGTATCGCGACGCTGTCGAGATCGACGCCCGCGAGTTCGCTGAACGCGATGCGCCATTCCTGCCACGGCGTGACTGTCGCGGCATCGAGATCGGGATGCTTGACAACCGCGACGTGCCCGGCGCTGTCCTCGACGGCGACGTACAACGGCGCAGGCTCGTTGCCCGGCGTGGTGGGTGTGGTCGCGGGCCGGCCGCGGAAGTACAGCACGAGCGTGTCGGCGCCGCCGGCGGTCCAGTCCTGGCCGCCCAGGTCGCGCTGCGCTTCGGAGTAGTAGGGCGGCTGGGCGTTGTTGTACTCCAGGGGCATGGCCTGCTTGCCGGCGTGGACGATGGACAGCTCGGCGAATGGCGCTTGGATATAGCCGACGGTCGAGCCGGTGCCGTTGGTCCATCCGTCGATCCAGGTCTGGAAGATCGCCTGGCCGGCGTCGATGTCGTCGGTGTAACTCTCGAAATCATCGACGGTGAGGTATTCTTTCGTGGAGAAGCTCCAGACGGGTCCCTCCCATGCGGCGGGATCGTCGGCCTCGTTGACCTCGTCCACCCTCCAGTAGTAGACCGTTCCGAGGTCCAGCCCGCCGAGCGTGTAGCGGCTTTCGTCGACTGTATCGACCAAAGCCGTCCCGTCGGCGACCGCCTGGCGGTCGGAGCTGACGTAGACCGAGTGCGAGGCCGCATCGCGGCCGCCACGCCAGTCGAGAGCGACCTCGAGATCGACGTCTGTCTGCGCATCGGCCGGTATCGGATCACGCGCACTGGCGGGCTTGTGGTAGAAGCGGACCTCGCTGAGGCCGAACTGGCCCAGCGCGCTGTAGCCGGTGTCGGCGGTGAGGCGGACGTAGCGGGCCGCCGCGTCCCCAAAGTCGATCGTGGTGTTGTGGGCGTAGTCGGCCCGCGCTGTGCCGCGACCGAACTGGAACTGGCCCAGACTGGTCCAATTCGTGCCGTCGGCGGAGTACTCCAGGGTGACGTCCTTGACGCCGAAACCGAGCACCAGCTCGAACTGAACGTTGTAGTTCCAGGCCCACATCTCGCGGAGCCTGTAGAGGCCGTCGAATTCGTACTGAATCCAGGCGGGCTGCGCTGCGCCGGGGGCGGACAGCCACATGTCGCCTGCGGCGATCGAATGCTGGCCGGCGGCGTTCAGGCCCGATCCGTTGACGGTGTTCTCCGGGCCGGCGACGCCGTCGAAGCTGGAGGCGGTAGCGATGATGTTGGCGATTGGATAGACGAACGGCTCGGTGGTGAAGTTCCAGACGCTGCCCGGGTAGATCGTGCTGTCCGGCGGGGCGTTGACCTCGTCGATGCGCCAGTAGTAGGTCTGGCCGAACTCAAGATTGTCGGACGGCTCGAACGCCGTCGCGTCCTGCCCCTGGCTGACGAGGACGCCGAGCGGATTGCTGCGCGCAGCGTCGTTGACGTCGCTGGACGCAGTCCCGAGATAGACGTCGTGGGTCGCGGCGTACGTCCCGGCGGTCCAGCTCAGCATGGTGTCGACCGGCACATCGGTCTGCATGTGCGCCGGGTGCGGCTCGCGGGCCGCGACGGGGACCGTGATCTCCGGGGCCGGCTCCGTGTCCATCCAGGCGCGGTCGATGTTCAGATCGATATCGCTCTGGTTCAGGTTGAAGTAGAAGTCGATGTCGTCGTTGAAATTTCCGGTGCCGCCCACCGTCGCTCCCGTGTGCGTATATTCGAACGCGAAGGTCTGCACCTCCGTCGTCAACTGGATGTCGAGGGCGCGCCAGAACTGGGCCCAGTTGTGGGTCGTTCGACCCAGCAGCATCACGGAAATGCTCCTCGGCGCATCGGCGCGGGCCATGAAGCTGATGTAATACGTTTGGCCCTGCACCAGCTCCAGATAGGACTGGATCAGTTGCAGCGAGCCGGCGGCGCCGTCGGGAATGACGACGCGCAGCGACATGTCGCCGGACATGGTCGTGTCCGGCACCGGTTCGACGCGTTCGAAATCCGTGGTCTCCCAGAGCCACCAGTTGTCGCCGGCCAGCGGCTCGTCGAACTCCCAGTTGCGAATCTGATTGGCCCCCTGGGCCGCCGCGCCCATGCCCACGATCAGCCCAGCGACAGCCAGCGCCACACGCAGTCTACACATGGTAATCCTCCTTCAGAGAAGACCGGGATGAGGCCAGAGCCGGCCGGAAGAGAAAGGCCGCTCCTACTCCGCGATTCGCGTCTCTTGCACGATCCATTGTCTCAGACCCTCCGGTCGCGAATGGAAATGCCCGATCGCACGCCCACAACACCGTCGATTGTAACCCCTCGCGCCTTCCCGGCCAAGAGAATTGTCCTTGACGCGATCAGCCGTTTCCTGGCGGTGGGAACGAAGCCGTTTGTGGTGTGCCCGTGAGAGCCTGCCCCTTCAACGGCGTTCAGGGCAGGCTCTGAGTTTGCCGAAGGGGCATACTTGTCCCGGCGAAGGTAACGCCTCACGGCGTCACCACGAACCAGACCGTGACCGCAAGCTGGAACCGGTAACGGCCTCGACTCTCCTTGCGCGCGCCGCCGGCGTCCGTGCGGATTTCGCGGCAAGCCCATTGGAGCGTGGAGAGTTTGTGTGGCAGACTCAAGACGCAGCCTTGGGGACAGTTCTTCGCCTTGGCAGCCTTCCAGTATCCGCGAGCAGCCAAGGCCACCATCCCCAAACGCTGCGCGTTTGAGGCTGCCACACGGCTTCGCGCGTGGATTTGGGTTGCGGCCCCGCGCCGGCGCTGTCACAATGGGGTCCATCGGAACTGGGGGACGTGTCGAGAGAGACAAAGGCCGGATGTGCAACAAGGGAGATCGTATGAGAGACCCGGATTCAGGGGACGAGCCGATGGAGGAATCTACACAGCGCAGCGGAGCGAGCTGATGGAGCATGAGGGCTTGAGCTGGCGCATACCCCGCGAGCTGTGGTCCGAGCAGGTCCGACGGCTCAGGCCCAGAGTGTTTCTCGTTCGCATCCATCCGGGTTGAGGATTGGTGGCGCGGGCGCGGAAAGGGGGATGTCTTTTTCCGTGGCCAGGTCCTTCGCTGCGCTCAGGATGACAAGGCGGGAGGGCTATTGCGAGGGCGCATTGGGGGCGATAGCGCTTGAACGGGGCGGATGGGCTGCTACAATCGGGCCATGAAACGATTGTATTGGACGCAGCCGGACACGCTGGAGGCGGAGGTGGTGGTTGCCGCGCTGGAGGACAGCCGCGTGACGACCGATCCGGTCCTGTTTCATCCGGACGAGGGAGGGCAGCCGCCGGACGCAGGCACGATCGGCGAGGCAAACGTTCTCGGCGTCGAGGTGATCGACGGGCAAATCGTGCACCGGCTCGACCGGCCGCTGAGCAACGGCCGCTATGTGGCGCGCGTGGATCGGCTGCGCCGCGAACACACCGCGAGCCACCACACCGCCCAGCACATCATCTCCGGTATTGCGCAGGAGCGATTCGGCCTGCGGACGACCGGTGTGCACATCGGCCTGGAACGCTGCACGGTCGATTTCGACCGCAAGGTCGAGTGGGAGACCGTCACGGCGCTGGAGCGGGAGGTGATGGAGGTGGTGACGCTCGATGTCCCCGTCGAGACGCTGTTCGACGAGGCGGACGTGCGCGTGCGGGACGAACTGAAGCCCATCGAGGCCGACGTGATTCGCGTTGTGAAGATCGGCGCGTGGGACCAGTCCGCCTGCTGCGGGGCCCACGTGCGGACGACGGGACGGATCGGCGTGGTGCGGCTGTGTGACATCGAGAGCAAGAAGGACGGGACGCGGCTGTTCTTCCTGGCGGGCCGCAAAGCGCTCGAATATTCGCAGCAGGAGACGAACATCCTGCGCGAGCTGCGCAAGGCGGCAAGCTGTTCGACGCCGGAGCTTCTGGCCACCTTCGAAAAGGCTCAGTCGCAGGCCCGGGACCTGACGAAGGAGATCGCTCGACTGTGGACGCAGATGCTGCCCGGCCTGGCGGCGTCGGCCCAGGTGCGTGAAGTGCAATCGTCGAAGGTCGGCGTCCAGGTGGCTGAGGTTCCGCCGCAATTAGTTGCGAAACTGGCGGGCCTGATCGCCGAGACCACCGAGGGCGTGGGAATCGCCGTCAGCGGCACGCGCATCGCGATCAGCTCCAGAACGCTCGACGCCGCCGCGCTGCTCAAGACGATCCAGAGCGCCGTCGGCGGCAAGGGCGGCGGCTCAGCCGGAGCCGCCAACGGCAATCTCGGCCGCACCGTCACGGCCGACGAGATTCTGACCATTCTCCAAAGCTGACCGGATATGTGCGGAGGTACGATCGAAACTATGAAGAGCACAGACAGCCATCTGATTTTCGGCGCGTTCGTCGTTGTGACGCTCATCGTCGGCGGTCCGGCCCAATCGTCGGGGGCGGCTGACGCGATGACACTGGCCAAGTCGGAGGCGGGGTATCTTGTGACGCTCGGCGAGACGCCGTGCGTGCGATTCTCGACGCCGCAGTTAGCGAAGTGTGATCCGCCGCGTGTGGAGGTTAGCGACGTGGCCGACGGCTGGCAACACGTTCGCATGACGTGGGACGTGGCCGAGCCGGTCGCGCAGGACGAGCTTGCGATTCGGTTCGATCTAGCCATCGAGCCGGACTTCTGGTGGGCGCCGCACCTGGCTCCGGACGAGGGTTATGTGATCGGCCAGCACGTTTTTCGCGCGCCGGCGATGATCGTCCAGCGCGGATCGCTGACGCTGGCGGTCGCGCCCGACCTCGACGCGGTCGGCCGGCGGGCCGGGAACCCCTGGTTCATGGACTACGACGCGACGCAGCGCAAGATGTGGCTGGGCATGACGCTGGCGGACGTCCCCGAGCACGTCCTGTTCAAGAAGGCGCCGGGGATGACGTTCGCGCCGGGACCGGTGGAGCTGAGCTTCTTCGTCGCCGCCTATCACGACCACGGCGAGGTGCGGAACCCCTGGTCGAAGGTCGCGCGCTTCCAGTGGCAGCGGTGGGGCAGCCCGCTGCTGGCCAAGGGTGAGCCGCTGCCGGCGCCGCTGACCAACTATGTGAAGCACACCTACGACTGGGCGTTCGACGGCTGGGGCCAGTTCGTCTGGCAGGAGTTCGACCTCGGCGGCGTGCGCGTCGGCGCGCCGCAGTTCATCGTCAACATCTCGCAATCGCCCAACTATCCCGGCCCGTGGTATCAGCGGGAGTTCCTGTCGATCTGGAACCAGGCGTGGTTCTCGTCGCTGCGAAGCGCGTCGGGCCTGTATCGCTACGCCCGGCAAACGTCGGATGCGGAGCTTCTTCGCAAGGCCCGCCTGACCAAGACGCTGGCGTTGGCGGCGCCGATGAAGGACGGGTTGTTTCCCGCGGTGCTCGGCACGCCGAACGAAACGGTCGAGGTCGACGGACAGAAGCTGCCGCGTCCTCGCGGCTGGCCGCACGCGTCCTGGGGCAACTCGAACCGCAGTCCGCACGACCACGGCATCACGTCGCAGTGGTACCACGTCCTGGATGCAAGCTGGACGGCGCTGCTGATGCTTCGCTGGTACCAGGAGCTGGAGCCGGACGAGCGTCTGCTGAGGTACGCCTGCGCGTACGCGGACCGGTTGCTGAGTTTGCAGGACGCCGAGGGCTTCTTCCCAGGCTGGCTGCACCCCGAGACGCACCAGCCGGGGTCCGTGATGAATCGGACGCCGGAAACGAGCATGAGCGTGACATTCCTGCTGAAGCTCGCCGAGATGACCGGCCGGATCAAGTACGGCGACGCGGCCGTCCACGCCATGGACGCGGTCGTCAAAGAGATCATTCCCGAGGGCCGATGGGAGGACTTCGAGACGTACTGGTCCTGCTGTGGATGGGGACGCGACAAGTACCTGGGCCGGAAGATCCCCCGCAACGCGATGCACAAGCAGAACAGCCTCTCGATGTTCTGGACCGCCGAGGCGTTGCTGGCGACGTTCCGCACCACGAACGAGCCGCGTTACCTCGAATGGGGCCGGCGCACGCTCGACGAGCTGTCGATGGGCCAGCAGGTCTGGCAGCCGCCGTTCATCTACGTGCCCGCGCTGGGCGGCTTCGGCGTGATGAACTGCGACGGCGAATGGAACGACTCGCGCCAGACGCTCTTTGCCGAGCTGTTCCTGGACTACTACTGCGCGACGGGCGAGCCGAGCTACTTCGAGCGTGGCGTCGCAGCCCTCAAGTCCGGCTTCATCATGATGTACTGCCCGGAGAATCCGACCGTGCGGGCGATGTGGGAGAAGGTCTATCCGTGGTTCGGGCCCAAGGACTACGGCTTTACGATGGAGAACTACGGCCACGGCGGGCGGACCAGTCCCGAAGGCGAGGGGATGGGCGTCTTCACGATCTACGACTGGGGCAACGGCGCGGCGGCCGAGGCGGCGATGCGAATCCTCGATCACTACGGCCACGTCTACATCGACCGCCAGCGCGAGCTGGCCTTCGGGATCGACAAGGTGCAGGTCCGCCGCTCGGGCCAGGCATGGGAACTGGTCAATGAGACGGCCGAACCGCGCGCCCTGCGCGTGGTCTTCGACGACGGCTCCGTGCGGACTGTGCCAATCACGGACAAGGTCCTTATCTCAAGGTGACGGGATGACAATCGAGCGACTTTCGCAGGATGCGCCCATGACGCTTCGACAGATCGCCGGGCTGCCGTCGCAGCCGGCGCCGCTGGCGCAGAGCGTGGTGATCGTTGTCGACGCGCAGAAGGAATACACGGAGGGGCTGCTGCCTCTCTGGGAGATCGAGCCGTCCGTCGATGCGCTGTCGCGGTTCTTGATTCGGGCTCGTGCGGCGAAGACGCCGGTCATTCATGTCGTCCAGGTGGGCGCCCCCGGCGGCAGGATATTCGACCCCCAGAGGCGGTTCGTGGAGATCATCGACAAGGTGCGGCCGGTCGCGGGCGAGCCGGTCGTCGAGAAGCATCTGCCCAGCTCGTTCACGCACACAACGCTGGAGGCGGAGCTGACGCGGATCGGGCGCAAAGATCTGATCATCACGGGGTACATGACTCACATGTGCCTGAATTCCACGACGCGCGACGCGGCGGAGGCGGGATGCCGCTGCACCATCGTTGCCGAGCTCACGACGACGCGCGATCTGCCTGACGGCAGGGGCGGTGTGATCCCAGCGCCGGCGGTCAGAGCGGTGAATCTGGCCTCGCTGGCGGACCGCTTTGCCATCGTGGTGGAGAAGGGCAACGATCTGGCGTGATCCCTGGGCCGGTCCATCCGGCGGTCGCAAGGACGCGGGCGGCTCAGCTTACGGGAGCGATGAGGAATTCGAGCGTCCGGCTGTCTCGCTCGACGACGACGTGGATCTCGGCATCGTGCTCCTTGGATGCGGTGTGCTTTCGCACGATCTGCCAGAGCTTCTGCTTAGGCCGTTGGGTGCAGAGGGCCTGTCCGTCGACGTAGGTGACCCGGTCGCCGGCCTTCAGTCCGAAGGCGTTTCGTGTCAGTTGCAGTCCCCGGACCGCGCCGTTCTCTCTGTAGGTGACCAGGCCGGCATTGGCCAGTTGCCTGACCTCGATCGCTCGAACGGGCAGCCGCCTGCGTCCGCCGGACGCCGGTTCCTCCGGCTCTGCGACGAAGCCGGGCGCGGTCGGATCAAGCTGGGGGATCGTGCCGCGGTACACCGTCGTGTCCGGCTCGATTTCCGTCAGCCAGTGGCCGGACGGGGTCTCGAAGACGATGTCATGGTCGCGTATGCTGCGCAGGATCAAGCCCTCCACGCTGTCGCCAACACGACAGAGACGGTGTCTGCCGCCTGCGGCGATGATCGCGATCGAGGAATAGGGATCGCTCATGCGCACGATACCGACGAGGCGAATGTCCGGAAGGGCCGGCTCGTTGACGACCTGGGGTGCCGTTTGCGGTTTTGGATCGGCGGCGCGACGGCGGGCGAACATGTTCTTCTCGGCGATTGCGCGGAAGCGTTCGAAGTCGCCGTCATCCGGCGATCCGGCGTCTGCCGCTGAGGCGGCAAGCGACAAGACGACGCCGACCGCAAGTACGACGTTCAGAAGAAACGCGGGTGCCCGCCCGGCCACGTGTTGTCCCCCCGTGCGGCAAGCCCTCCGATCCGTGATGCGCAGGTGCTCCATGCGTACCGACCCCCACCCGTAGTTGCGACCCAACCGATTCCATCCGGTACGCGTTGGTCCATCGCGGCAGACCATAGCATCATCCGGTTGCTTTGTCAAGCAATTTCCGGAGAGTTTGGAAAAATAGAAGAACTGGGGGATATGTGGCCGGTTAACGTGTGTTAAAGGCGGCCTTTAGGGCCTCTTCGACATTGCGTACGAAGACGAATCGCAAGCCTTTCCTGGCTTCCGTGGGGATCTCGGGCAGGTCCTTCCTGTTGCGCGTCGGCAGCAGGACGGTGGTGATTCCCGCCTGCTTGGCGGCCAGGACCTTCTCCTTGAGTCCGCCGATGGGCATGACCAGACCGCGCAGGGTGATCTCGCCGGTCATGGCGACATCGGGCCGCGTGGGCTTTTGGAGCAGCAGGCTGACCAGCGAGGTGAACATGGCGACTCCGGCGCTGGGACCGTCTTTGGGGATGGCTCCGGCGGGCACGTGGATGTGGTAGTCGGCCTTGGCGAACTGCTTTTCGTCGATACCGAGCCGCTTGGCGCTGGCCTTGACCAGAGAAAAGGCCGCCTGGGCGCTCTCTTTCATCACGTCGCCGATGTGGCCGGTCAGTTGCAGGTTTCCCTTGCCAGGCATGGAGGCCGACTCGATGAACAGCAGCTCGCCCCCGACGGGCGTGTATGCCAAGGCCGTTACGACACCGGGGATTCCGGTCCGCATGGCCAGCTCCGACTCGTGCTGGGCCGGACCGAGGATGCGCGCCAGGTCCTTGGCGCCGATGGTCGCTCGTCGTTTGCCGCCTTTGGCGATCTGGGTGGCGACGGACCGGCAGATGGCGGCGATGTGCCGCTCCAGGTTGCGCACGCCCGCCTCGCGGGTGTAGCTGTTGATCGTGGTGCGGATCGCTTCGTCACGGATGGTCAACTGCGACTTGCTCAGTCCATGCTCCTTGAGCTGCCTGGGAACGAGGTATCGTTTGGCGATGCGGAGTTTCTCGGTTTCGGTGTAGCCGGGCAGCTCGATCAGCTCCATGCGGTCGAACAGGGCCGGCGGGATCGGTTCGGTGTAGTTGGCGGTCCCGATGAACATCACGGCCGAGAGATCGAACGGCTGGTCGAGATAGTGGTCGCTGAAGGTGCTGTTCTGCTCGGGGTCGAGCACTTCGAGCAAAGCGCTGGCTGGGTCGCCGCGGAAGTCGGCGCCGATCTTGTCCAACTCATCGAGCATGAAGACGGGATTGCGGCTGTGGCACTTGCGCAGCTCCTGCATGATCCGTCCGGGCAGGGCGCCGATGTAGGTCCGGCGGTGGCC
>CAZNSM010000159.1:0-11557 GCA_964575615.1 uncultured Pirellulales bacterium | reverse complement strand
CGCCGGCCTGTGTGCGGACTTGGAGTCAACGCCGCACGAACGAGACGGCGTTTTGCGCCCTCGGTTTTCCAGGACCGGCGACAAGCCGGGACCGCTGTTATCGCGGCCGTGCTCTGCCAGAAGGCTGCCTGCCTCGGGTCCAGGTTCGCAGGGGTCCAACGATTTGTCGGCGCGGTCGCTGTCATTGTAGGTGCCACCCCATCAGATTTGCCACTTCGCGCGGGCTGGTGAAGGCAAGGGTGTCCAGGAGAACGTAGGGCTGCTCCGTATCGCCGTGGAACCATTCCAAGTGCCCGTGTCCCAGAACTTCGACGCCCGCCGCCCCAAAACGCAGTAGGTTTTCAGCCATCGCGCCAACAGCGAAGCACTGCACCTGATTGTTGCCATGCACAAGCCAGAACCGCGCCAGGGGTTTGCCGGTCTCGGTTTTAGAGAAGTCGGGCCGCCCCATAAGCCGACCAGACACCGTGACATTGTTCGCAAGCTGCTCATCGGTCATTCTTCGATCCTTTCAAAAAGCGGATAGCGATGATGCCCTCGGGGTCGGTAACATGGCGCGGCAGCCGCTCCAGCCGCCCGACGTGCCGCCCGTAGACAATCGCGGCCTCGACTTCGGCCACCGTGGGGCGCGGATACTCGGGGAACCGATCGCGCACCGCGAAGACGACAGTTTGAATGTGAGCACAGACAACGCCGTGGGGGTTGCTCATGGCGTCCAGCGCATCCTAAATTCTGTGGTACACCAGCAGGTCGCCGCCCTTGAGCACCGCCCGGTCAAAACGCTTCAGACTTCGGGTTTTCGACAACGGCATGGACGCGGGGGATTGCCCGCGACTCGCAACACCCGACGCCCGCTGCCGTTGCGCGCCCTTGACCCCCTGCATAGAAGGCAGACGCTCGTTCATAAGGCACCCCCTCTCAGCGCCTGCTGCCAATCGGAAAGGGCCTGCTCGTACTGCCCGACAACCTGCTCATGGTCGCCACCAACGGACGACTCCATCGCGCGAAGGGCCGCCTGTGTAAGCCGGACGTAAGCCAGCGTAAGCCCATCCTCGGGCAGCATGCCGTCCATCGCGTACCGCTGTAGCTGCTCCTGGGAAACCTGTCGCTTGCCCGCCCGCAACTGCCGACGGATGCTGCCAAGCTCACGATGGATTGACAAGAACCTCATGCCTGTCGCCTCGACACCTCGTCCTTCAGTTCCGCAATCATCTGACGAATCCCAACTTCTTCAGTTGCGCGGGCCTCTCGCAAGCAGATTTCGATCGCTCGCAGCATCCCATGGTCGGGCTTGACCTTGCCCGTGAGAATGGCCCGCAACTTCTCCACCGCCTCGTCGGCCATGCCGGCCAGCTTTGCGACGGCTTCATCGAAGATCCGTTGACGGGTCGCGTCGCGTACCGCACAGAACGCGGGGTCCCGCTTCCAACGATCCAACGTGCGTTCGCTCAAACCCATCTTGCGGGCCACCGATTTGGCCTTGTTGCCTTGGAGCAAAAGGAGAATGGCTCGTTCCTGCTTGATGGTGATCGTTTTTTCAACCGACATTTGACGACCCCCGCCCACAAATTTCTGCCATCAGACGCTGCCGATACACCGCCTGTTCGGCAGGATCGACCACCGGCCCAAGGTCGATGTCCGCGTGAACCGGATCTCGCTGCCGATACGCCTCTCTTGCCGCCGACACACCGTGCAGCGCATCCTGCCGCAGGCGGTCCAGGGGCACTCGCAAGTAGCTTTTGCCCATCATTGATCCTTTCTCGCTGTCCAAAGATTGCCAATAGATTGCCATACACACACTTTTGGCAATCTTTGGGTTTTTGCGTCATTCTTAAGGATTTGGTGGCAATCTTTTAAGATTGCCATTTTGTGTCTTTGGCAATCTATGGGCAATGTTTGGTTTTTTGCCCCAAAAAAGCGGTTTTGCCTTCCTAAGATTGCCAACTGTCCTTTCACTGGCTCAGCCTCCAGAACCAAACGGACGTGACGCCGATTCCTTCTCTCTCGGACTTCACCCCGACCACCTTCTTGGCGCGATTCAAGGTCCGCTCGGAGATGCCACTTTGCTTCGCCAGCTTCTGGACTTCCTTCGACAGCACGCGACCATCAGCCAATATCTCGCGCAGGAATTGAACCGCTTCATTCAGGGGGGATTCACCGTTCCCGTCGGACAAAAGGTCGTTGGCGTTCGCCTCGAATTGACCCACTTCCCAGTGAACCGCGCCATCCTCGATTCGGAATGCCAAGCTCTTCGCCAGTGGCGCAAGGTTGCATTTCACCGGGCAGAAGATCCGCCGCGTGTCGTCGTCTTTGTCGTCGGCGACAACCCACACAGCCCGCGCCGCTGCGCTGAAGGCGACGCTTCCGATTGTCCGGTGGATTGCTGCCTTGCTCGCGTCTTTGCTGAGGTGGGAGATTCCCAGCACAGCACAGCCATACCGCTCGGCAAGCCCGCTGAATCGGGCCAAAGCCGTGCGGACTTCACCGTTTTTGTGCTGGTCGGTCGCTCCAAGGAAGGCAGTCAGCGGGTCGCAGATAATCAACCGCACGTTACCAATGGACTTGACCATCTCCTCCAGCGCAGGCAGGTGCTTCACCACGTCAAAGAACTCGCTGCCTTTTTCTGACTTCACGCCGCGCAGTGCGAACACCCTCGAAGCATCGGCACCCATCGCGTCAAGCCGGGGTCGCACTGTGTATTCAAGGTGATCTTCGCTGGTCAAAAAAACGACGTTACCAACAAGTGGTACATCTTCCGGGGCTTGTGCATCCGGCCAGAAACGCCCCGTGGTGATCCGCGCCGCCATGTCAAGCGCGACGAATGTCTTGCCGCGCCCCTCTACACCGATAAGGAGGCTGAGCATCGCGCCGGGCAGACGATCCTGCCAGAGCCACCGAATAGGCTTGGGCTCAACATCGACCATGCATACGTAGTCAGGAGACATCGCTTCGGCTGCTTTGCGGGCCGTCGCCGCAGATCGTGTCAACGGGACTTCCACTGCCGTTGTCAGCACATTCGCCTTGATCGTTTCCGGGTTTTTAGATTCGGACTGCTCAATATAGTCATAGAAGTCGCCGCCGCCAGGCAGGCCGGGCAGCCGAACGATCTTCACCCGCGCCGCCGGATTCAGGCCCGTGAGGATGTCGGCCACGGTCGCGGCATATTTCTCGCCCGGTTGGTCGCAGTCGGGCAGAATCACGACGTCCCTCCCCGCCAACGGCTGCCAGTCCGTTCGCTGAGGACTCTGCGCGCCGTGGGCGGACGTGGTCGTCAACAGGCCGATCTTCCGGCCCGCATCGCAACACTTCTCGCCCTCAACGATGAACACTGGGCTGCTGGTATCGGCCAGCAACTTCGGCAAGCCATACAAAGGCAGGGGGCCTGCGGGGTCGCCCTCGGCGAATCCGCCGGGGACCGGATGAACAGGCCGATAGGTTTTCTTGCCGTCCAGGGCCTTGCAGGCGTCGAATCGCACCACGTACATCACCTCGACGCCGCTGGCGTCGTGGTACGTCCAATCAGATGTGTATGAGCCGCCCAGGCGTTGCTGGATGGCCTCAACGGCCTCGTACAGGGTCCGATAGACCTTCTGGGGCTTTACCGTCGCCTGGGGCCTGCCGTGACCGTTCTCCGAGAAGAGGTCCGACCACTGCAACCCCAGCGCGGAGACGACGCTCTTCGCCGAACATCCGCCCCAACAGTGCAAGACGATTCGTCCGTCGTCGCCCTGGCGGAAAGTCAAATCGCCGCGTCGCCCATCATCGTCGTGACACGGGCAACGTCCGCGCCAATCGCCGCCGTCACGAACTACTGGGCCATGTCGCTCGACCAGAGCCTTGAAATCAGCAAGGTTCATTCGTGGCCCCCTTTCGACGCGCCGCCGGACATCGCGGGCGGGCACCCTGTGGAAGATCCGCCGCGGGCAGGGCTTGCGATTGTTGACGCGATGGTCTGTTCGCAGGTGGTCATCGTTCGCCCCCCTCAATCTCGCGCCGAACGAACGCCTCAAGCTCCCATACGGGGAATCGCAGGCACCGCCCACACCGGAAGGCCCTGAGCCGGCCCTGATCGACGTATCGCCGCAAGGATGCCAACGGGTCCTTCACACCAGTTTCGTTCAACCTGAGCCACTGGGCGGCCTGCTCGGCTGTCAGAATCGGGGACGTGTGCTCGCTCATTGCGCACCCCCCGGGATCTGGGGGCAGGGGACCGCGCCGCCCAGTCCCTCGCGGGTCGCACGGACAGCCAAAACCTGGGTGACTGCCTCTGGGTTGAACAAGTACCGGCCCCTTGCGTTGACGTGGGGCAACCGCCCGGCTTGTGCCTCAGCCACCAACCAGTCAGCCGGCAATCGAAGCTGCCGTCCAAGCTGATAAGGCCCAACAAGTTGTGATTTGGTCGTGTTCATGCCGTGGAAAATACCACGGCACTGAACAGGGTAGGGGTGAATTAAGGGGGAATTAAGGGGGTACCCTTAATGTGGGTGTCACGATGTCGCCAGGTAGCGTTTGCCCTTCGCGCTGATCCTGCTACCCTTGCGTGTCGGCCTCCCGTCGCGTGTTTGAGGCCGCTCCAATAAGCCCAGTTCAAGCAGGTGCCGGACAGCCTTCTTTACGGTCGTCTCATCGCGGCCGGTGCCCCGCTCGCGCAATACCTTCGCCGCTTGTGGGATCGTCGTCAGAATCTCCCGTTCGTCAAAGACGAACAGTATCTCCTGTTCCAGTTCGGTCAGTGGGGGCCGGTCAAGACTCACCTGCCCTTGCTGTAAGGACAGGCACCAGGCTTGCATACGCAGCAAGAAATCACGGACAGGCTCATCCTCGCCACGCGCCCCCAAGACCGGCACGCCCTCTCGCTCGATCAGCCGGAGGATGTTCTCGTACACGTCGTCCGTCAGTAGCTTAAGCAGCCAGTCGTCCACGATGTACCCGTATTCCCGGTAGGGTCCGTGGGGCGAAATCCCGTCTCCGAGAATGTGGGCCGCCCGCCTGCCCCGGTACGGATATAGCCCCCGCTCGGCCAATTGGCACACCAGCGCCGTTTGGTTGTGGGCCTCGCGCGGAGTGGGGTCGCACCACCCCAACAGGGTCTTTATTACGCCGAGAAGTCGTGGGGGGGTGTTCTGGAGGTTGTCGCGGATTTCAGACAGTCTTGTCATTGCCATCTTCCTTTCGTGCGGGCCGGTCCAGGCGATGAAGCGCGGGAAGATGAACACGCCTCACCGCCTGGGCCAGTTGTGGGGAGCGACCCCGCCCTGTGTTGCTCAGTTGTCAATCACTGACCCAAAACCTATCGAGTCCGCGCCGCCTGTCAATCGTTTTTCCGCGTCTAACTCCGCGTCCAAGCGAACGTACTTGGAGTCAACTTTGAGTCTGGTAGTGAGTCACCTTCCAGTAACCTTCCAGTTCAACCCTCATTTTGACCCCCGTAAACCGCGTCCAAAGGGGCTATTCAAGGCATTCTATGCCCGAAACACAAGTTTACACGCAGGGGGTCACAGGTTCGAGTCCTGTACCGCCCATCCGGTGACTTTGCACGGTCGTGCACACCATGTCACCATGTACCAAATCCGCGTTTTTCCGGCCTTCCGCAGGGAGGGCCTGCATGGTGGTACAGGGTGGTTCGTGCAGAGCGCGCGTCGTTTTGCGCACTCTCTCGGCAGCCCGTTCGAAGTGCTCGTCGGTGACTTGCAGATAATGTTTCGCGGCGATCCGCGCGGTGTTGCCAAGCCAGCTTGTGACCACGTGCAGCGGGAACGTCTCGCACAGTTCCGTCTCTCGTGAAGCCCTGAGGTTCTGAAAGAGCTTCGGCCAAGGCTTGACGCCGGCCTTGGCGAGAATCCGCAGCATGTAGGTTCGCAGGTTCGCCCCGGTGTCGCGGTGCTTGGCAATCACGAATCCGGGGCCGGGCTCGGCCTCAGCGAGCGCCAGCGTCAGCAGGGGGGCCAGTTCCGGGAAGATCGGGACAAGACGGGATTCGCCGCCCGGATGGTGCTCCGTCTTCGGGCTTCGAACCAGCATTCGGTTTTCCGACCAGTTGATGTCCTCCCATCGCAGCAGCAGGGTTTCACTCGGCGTCCGCAATCCGCCGAACCGCGCCAAACCGAAGATCAGCTTCCACTCGGTATTCGGGCAGGCTTGGAGGATCTTCTCTGCGTCCTGACGACTGACGAAGTGCTCCCGGGCCTTGTTGCCGGTGACGGCGGTCTTGAGTCCGGCGAACGGGTTCTCGCGAAGGAGCCGGCGTCGAACGGCCGCTCGGAAGAACTGGCGGGCAATGCCGCAGGATCGGTTGATGGTGTTTGAGGCGAGGCCCTGGCCCACGAGGTACAGCCGCCACGCGTCGGCGTCGCCTTCGCTTATCGCGCGCAGGGGCTTGTCGGCGCCGAAGTGGGCGAGCAGGTGATTCCGCGTCCGCTCGAAGACCGTTCGCGTCGATGCCTTCACGTCGCATCGCGATTCGATGTAGTGGTCCAGGAAGGCGCCCAGCGTCATGCCCGCTTGCGGCGTTCGACTCTCGACAAAACCCGCGACGACCAACTTGGTGTAGAACTTGTCAGAGAGGCTGTCGAGCCAGCGGAGTACTTCCACGTCAAAGTCGGAGGAGACGCCAAGGGCGATGCTCTTCAAAAGGCTCTCGAGCTTCGCCTTGACGTCCTCGGCAATTCTTTGTGATACCCGGCCCAACCACAACGTTTTTCGTCGCCCGTCGCGCGGATCGACGTACAACAGCCGACGGCTACCCGATTTCGTTCTCGCGATTGTTGCCATGATCGTGCTCCTTTCGCCAGCATTGCCTGAGAAACTCCCCAATCGTCATTCCCGCTCGTTTCGCGTCCCGCTCCAACCGCTGAAACTCGGCTGTGGTAAAGCGAATCGTCACTCGCCGTCCCCGGAGGTCTCTGGGGTCAATCGGCGGCCTTCCCATGCGTGCTTTGGTCTTCGCCATGTCCATACTCTATTTCCCGTCTGACGCTAAGTCAAAGACAATCTTTCGCATTTTCGGATTTCTTCTGCTGTCGTGCGATCCACGCCTTGAGGTCTTCGACGGCGAACCGAACCGACTTGCCGATATGAATCGCCCTCAGTTCGCCTCGGGCCACGAGGTTGAAGATCGTGCGTTCACACACGCTCAACATCCGGCCCGCCTGCTTGGAATTGACCAGCAGCAGCGGCAGCTCGGGTTCTTGTCGTCGATAGATCTCCACGTTCATTCTCCTTGCTGGAGTCCGGCCAGGAAACGGCGGGTCCGTTCGTCGGCCGTAGCGGCCAGCCTCTCGCGAAGCCGGCGCCGTTCGTCGGGCGTGGTCACTCGGGCCGGACGTTCGGCATCCGAAGCCTGCCCCGAGCGGAGTCGAGGAGTCGCCCCATCGGGACCATCCTCGGCAACGGGTTTGCGGACCTCAGGGTGATCGGGCTTGTCGATCCAGCGCCGCACGATCCACCAGGTCAGGCTCTCCACCCCCGATACGCGGCACTTGCGCCGTCGGCCCCGACAGACCCAGCCGGTGTCCTCAAGCTCTTTGAGCCGTCGGGCCGGCGTATAGCGGTCCACGTCCATGAACTTGGCCAGTTCCTTGCTGGTGGCCCCCTGATGCTCCCGCAGGGCGTGATAGACCGCCAAACGCTGCTTCCCACTGAGGCCGGTCCGGTGAAGCCTCTCGGCCGCCTCAAACGAGCTGGCGGGGTCGGCGTTCCTTGTGCGGGGCTCCATGTTCATCATGGCCTTGAAGCTGGCCGGACGCGGCCCCTGGCCTCGGGGCGAGGTGTGGAACAAACGCATCTGGGGATCGGGTTCGGTCGGCATGATGTCACCCACTCCCCGCCGCGCGACGGCCGCGCTGGGCGTCTCTGACGTTGTTGTGCCAGGACCGCATGAGGTACGCCTCGGGATTCTCGAAGTCCGCTCGCCGGCTGTGGATCGTGGCCGCCTGCTCTACGATGGCGCGTTTCAACCGGTCCAAGACGGCCGGCGGCAGTTCCGCCGTCGCGTCGGTCCAGGCCTTCGCCCAGTGCGACCGCTCACACTCCCGGTCCGGGCCGTTGGACTGTCGGTAGCCACTGGCCAGAAGCACACCGTCTGCGAAGGCCCAGGCCGCCGGATCGTAGCGGTAGCGACTCAGCTTGAGCACGCGGCCCAGCGTGGGGCAGGCTTGGCGACCGCGCGAAGGCGGACCCGCCCCCGTGGCAGGAATCGACGCGGGGCAGGCTTCTCGACCGCTCCAAGGCGGACCTGCCCCAGCGTCGCTCTTCGCCGGAGGAATCGGAGAATCGACGGTCGGGTCGGTTTCTTGTGTGCTGGCCGTGCCCTTCGACTTCCCTTCGATTCCGATTTGATTTCTCTTCAGTTCCCTTCCGTTCCGATTATCTTCGATTAGGTTATCTTCGATTAGGTTAGGGGAACGTTTCCGGAAATTTCCGGAAGTCTCCGGATTTTTCCGGAAAGCAGACTTCTTGTGTCCGGTTGCCCGCTTTGTCTTGCCCTTGGTTTCGGCTTTCTCTTTGCCCTCCTTTTCGTCCCCTTGGGCTGCCTTCGCCTGTGCGTCCAACTCGGCGCGGCGCTTCGCCCAGTCGGGTTCGTGGACAATGCGAATCAGCCCTACTTCCAACAGGCCAAGTGTGGTGTCCCGGGCTACGCTTTCTTCGCAAAAAAGAATCTGGCCGGCGATTTCCTCCAGTGTGGCGGCCTTGCTTTCGTCATTCGTCAGGTAGCCTCGGAACGTTCGTTCGTGATTCCCGGCGGCCCGAAGAAACCGGCCCCAGCCGCCTTCGAGAAGCAGGCCATCCGGCCGCCGCGTCAGCTTGTCGATCCGCCTCATGTAGCAGGCGGAAGGTTCGTCGTTGGCGCCCCCGTACCATTTGGAGTAGAGCGCGGGTGACTTCCGAACGGTCTTCTTATCCTCGCGAATCTCAAAGGTCTCGGCGTAGTCCGCGATCGCCACGATCCAACCGTAGCCCAGCCCGCCCAGCGGATCGGCGCCATTCGGCTTGTTCGCCTTCATCCGCTTCATGGCGTCACCCCCGATCCCAGAGAGACCGCCTCGGACAGCCACCGTTCGGCCAGCGCCCACCCGAAACAACATTCGGCCGAAGGGAGCGGGCGGCTCAGGAGGTAGATCAGCAGCCCTCCCAGGGCCGCCATGGAATCGTCTCTCTGCGCCCGGAATCGGAACAACGGTCTTGACGCAGGTCTCGGCTGGCGGTAGGCTTCACGATGGTTCGATTTCGTCGTCGCCGGGAGCCTCGCCGCCCCGGCTTTTTTTGTGCAGATCATGGTGTCGCCACCCCCGATCCGGCCTTTGGCGCGTCGCCGTCGATGATCCGCTCGACCTTGCCACCGCTGCTTACGTGTGCGCCGTTGGAGATAATCCGCTCTACGTCGTTGGGCGTGAATCGAATCTCTCCGCCAGGCAGTAGAACGTGAGGCAACTTGCCGCGTTTTGCCAAGCGTTCGGATCGCCCCGGGCGATACCGAAGAATACGATCCACTTCAATCGGAATCAGTAATTCATTGACCATGCCTACAATCTACGGGGTCGGTCAGCGGATGCCAGAAGGGAGGTGGTCAATCAGGGTCAATCAGGGTCAATGAGGGTCAATCAGGGTCAACGCGGCAAACAGCCAAAAGGAGTCTTAGCGGTCCACTGTCACAAGGTGAAACTTGCGTAAATGGTCTTTGAAACGATCCCAGTACGCTGGCGGTATCGTGTTCAAATCGACGCGGTAACGTTTGCGCGTGTCTTGCTTTATGACGGTGCCTATACTATGTGCAAGTCGATTCAACTGCTCGGCAATACGCCGGTCATCCGGCAACCCCAACGCGAGGCCGATGTCCTTCTTCGTCATCGCAATAGGACACAGGTTTTTTTTGGATTCGGTCCGCTCCGGCCCGCTCCCCTTGCCGGCGGGCGTGGTCTCTGGTGCAATCGTCTTCGCCAAGTCCCGCTCGACGCATTCCAGGGCCGCTTCTATCAACGCGGTATTGTCCCCCCTGTAGGCCCAGAAGGGCAAGTGCATATAGTGCAGAAGGTGCTCGGGCCAAATGTCGCGGGTGATGGACTTGGCGCCCGCCAAGTCTGTGTCGTGAATGGCGGCAAGAAAACAATAGTACCAGCGCATCCGCTCCGTCGAATCAGATGGCAGGTCGAGATGTGTCTTAAGGCGCAGGTCGAGATGTGTCTTAAGGCGCAGGTCGCAGGCGTCTCGAATCCTGTCGCGAAAGACGTCCAGCGCTCGGGCGTCTTTCATCATCCAGCATTCCACCCGCTTTGCCGCTGCCATGCGCTTCCTCTTGTACTTGCAGGGAGGATCGTAATCCACGTCCCTTCCCTTGCCGGCCAGTTCATCACGTCTTGCCTGTTCCCAGATTCGCAATTGTATTTCTTTGGTAAGCCGTTTCGATTTGCTCTTGGACATGCTCTCACCTGTCAAGGAAGGCCCCGACGGGCGGTCGAGTCCAGGTGAGAGAAGCTCGACCGGACCGTCGAAGCGTGTTTCATCGTCCCGTCGCGTCCGGCGGGACCGCTCCCACGCTATACCGACCGGGCGCGTGATTCAAGCCCTTTTCACCCGACCGCTGAGAATCCGAAGCCGTAGAATCGCCTACAAGGGCCGATCTGGCTGCCGGCCGATCCAGGAGCCGGCCGGGAACGGCTTGGGCCGACACGCCCGGCCGTAGCCGCTGGAATCGCCCCGCCCTGCGTCGGCTCAACGCCCGATCCGCTCTTCAATCGCATTCAGGCGATGCTCGATCTCTGCCAGCTCCCGGTGCTTGAGGTAGTAGTCGATCAGGTCCTTGGCGGAAAGCCGCCGGAGCCGGGCGTCGGCATGGTCCAGCAATTCCACGTGGACCGCCACGGCCCGGTTGACGTTCTGCAAGAGAAGGCCCATCGCCGCCTCGACAAGTCGGTCCCGCTGCCGTTCGAACTCCCTGCGGAACGCCGCCTGTTGCATCCACTTGTAGAAACACGCCGTGGAAATCCCGGCCGCCTGGCAGCCTGCCTCACAGGTCTTGGCTTCGAGAATCTTGGGAATCGCCCGCACCTGGCGGGCCGTGAGGCTCTCGGCATTCACACGGGGTTTCGCGGGCGCCTTGGCCTTCCGACGTGGTTTGGAGCCGGCCCCGGAGGGTCCTCGGGGTGATTTCCCGCGATTTCGTCTACTTTTGTCCACAATCGTTCACTTTTCAACGCGGCAGGCGGTCCCGCTGCTCGCCGGTGTAGTGAAAACGCCAGGCGTTGGCCCACACGCGGATCGACCCGGACAATTCGGAGCGGACCTCGTCTTCGTCGTCGGAGGCTTCCAGCAGGCTCTCGGCATGGTGGTGTCGGGCCTGCCATTCTTCCACGTCGGCCTCGGTAAAGAGGTCGGGCCGCTCGCGGGCGAACGATAGCCACCCCTCGATTGCTGCACAGTACATGCGCAGCGGATCGGACTCCAGTACCGGCTCCCCCGGCGTCAGGGCCTCCGGCGGGGTTTCCAGCAACGCATACATCCTGTCGAGGGGGACTCTGAGGCTGTGAAGAAATCGGTCTTGACAAAGATGGTAGAATTATGG
>CAZNSM010000158.1:0-11593 GCA_964575615.1 uncultured Pirellulales bacterium | reverse complement strand
ATCGACGCCTCTTTCAGCACTCTCTCGATATCGTCGTTGGGTTTCATCGTGCCACCTCGTCATCCAAAGGAAACAGCAAAAAGCAAAAGGCAAGAATCAAAATGGCGGAATCCGCCTTCGGCGGATGACTTCCTCATTTTTGCACTTTGCGTTTTGATCTTTGCTTTGATCCTGGCGGATGACTTCTTTCATTCTCCGTTTTGCGTTTTGCATTTTGCGTCTTAATCTTCGTTCAGAGCCGACCGGAGCTTGTCCAGGCCATAGCGATAGCGGCTCTGCACCGTCTTGATCGATGTCTGCTGCCACTCGGCGATCTCCCGAAAGGCCATGTCGCCGTATACGTGCAGGGCAATGACCTCTCGCTGCTCGGTCGGCAGGTCCGCCATCGCGTTGCTGACTTGCTCGAACCGCTCACTGAGCACCATCCAGCGGTCGGGGCGCTCGCCCGGCGAAGCCAGATCCGCTGCTTCGCCCAGGTCCGTCGCTCGTCGCCGCGTCAACGCCTTGAGGCGGTTGCGAGCGGCGTTGGCCACGCACGTGGCCAGATAGCCCTTGAGACGGCCGGTCAGGCGAAAGGTCGGAGCCGCTGCGGCGAAGGCGACGAAGACATCCTGCACAATGTCCTCGGCCGCCGGACCGTCATGCAGCATCGAGCCGGCCAGCCGGAGCAGATCGTCCCGGCACCGCTCGTACACCTCCGACAGAGCCGTCGCATCGCCGCGATTCAGCCGCCGGACCAGCAACCTCTCTTCCCACTTCACCGAAAGCGCCCTTTCGTCGAGACCATTCCCGTCTCACCAATATAACAACCAGAAGGAACACATTGCTTTCAAGGACCGGAAAATCTCATCCCAATCGAAACGACACAGGGCCTTTACGAATCGCCGGGTGTGCCCTGCCCCGCGCCATCGCTCACAAGAAGGAGAGCGGCTCTATAGACGGAGGGTGTTGAGGATCTCGGTGACGACCTGGTCGTGGTTCTTGTCGGCGCCGTCGATGGTGATCTGGGCGTACCGGCGGTAGAGGGGCTCGCGTTCGGCATAGAGCGAGCGGATGGTCTGGCCCTTCTCCATGACCACGCCCCGCGTCTGGAGGTTGCGGATTCGCTCCTCGATCCGTTCGACGGGCAGGTCGAGGTGCACGATGACGCCGTGCTCGGCCAGGTGCCGCATCGCGTGCTCGCTGTAGACGACGCTGCCGCCGGTGGCGATCACCGTGTTCTTCACATCGAGATAGAGGACATAATCCTCCTCCGCCTGACAGAACGCGGCCAGGCCGTCGCGGTCGATCATCTCCTGCAACGAGCGACCCTGCATCGCCTGCATGAAGACGTCGGTGTCGAGGAAGTGGCAGCCGAGCGCCTTGGCCAGCAGCACGCCGATGGTGCTCTTGCCCACGCCCGGCATGCCGATCAGCACGATATTGCGGTCCTGGTTGTCCATACCGACCGCACAAGGTAACCGGACCGCGCCGCGAAGGAAACAGCAAAAAGCAAAGAGCAAGAATCAAGATAGCGTCCCGGCACGCCGGGGCCGATGTCGATAGCGCCAAATCCGAAATCCGGATACTGAACTCCGAAACAAGCACGAAAGCCCAAACCCTCAAATTCGAAACCGGCCTTCGGCCGGCATTGTGGGGGCGAATCATCATTCGCCCCTACGATTCTCCGTTTTGCGTATGGCGTTTTGATCTTCGACGAGGCGCCCGAATCCCCGGGGGTGGCACCTCAAACGCGCCGTCCCGATGTACATCGGGAGGGATGGTGAAACACGACAGAAGTCTCGCGACGCCCAGCCACCAGCCGAGTCCGCCATCCCCAAGGCTTCGCTGCGCTACGCCTTGAGGCTGCCACACGCGTTTTGATTTTCTCCGAGGCGTCTGAACGCGGGGACAAACAATTCTTCGCCCGCCTGGTTGCAGAATCCGGACGCATCGGGCATCCTATGGACGTCAAGAGCGGGTTCGGCGTGGTGTAAGACAAGGGGATTGGAACGATGGGATACTGGAATACTGGAATCATGGAATCCGGGAATACTGGAAGAATGGGTCGCACTGCTGACGCTCCTACGGCATTCCATCCTTCCACCATTCCATCCTTCCAGATCACCAGACCACAGCGGCTCGTCCGGTGGATCGCCTGCCTGGTGATGGGGGCCATCGCGGTCACCTCCAAGGGCGCGGAGATCCCCCACCTGCAAGCGCGGGGAGCCGCGACGCAGCTTGTCGTCGACGGAAAGCCGTTCCTGATCCTGGGGGGTGAGCTGGGCAACTCCAGCGCATCCGACCTGGCGTACATGGAGCCGATCTGGCCCAAGCTGGTCAAGATGAACCTCAACACCGTCTTGGCGCCGGTCTATTGGGACCGGATCGAGCCGGAAGAGGGAACGTTCGACTTCACGCTCGCGGATGGTCTGATCGAGGGCGCCCGCGCGCACAATTTGCGGCTCGTTCTGCTGTGGTTCGGGAGCTGGAAGAACAGCATGTCGTGCTACGCGCCGCTCTGGGTCAAGATGGATCAACAGCGCTTCCCCCGCGCGCGGGACAAACAGGGCAAGGGTCTGGAGGTCCTCTCGCCCTTCCGCGAGGAGAGCCGCAACGCCGATGCAAAGGCCTTCACCGCCCTGATGCGCCACCTTCGCGAAGTGGACGGACAAAAGCACACGGTGATCATGGTGCAGGTGGAGAACGAGATCGGGATGATTCCCGATGCGCGGGACCACAGTGATGACGCCGATCAGCGGTTTGCCCAACCGGCGCCGCGCGAGCTGATGGATTACTTGCAGAAGCGAACGGACACGCTGATGCCGGAGCTCAAGGAACAGTGGGAAGCCGCCGGAGCGAGGACATCCGGTGGATGGCAGGAGATCTTCGGTCCGGGTATCGAGACGGAGGAGATCTTCATGGCCTGGCACTTCGCCCGCTACGTCGAGCACATCGCCAGAGCGGGCAAGGCCGAATACGCGCTGCCTATGTTCGTCAACGCGGCGTTGATCCGCCCGAACTACAAGCCGGGCCAATACCCCAGCGGCGGTCCCCTGCCGCACCTCATGGACGTCTGGCGGGCCGGGGCGCCCTCGATCGACTTCCTCAGCCCGGACATCTACTTCCCGAATTTCGCCGAATGGTGCGACAAGTACCATCGCTCGGGCAATCCGCTGTTCATTCCCGAGGCCGGTCGCGGCTCGGAAGGCGCGGTCAACGTCTTCTATGCAATGGGACAGCACGACGCGATGGGCTTCTGCCCGTTCTCGATCGAATCGACCGAGGACCCTGCGAACGAGCCGCTGGCCAGGAGCTACGACCTGCTCGCCCAACTGACGCCTCTGATCCTCGCGAAGCAAGGCGGAGGCAGTATGGCGGGTGTGCTGCTCGACAAGGACAACCCGACGCGAGAAATCGATCTGGGCGACTACACGCTGAAGGTCTCGCACGACTACACCTGGGGCTGGTCGGGCGGCCAGGGCGCCCAGCGGTGGCCTCAGGCCGGGGGCATCCTCATCTCGACCGGACCGGACGAGTACACCATCGCGGGCAGCGGCATCATCGTCACCTTTGCTCCCAATGCGCCCAGCGATCCCATCGCCGGGATCGGGGACATCCAGGAAGGACGCTTCGTGGACGGCCGCTGGGTCGGCGGTCGCTGGATGAACGGCGATCAGAGCCACCAGGGCAGGCACCTGCGCATCGGGGCCGGCGACTTCGGCATCCAGCGCGTTCGCCTCTACGGCTACCGCTGAGCCGGCCGACGCCGGCGCGGATTGACAGAAGAGGCGCCATCGGGTAACAACATCGAGACAACACCGGTTCGACCGACGGCCGGAGACGGCGCAGTGCGTTTTCAGGAGGTGACCGCATGAAGAGGGTATCGACCATTCTTGCTTTGTGTTCTCTGACGTGGGGACTTGTGGCGGCCTCGCAGGCGCAGACGCGCATCACCGTGCAGACCGACCGGCCGGGAGCCGCGATCCGGCCGACCATGTGGGGCATCTTCTTCGAAGACATCAATTTCGGCGCCGACGGTGGTCTGTATGCCGAGCTGGTGAAGAACCGATCCTTCGAGTTTCCCGACCGAATCATGGGCTGGGGCCGTATCCTGCGCGAGGGCTCCGAGGGCTACATTTACATCGAGCGTTATCCGCAGGAACAGGTCAACGCGCACTTTCTGCGTATGCGCGTGGGCAAGACCGGGCAGGGCTTCGGCCTCTCCAACGAAGGCTTTCGCGGCATGGGCATTCGCGAGGGCAAGGACTACCGATTCAGCGTTCTGGCCCGCCTGACCGACAGCGCGTCCATGACGCTGCGGGTCGAGCTGGTCGGCGCCGGCGATCGCAAGCTGGCCGAGGCAAAACTCGACGGTTTCAGCTCCCAATGGGACATGTATACCGCGGTGTTGCACGCCCAGACGACTGAGCTAAAGGCCCGCTTGAACCTGTTCGTCGAAGGAAGCGGAACGCTCGATCTCGACATGGTCTCGCTGTTTCCCGTCGATACGTGGAAAGGTCGCGCCAACGGCCTGCGGGCCGATCTGGTGCAGATGCTGGCCGATCTGAAGCCGGGCTTCCTGCGGTTCCCAGGCGGGTGCATCGTGGAAGGCCGCAGCCTCGACGTGCGGTACCAGTGGAAGACCACCATCGGCGACCCGGCCGAACGCAAGCTCATCGTCAATCGCTGGAACACGGAGTTCAATCACCGCCTGACGCCCGACTACTACCAGAGCTTCGGGCTGGGCTTCTATGAGTACTTCCTGCTCAGCGAGGACCTCGGGGCCGAGCCTATGCCGATCCTCAACTGCGGCATGGCCTGCCAGTTCAACACGGGCGAGCTGGCGCCGCTGGACGAGCTGGGTCCATATGTGCAGGACGCGCTGGACCTGATCGAGTTCGCCAACGGTCCGGCCGACCGCGGCTGGGGCCGCAAGCGAGCGGAGATGGGACACCCCGAGCCTTTTGGCCTTGAGCTCTTGGGTATCGGCAACGAGCAATGGGGACCGCAGTACATCGAACGCTATAAGGTCTTCGTCAAAGCGATCAAGGACAAGTACCCGGACATCCAGTTGATCGCCGGGACCGGGTCCGATGCGACCATCTTCCCCAACGGCCCGCAGGAGATCGACTACCTCTGGTCGCAGTACCGCAAGCTCAAGGCCGAGATCGTCGACGAGCACTTCTACCGCCGGCCCGACTGGTTCCTCGACAACACCGGTTTCTATGACAACTACGAGCGCGGCGATTCGGAGCTGTTCGTCGGCGAATACGGGGCCCAGAGCATCGGCGTCGCCAGCGCCGACAACCGCAACAACTGGCACTGCGCTCTGGCCGAGGCCGCCTTCATGACCGGCCTCGAACACAACGCCGACCTCGTGACGATGAGCTGCTACGCGCCGCTGTTCTGTCACGTGGACGGCTGGCAGTGGAGGCCCGACCTGATCTGGTTCGACAACCTCCGCGTCTTCGGAACGCCGAACTATTACGTGCAAAAGCTCTTCAGCGTCCATCGAGGCGACCGCGTCCTGCCCCTGGAGGTGGCCGACGCCGCGACCACGCCCAACGGCAAGCCGCGTTTCTACGCCTCTTCCGTCTACGACGAGAGTTCGAGCGAGATGATCCTCAAGGTCGTCAACGCGACCGCCGAACCGGTCGGGGCAACCATCGAAGCCAGGGGCGCCAGAGCGGTCGGGCTCTCCGCGAACGTGACGGTCCTGGCCGACGACGATTTGAACAGCGAGAACTCGTTCGAGACGCCGAAGAAGGTCGCTCCCGTCGATTCGAGAGTCCCGGTGCGGTCGGCTGCGTTCCGCTACGATTTCCGCCCGTACTCGCTGACCGTCATCCGGCTGATGTGCCAGACCCGGTAGCCGGGGGACTATTGACTATTGATGATTGATTATTGATTATTGATTATTGGGCCCTGACGATTCCAAGGACGTCGCGCAGCCCCGACAGTCAATAATCAATAGTCAATCATCAATTATCAATAATCAATTATCCTTCCCCGAGAGGTTCATGTCCTCGCAGCCCTGGACGTCGAGCTTGCGGTCCTCTTGGGTCTGGATCGAGACGTTGTTGAAGCGCCAGCCCTTCGCGAACATGATCTGTCCCGCCGTGTCCGCTTCGATCCGGACATCGTTGAGGTGGAAATCCTTCAGAATGGATATCCTCATGCCGGAGGCGCTGACGGCCCGCCGGGCGCCGGATGCGCGGATCCGCGAGACGTGGACATCTTTGATCTCGGGAATCCCCCGCTGGGGCGGCTCGACCGTCTGAAGCATGGTTTTCCAGTGCGGCGGGAGCGTCTCGTACGTGTACCCCTCGGGCAGCGTCGAGTAGCTGTAGCTCGGATTCCAGTTCACGGACACTTCGAGCACCGTGCCGACACCGTCCATCTCAATATCTTCGAGATGGATGTCCTCGACCGTCCCGCCGCGCGTCTGCGCCGACTTGAATCGCAGGCCGACGCCCGTGCCCTTGGCTGTAAGGTGGTGGGCCAGAACATGTCGGATGCCGCCGGAGGTCTCGCTGCCGCAGGTGATCAGGCCCCCGCCCGCGCGCGAAACGCAGTGGCGAATGACAACGTATTCGGTGGGCCGGTTCACTCTCAGCCCATCGGCATCCCGGCCGGCCTTCAGACAGAAATTGTCGTCATTGCAGTCGATGTCGCAGTTCTCCACCAGGACAAAGGACGATGAGTCGATGTCGATCCCGTCCGTGCTCGGCCCGTGGCCGTCCACGTTATTGCGGATCACCACGCCGTCGATCGTGACGTGCCTGGAGTAGAGGATGTGAACCGTCCAGAATCCCGCTTGCTGGAGCGTGATGCCCTGTACCGTGACGTTTGAGCTGTTCGATACCAGGAGCGTGCGCGGACGCTTGCAGTCGTAATCCACGATCCAGCGAAGCCCTTTGGGCTCGTATTCCGCCCGGCGCATGGTCCAGTACCTGTCCCAGAACGGTTTGCCCCGGGCGTTGATGAGTCCTTCTCCGACGATTGCCGCGTTGTCCTGATCGCAGACGTTGATCAGCGCGGCGGGCCAGCGCATCTCGATGCCGGCGACGCGCGTGTCGATGTCGGGATAGTCCGCCAAATCCTGGCTGCCGAGGATCTCGACACCCTTGTCGATGCGAAGCGTCACACCCGTCTTGACGAAGATCGAGCCGGTCAGATACGCTCCGGGACCGAACGTCACAACGCCGCCGCCTTTGGCGGCGCAGGCGTCGATCGCGGCCTGAATGGCTCCGGTGTTGAGCGTCCGGCCGTCGGCGACCGCGCCGTAGTCGGTCACGTTGAACGTCTCGGTCTTGTCGGGCCTCGTCTGAGCGCCCACCTGTCTGGTCCATTCCTGCATGGGCATTGCCTCTTCCCTGGGCTGTGCCGCCAAGCCGGCATGGAGGCTCAGCAGCAGTATGATGGGAATCGATCGCATGACAGAATCCTCATCCAAGTGGCAGGGGCGACGTCCCGATGGCCATCGGGATCACCCCTGCGAACTGGTTGAGTCATGGTATCAAGATCGCGGTATGCCGACAAGCGCCAAGCGCCAGAGGCCTACAGGGGATCATCCATTCCCGGCGAGCCGCCGGTGTACGTGCTGGCGCGCCAGTTTGCCGGGTCTCGGAGCAGGAGCGAATAATCATTCGCCCCTACCGGCGGCCCAGGTATGGCCGAAGGCAGCGGCACCAGGGAATGACCTGCGCCATCGGCCAGGGCGGGCCAGCCGTCGGCGTCGTCGTAGGCGAACTCGGCGATCGCGCCGCTCCAGAAGTCCACCAGCCGGAGGCCCTCCCCTTCGTTGGCCAGCTTGCCCTCGTACTGCCCCGCGATCAGGGCCGCCATCTCGGAACCGTAGTATGACAGAAAAGCCTCCCGGTTGCGAACGACCAGGACGAATTCGCCCGGTGGGAGCATCGTGATGTCCCCATCGCGAAAATCGAACTCGATTCCTTCGACGAAGGAAACGTCCGACAGATCCAGGACCTCGTCGCCGGTGTTCTTCAGCTCGATGAACTCGAACTCCTCGTTATCGATGTCGCCCTCGGAAGCCAAAACCGGCGGATTATACATCAGCTCCGTGATCCGCAGTCCGGTCCCCGAGTCAACCGAGAGGGATTCGCCCGCTTCGAACTGCACGGGATCGGACCAGTGGCTCCATCGACCGGTGTTGTCCTTCATCCGGCAGCGAACTCGGTAGGTTCGTCCGGCCCGGACCGCGCCGGCCGGAATCGCAACTTCCGGGTCGAACGTCGTGGACTCAGCGCTCTCCCAGACGGCCTCGATCTCGTACTTGCGAGCGCCCGCCTCCACAGTTCCGCCGTCCTGGGGCGATTCCCGCGAAACCAGATGCCCGATCAAACGCAGATCGAAGAAGCAATCGGAACTGCCGGCCAGAGAAGCGTTGAGCAGTTGAACCGCAATTATGTTCACGCCTTCGACCAGGTACGCGGCCGGGTCTGCAAGAGTATAAGACATGAAATCGGAGATCTCGGTGGCGCTTTCCGCGGTGGCGCCGTGAGGCGGTTCGGCCGATGCGACGTTTTCGTGAACGGCAAGTCGGCCGTTGATCCAGACGAGGATGCCGTCATCGTACTGCACATCGATGAGCACATTGTCGAACGCGGCAGGATCGGACACGGTGAACTGTTTGCGTGCGTACACCGTCGTGTAGAGTCCCTGCATGTCACCGAGGTTCGTGGCGATGAACGCCTCGCCGTACCCGATGGGCGTCGGGCCCGTCTGCCACATTGAGTCATCGAAGTCGGCCTGGCGCCAGGCCCCCGTGGCGGCCGATGGCTCGACCAGGCCCTTGAGATAGCGCCACGACGCTCCATCCGGCACGAGCGTGAGGTTGTCCGACTGCGCGGGCGCCTGCGTGTCCGGCGAGACCTCCGCGATGCGCCATTTCATGGCGGCAAACGTGTGTGTCCCCTGCGGATCGGAGAAGGCGGACGTCTGAAACCGCAAGGCATTGGTTGGGAATCCGGGCTCGCCCACGTACGTCACTGTCGGCGTGCGGGGTATTGAATCCCCCTCGGCCCCGTCGGCGAGCGAATCGAGAAAAGCGGCGCGACCGCCCGCGCCGACGCTGCCGCCGGGCCAACTGCCGCCTGTGAATGCGAAGTTCTTCATGTCCCGAACCAGAGCGGCGATGCCGTTCTTGCCGGCCCCGCCCAGAGCGTTGTAGTTGCCCGCATCGGACGGCGCGTTCAGCCACCGCTTTCGGTCGGCCTCGACGAACTCGGCAATCGGTGCGGCGAATTCATCAATCAGCGGCTCGATCTGGTCCGGCTGCCAGAGCAGGTCGCGAATCTCGCGGACCGCGTTGAAATAATCGGTCCGCAATTCCGCATGGCCGGCGTCGGCCCCGAAGACGCTGTTGTAGACAACGTCGTGACCTTCGTTCCAGGTGGGTCCCCACGTCGCGTCGGTGTCCCAGGGGAGCGTCCACATCAGGCCGAGGAAGTTGTTCTGCGGCGTATAGACCGGCTCGAAGTACCACGCGGCGTTCTTGTTGGCGCTGGGCCAGTAGTCATAGTGTCGAATCGCCTGGCACAGCGCGTGATAGACGTACCACTTGTCGAGACGTACGTGGTTGCGGATGAACTCCGCTGTGCTGTAGGCGGTCAGGTTGCGTTGGATGTTGTCATGATCCGAGCCGTCCATCACCGCATCGGGCGCCTGGTAGCGCTGCTGAGCCTTGGCGTCGGTGGTGGAGTTGATCAGCTTGTAGAGATTGCCCCTCTCCAGATCGTGCACATCGAGGAAGTCGCTGTCGTAGGATTCCTGCGCGAATCCCAGGCCCCAGAAGTCCCCGTGCCAGGGATCGGGGGCCTCCTCGGCGCCGTCCACCACGCGGAAGTGGAAATAGTACGAGTACGGAGCGGGCACGCCGAGCTTGTTGAACAGGTGGAAGTTGATGTGCTCGTTGAGCGAATACGTCAGGGTCAGGCGGTTGTCGAAACCCTTGGCCGTGGTCAGCGTCCGCCACTTCACGGGATAAGGCTCACCGTCCGCGCCCATCGCCTGGAAATAGTGGCCGCGGTTGAAGTGGAACCGCATGCTGCGCTTCGTGCTGCCGCCCAGGTAGCGGCCGTTGGCTCCGCGCAGGCGGTAGCGGATGTTGTCGTAGACGACGCCATCGTAGACGAACGTGCCAGACCAGTTGTAGACGAACCGGGCCGGATTGGAGCCGGCAGCCGCGAACTGCGGAATCTCCTCATCGGAGGCCTGACGCATGTCCTCGCTGCGGGTCAGAAGGAAATGAACCGGCAGGGATTGCAGCATTTCGGAAGAGAACTCTTCATAATCCGGCACACCGTCGTAGACGAAGTAGGCGAAGTTGAGCGCCGCATCGTCCGCGCGAGGAGCCATGGCCCCCTTGCCCAACATGTCCATCGCCTCGATGCGATATCGCACCAGCGTCCGGTTCGGCTGGCCAGGCAGCATCGCGGTGTAGACCTCATCGCCCGCGACCGCATCGCCATCGGCGCCGTCGTCCCGCAGGAAGACCTGTATCCAGTCGGCGGAGTCGTGATACCGAGGATTCGGCGCCGGCGGCGCATCCGGATTGTCATCGAGAACAGCCTGGGAGATCGGGAGGAACGCGGGGATGTACTTGCCCGGCGCGACCACCTGGTACTCCAGGGCGACACCAATGACACCGTCGGGATCCGTCACTCTGATCGTTACTGTTACGGGCTGGCCGGAAGGGGGCTGCCCGGGCTCGTGTCGGACCTCGTCCATGTATGGGCCGACGTTCTCGGAATACACCGCATGGTTCATCGCCGTCGGGGTGGGACTTGCCGAACGCCAGTTGCCTGCGATGCCGTTGTCCAGATCCGGACGCACCAGTTGCATGGAATAGGCCGTGCCACTGGTATTGGTCGGAACCGCGTCCCCCACGGTAGGCCAGGGGAACCCGATCCGGTAGTCGACTTCGTCTTCGATCTCGCCCGAGGCGTTGCACAGGACCAGGTTCTCCCCCTCGTTGCTCAACCGGCCTTCATAGGGTCCCAGCACTCGATCGGAAGGCAGGCTGAATCGGCCGACGCTCCACTTGGCGTGAACCGCCTCCAGGCTCTCTGTGACGACAAGATAGCCCCCTGCCGGCAGCGTGGTTCTTTCGGGGAAGACGTACGATATGCCCTTGTCGAAGTACCAGCCGGACAGATCGACGTCATCCGCGCCGCCGTTGTGCAGCTCGACAAACTCCACCCGCTCGCTCTCGTCGTCGGGATTGCAGTGAATCTCGTTGATGACAATCGACCCGGCGCACGCCGGAGCAACGGCGCACAGCAAGAGCGCCACCGCCGCCAACCGCAGATTCAGGAAAACCAGTCGTTTCGTCCTACACGCCGCCCCCGAAATCGAGGGCGTCACGTGGATTGAGATCATCGCCACTCCTGTTCTACAAAACCCACCCTGATGACAACCTCATTATACCACAATCGGTCCCTTCCACAAAGCCGGCCCGGACCACTCCCCTATAATAGACGAAGCCTGTGACGTGTTCGTCACAGGCTCCGTAGCATCTTTCTGTGATCGTGTCCGGTTGCTGCCGGGCACGCGGGTCCGGATAACCGTTACCGGTCGCCGGCCAGGT
>CAZNSM010000157.1:0-11594 GCA_964575615.1 uncultured Pirellulales bacterium | reverse complement strand
AGCTTGAGCCATTTTTCGCCGGGGATGCATCAGGGGCGAGGGCGTCAGGCGCACTCGCTATCGAGGGTGCGGCCGGCACGGCGGATGGCGGCGCGGAGCTCGTACTGGGCCTGGAGCCACTTGAGGAACGGGCGCGGATTACTGCCGAGGCGGCCGCCGACGCGCAGAGGCTTGGGCTCGCGACTGCGCCAGAATTCCTCCGGGGTGGGCGCGCCGCTGTTGGCGCCGCGGTAGAGCGTGGTCTGCTTCCAATCGTAGACGGCGAAGACATCGCCCCGGTCGCTGGTGAAGACGTGCTTGCGGGAGATCTTGAAGCCGTCGCTGTCGGCGGCATCGCCGAAAAGCTCCACGAGGCCGGCCGGCGGGAACTCGAAGAGCGTCAGGCTGTCTATGCCGCTGGTATCGACCTTCGGATTCAGCTTATACATTTGCCGTTGCCTTCCAATCGGATTCGTGTCATTTCGCACGCAGAAGGCCGCGTTTCATTCCTTGATCGGCACGATCCCTCTGCAAAAAACACAGAATTCATTGTACCGAAAAGCCACATATTAGTTCGACGCGTAGATTGGATTAGGTGATAGGCAAATGGTCAGGACGGGTCAGCCTTTTACTCGCTCGATGCGGCTATTCGAGACGGACCCGAGAGTCATGTGAACACCGTCGGGTATGGCCCGGCAAAACACCGGTCAGGCGGGCGGGGTTTTCAAGGGAGGTTTCGAATCCGGTTCAGATCGCCGGCGGCCGCGGCTTCCAGGATAGGCCCCATGTAGTCGTCGACCATCGCGGCGGTCAGGGGTACGGGCATGTTCTGGAGCTTCATCCTCAACTGGGGATCCTTGGCGGCGGCCAGCGCACGGTCGAGGTGGGCCGGCGTGAAACCTTCCACCTCCTGCAAGCGGGTGGGAAAACCCACCTGCCGGGCGAAGGCGAGCATGGCCTCCGCGACGGCAACACCCAGCTCGCGGCCCGACAGGGCATCGAAGTCGATCCCGGCGGGCGCGGGGATCAGGCCGGCCCGGCGCCAGATCGCCCCGACGTGGCGGAGAGCCTCTTCAATGGCCGGTGCGAAGAAGACGGTGTAGTAGGGGTTCATCAGCGCGCAGGCCCGTCCATGCGGCAGGATATCCACCAGCGAGAAGCTCGTCAGGTGCCCGCCGTTGGTGCCCCCGATCATGATCGCGTAGCCGCCCAGGTCGGTCGCCAGAGCGAGGGCCTCGCGCCCCCGCCCGTCGCCCGGCTCGGCCATCACGCCGGGCAGGTGTTCGAGAATCAGGGCGAGCCCCGTCTGGGCGACGTCGGCCGCCAGGCGATAGTGTGGCTTGCCGACCGCTCCGTAGAGGACCTCGAGCATGTGAGACATCCCGTCGAAGGCTCCATCGGCTGTCAGGGCCGCCGGCTCGGTGAGGGTGAGGTCGTAGTCAAAAACCGGATGCGCCGGGACGATGGCATCGTCGACGATCAGCTTCTTCTGGCACGTGGCCGGGTCGGTCACATTCGAATACTTCGTCAGATGCGCCGCCGAGCCAGCGTTGGTCTGGACGGCCACGTGGCCGGGCAGCGTCCTGCCGGACCGCCGAAGTGCCTCGGTCACAAGCCCCGTACCGAAATACTCCTCGATCCGGCCCCCTGCAACCCAGAGCACCATCGCCGCCTTGGTCGCGTCGATCGTGCTGCCGCCGCCGAAGCTGACGACCACATTGGCGTTGGACCGGACCAGCTCGGCACTGATGCGGCGGACATCTTCCGCAGGCGTGTTGGGCCGGGCGCCCCGAATCTCCGCGGCCAGCTCGACTCCGGCGTCCGCCAGCGACCGGCGGATCCGCCTCACGTAGTCGTCGCTGCCTCGGAAGGTGCCCCGGACCAGAGCCGCGCGATCCCCGGCTTTTCGGACCCACGGCCCGATCCGCCCGAGCGCGCCCGGTCCGAATAAGTAGCCATCACCTTTGAACTGACGCAGAAGGCTCCTGGCCTTGTCCAATCGATCCATGACTTCATTCCCGGTTCGGCGCTTTCATATGGACATGCTATGCGGTGCAGCATATCAGCCGATCCGGCACGCGACAACCGGCCGGTCGAAGCAATCACACCCGGAATGGCCCGTGGATCGAGGGGGAATGGGGATTCGCTCCAGGCCCAGTCGGGCAGATCCAGCCTTTCCCCAAGTCGGCCCGGACATTTGCCGAAAGAAGCAGTCAGCAGGGGCATGAAGTCGTCGAATTCAACGAAAGGCCCAGCGTTACTCGAAAAAGCTGCTTTCAGGAGCGGACCGATGGAATCCGTGGCAGAGGCAACCGATGTGCAGACGAGGACAAGAGCGGTCGGCCCCTGTATCTTCTCCGTGACCGGTGCGACGCTCAAGGTGCGCGACATCATGAGCCGCGAACTCGTCACCGCCGGCCCCAGGGACACGGTTCTCGTTGCGGCCAAACGAATGTCCGAGAACAACATCTCCTGTGTCATCGTCACAGACGGCGGGATGGTCATCGGGATTCTCACCGACAAAGACATTCTCAAGGGAGTCGCCGCCGATGACCAGGACTTCCATCGATTGCACATCGAGCGACGCATGTCCAGTCCGGTGGAGGTCGTGTCCCCGGAGGAATCCGTCATGGTCGCAGGCAAGATCATGGAGTCCAAGGCCATCAAGCGGCTGCCGGTCGTCGAGGCGGGTGAGCTGGTGGGCATCGTCACGCAGACCGACGTCACCCGCGGACTGATCTCGATCAGTCCCCTGGCCGCCGTCTCGGAGGTCATGAGCAGGAAGGTCGTAACCGTGAACACCGGGGCCATGGCCGCCGAGGCCGCCCGAATCATGGCCTCGCATGGCATCTCGTGTCTGGTCGCCATGCACCGCCAGGAGGTGGGCGGTATCCTGACCGAGAAGGACCTGCTCCGACGCGTGGTTGCCCTGCACAAGAACCCGGCCACGACCCAGGTCGTGGAGATCATGTCGTTTCCGCTGGTGAGCATCCCGCCGAGCTATTCGGTTCTGAGCGCGGGCAGAAAGATGGACACCATGCGACTGCATCGCCTGGTCGTGATGGACCACCCCAGGAATGTCTGCGGCATCGTCACACAGACAGACATCATGAAGGCCGTTCGGAACGAGTTGGAGCGTCTGGAACGGGATCACCCTCATCTTCGGGCCGAGCTGCGCAACCTGATCGGCCAGGCGGCGGAGGATGCGGCGCAGCGGCACGATCTCACAGGCGCAATACCGGACCTTGCGTTTGGGGCAAGCCCGCAGCAGACATCACTGTAAAGCGCACCTTGGGCAGAGGTCTCAGGCAACCGCCGTTTGTCTGTCGCACCGTCCATTGCCATAATTTACGTAGCCCCAACCGGACCGGGCCTCTCCAGACGGCGAGGTTTGGGCCTGCACCAGATTCGCCCCACTGTCGAAGAATGTATTGAACGATCGATTTCGGTCTTTTCGGGAGGGATAGCATGTCTATCGTGCACAACAACGACAAGAAGCGGCACACCCGAAGCCTCGTGCTGGTCTTGCTGGCGTGGGTCTTCATCGGTGGACAAGCCCTGCTGGCGGCGGGAAGCATCTACAATTACAACACGGCCGGCAACGACAAGGAAAAGGGGACAAAAGGAAAACAGGAGCAGGTGGCCGAGTCCAGCGTGCCCTGGGGTCTGATCGGCCAGAGCTCCAACCGCGTACGCTCGCTCGCCATGCAAAGCGAGCCGGGCAGCCTCGGGAACATCGCCGTATTCCTGGCCGCCGCCAACGCCCTGGGCCTGGCGGGCCTGGTCCTGGGCCTGCTTTCCTGGTCGAGGTCGAATCACAGCAGCGGCAAGCTGACGATCGCGGTCTCGGTGGCGGTGATCCTCGCCAATTCGATCCTGAACCTTGCCATCGCGTGATTGACGTTAGATGCCCGCGGCAGCGGCGGCGTGGGTCCAACACGTCGCCCTGCCAGTGAGGTCAAGAACTCAAGCCGGCGCGAGTTGAACATCGGCACGCGGGATGCGGCTACCCGGACAGGCTGGCGACAGCGACGGTCTGTTCGACTGCCGCACTCCTGCGGCAGACCATCGGCACAATGTGACTCGCTGCCAGTCCGATCCTGGCGACCGCCTCACTTCGCTCGGCGGTGGCGGTGACCAGGACCGGGCTGAATCCGAGCTTCCTCCACAGAGCTTCGGCGGGGCCGTTGCCATTCACGTAGTTGACGGCCAGAAACTCCACCCTGTGCAGATGGAAGAAGTCCAGGAGCCGCCCGACGATGCGTCCGGCAAGCCCCCGGCGCCTGTGGCCGGGCTCAACCCAGACGTCGATCAATTCGCCCGACCGCGGCGGCACGTAGCCGGCGTGCATCCAGATCTTCCCCATGCCCATGCCGACCATCGGGGCAACCTCGCCCGTCGTGGCAACCAGCAGGTGCGTGCCGTCGGCGGCGAGCTGTGCCCGATAATACTCGTGCAGCCGGGCGGTGCTGCAGGGACTCAGCCGCAACATACGGGGCCGGGCGCAGAGCGTGCTTTGCTGCAAGGCAATCTGCATTCTCACAAGCTCGCCGATGTCCCCTGCGGCGGCAGGACGAATCTCGTACCGCATGTCGTTGACCGTTCTCATAGTCCCTTCGCAGAAACCACGCCTACCTGAAAACAGCCCGGCGACGATGCCACCGGGTATCATGTGACCTGCCGTATGCATCACCCACCGTCATATCTGTTCTCGATGCATCTTGTGCACAGTTGAGGCTGTGACGTTCCAAATAACGGCAGAGGCCGAAAAATACGTAGTTTCCACAATACCGAGGCACGGGCCATCCTGCCGGCTCACGCCGGCGCGATGGACTCGCCCGCTCCGGTCAACCCGGTGGCCTTGGAACCGGGGGGGGTTCCTGCGGCAAACGGACAAACGATTTGCCCCGGACCACGATTAGTTTCTATATTTTGTGTGAGGTGATCGTGTGCGGCGCTGAGGCCGTACGAAGCAACCAGCCATCCTGCCAGGGGAGGAGAGTCATGAAAAGCATTCAGATATCTGACGAGCTGTTCGACGAACTCAAGGGCCTGGTCGTGGACCCGTTCGACGACACGCCGGACTCCGTGATCGGCCGCCTCATCCAGATCGTCAAGAAGGCCAAGAGCCGCTGGTCGCCGCTGGAGGCGTCTGTTACGGCGGAGGCGGAGGAGCCCCAGGTTCAGCTCAAGACCCACAAACGCGAATCCAAGCAGTTCTCCGAGGAGACAGAACCCGTCGTCCTCCTGTAAGCGAACGCTCGCAGACCCTCGACACTTCACACACATCACTTGCATGCTCGAGCCGCGCAACCGACTCACCGCGTGAGGGATCGGACGCGGCTCTTTCGCTGTTTGCCGGACCTGCCATCGCCGGCGCAACACGCCGCGATCCATCTCGATTCCGTCTGACTGGCGCTGCGCAAAAAAACAGTGGCACGCACCTGAGGCGGCGGAGTGGTGCGTGCCACTCACCAGATTTTCCAGCTTTCGCTGGATGTGAAGCTTGGGTCGGGCCCCTCACGGCACGTCCTTGGGCTGGGCCGAAACTGACGGCGCGCCCCGACCGGGTCCGTGAGAGGCTCCAAAGAAAGTCTACTCTATGTTCGGCGCGATGCCAAACGGACAGGGGAAATGCGGTGGGAGCTCATGCTTCGAGAAAGCCAAGTCGGCGACAGGGCAATCGAATCGGGTCTTACCACACAGCGGCGTAGTCGCAGCGGGCGATGGTAAAGCCGTCCTCCCACCCCTTCTTGTAGTGGTTGTCCTCTTCATACCGGGCAGTATCGCGTGTGAACCGGTAGAAGGGATGGCCGATGGTATGGCATCCGGCCGAGTACCCGTCGACGTAGCCGTCGACATACTCCGGTGCATATCCGGCGGCAATCAGCCCCTTGCGATTTGCTGGACTACAGCCTGCGACAAGAGCAACCAAGAGCAACGCAACCACGACCGTCTTCATAATGCACTGCACTCCCGGCCAACCACGCAACCATGCCTTGTGGGCAATCACTCTTCCCTCGCTGCCACTACCCCGACCAGGACAATATTATACCCAAGCCGGCGACGAAATGCAAGCACAAAACGCTCATATCAGTACTATTATGACAGATTTTACGCGACAGGCAGGCGGATAGCACGCTCGGCCGGCTTCCCGGGCAGGTGACGGCGTCCCTCCGGGCCTCCAGCGGACGATCGGCAGCCGACCTCACCGCTGTCTCAGCTTTGACAGGGCCCTTCGAAGCACTATCCAGCAGAACGATATAGGACCAGCAGAGAAAGGGCGGGTGACGGCCGGCCTTCCACGGGCGCCGCTGCTGCACAGAAACCCGGCGAAGTGCCGGCGGATTCATCTTTTTGGCTTGCGTTGATCGCGGCTTCCGAGAGAATACCGGCACGGGTTTCAGCCACCAGGTCGCGGGCCGAACGGCTGTGCATGGACAGCTCAGGACTCAAGGACGCCTTGCAGACGAAGACGATCACCAGGATTGCCGGAGCGGCGGCGGTCTTCGCGACCGTGTGCGTTCTGGCGGCATGGCTTGCCCCCGCTGACGGGTCCGGCCCCCACGCCGCATGGTACAGCATCGTCCCGCCCGTGCTGGCGATCGTGCTGGCCTTCCTGACACACCATGTCATGGTCAGCCTGGGCGTCGCCATCCTCGTCGGAGGCTTCCTCGCCAGCGTCCCGCAGGCCCCTGCCAGCGGCCACGCATGGGGCCAGGGCATTGCCGCGACCGCATCCTACGTGGCCCAGACGGTCTCAACCGGCACAAACCTGCTGATCCTGTCTTTCATCCCGCCGATCTTCACGATGGTCGAGATCATCGTCGCCTCGGGAGGCTTCGCCGGCATCGTGGTCTGGCTGCTCAAGCGCGTGCGAACAAAGAAGTCGGCCCAACTGGCGACCGCCGCGATGGGGGTGGTCTGTTTCATCGACGACTACGCCAACGCGATCATCGTCGGCTCGATGATGCAGCCGATCACCGATCGTTTCCGAACCAGCCGGGCCAAGCTCGCGTTCCTCGTCGACGCCACCAGCGCCCCGGTTTCGGGACTGGCGGTTGTGAGCACCTGGATCGCTTACGAGGTCGGGCTTTTCGCCGATGTCAGCGCGCAGCTCGGCATGGGCAAGTCCGGCTATGCCATGTTCTTCGACGCCCTGAGCTCGCGGTTCTACTGCCTGCTGATGCTGTTCTTCATCTTCGCGCAAGTGCTGATGGGTCGGGACTTTGGCACAATGCGGGCCGCCGAGCGGGACGCGGCCGGCCGGGACGGCCCTCTCGGCCCCCAGAGGTCCGGGCAAGACGCCGACCGGCACGCCGGCGCCAGGGCCGTCAACGCCCTGCTGCCGCTGGGTGGGCTGGTCGCCTTCCACATGACGGGCCTGTGGCTCGACGGAGGCGGACCTGCGAAGCTGGCCGATGGAGGCTCGCCCCTGAGCTGGGACTACTGGCGGCAGGTCATCAGCGCCTCGGAGAACAGCCATCTGATGCTCATGTGCGCCGCCCTGTTCGGGATCGTCCTGGCGACACTGTGCGGCAGACTGTCGGGTTCGCTGGCGGTGTCGGCCCTGCCCGGCTGCGTCTATCGGGGCGTCAAACGCGCCCTGCTGCCCTCGATCGTCCTGATCCTCGCCTGGTCGCTCAAGCACTGCTGTCAGAGCCTGCACACCGGCGACTTCCTCACCAGCCTGCTGGCGGATCGCATCCCGCCGCACTGGTTCCCTCCCCTGCTCTTCGTCGTGGCCTCTATGACGTCTTTCGCGACGGGGACGAGCTGGGGAACGATGGCCATCCTGATCCCCACGGCCATTCCCATCGCCTTCGCACTCGACGGGAACTCGTACGGACTGACGACGATGGTCAGCCTCGGCGCAGTCCTCGATGGAGCCATCTTCGGAGACCACTGCTCCCCGATCTCCGACACGACGATCATCAGCTCGGTGGCCAGCTCCTGCGACCTCATCCAGCACGTCCGCACGCAGTTGCCCTACAGCCTCGTCGTCGCGGTGATCGCTCTGATCGGTGCGTATATCCCCTGTAGCCTCGGGTTGGCGTCGATCTGGGGTCTGGCGCTGGGCGCTGTGGCCGTCCTGGCCGTGCTGCTGCTTGTGGGCCGGCGGCTCGATCCGTCCGCCTGAGCCTGCCGCTCGGAACGCTATCGTGCCGGCCGAAGGGCTGGCACGGAGGCGGGAGCCTCTTTCGGGTAGAACTCGCGACCGAATACGTCCACCAGACCGTCATTGAGATACTGAAGAGAGAAGTAGACGTTGCCGTGCGCCCCCTGCCGCTGGCAGAGCCGGTGCTGCTGGCGGATCAAGCCGAAGTCCCGCGTGACGGTCCGACCGTCCCGCGTGTCGTAGATAGACAAGCCCGGAATGATCCGAGCCAGATGAGGATCAATGCGTTTCCACTGGGCGATCTCCTCTCCCAGCTTGTGCGTGTCGGCGGCGTACGCCATCGGGACGACGTAGTCGATAGTCCCCTCGCGGAGCCACCGGGGCCAGTCCTGGTAGGCTTTCTGGGCTGACTCAATGGAGCTGAACACGGCGGCGGTGACCTGGGCCTTGGGCTTGGCCGCCTTGGCCCGTCGATAGACGTCCCGGACCAGGTCGGTGACGCCCTGCGTGCGGAACTGGGCCCACTTCTCGGCCCGGGCCTTCTCCTTCTTGAGGTCAATCCGGTGTTCACCTCGCGGCACCAGCGGGCTGCGGCCTGTGGAGCGGATGACCTCGTCGCGGTGCACGTAGCGGCCCGCTTTGGCGAAGCCTGTGATCCGGCGCATAGCCGGCAGGTGCATCGACTTGACGGGACCGTCCAGCATCAGCACCTGTCCGCCTCGTTTGACGAACGCTTCGATGTCTTTCGCTGCCTTCTCCTCGATGACGTAGACCGCCGGCAGCACCAGCACACTGCCGGCCGGCAGCTTCGCGATCCGTTCGGCGTCGATCGTGGCCGGCCTGTGGCCAAGCCGCGTCAGTGCGGTCCTCGCGGCGTCCAGCGAACCCGTCCCGTACTCGGCCTTCGTCGCCTCCGTCGTGGCGAGGAAGACCTTCCCGCCGCCCGTCGTCCAAACGCCCAGCGTCAGCCGGACCGTCTCGGCGACTGCCGGCGGCATCTCGTTCTCGGCGTGCCAGTTCAGCAGCAGCACGCTGCCGGCCCCCAGCTTGTTCAAGGCGATGGCAGGCGAGCCGTCGGAGAACTCCGCCAGGACCGCCGCCGTGGTCGGCGACGCCAGCAGATTCGCGGACATGCCCGCCACGACCGCGGGGAACGTCGTCCGTCTGGCCCCCGTCATCGGCTCAAAGCCGTACCGCCTGGCGAACTCGTTCTGGCAGTGGTCGCAATAGCACTGCCTGGGGCCGTAGCGGATGTAGTCGAAATGGAGCCCGTCGATATCGTACTTCCTGAGGCACTCGATCATCAGATCGCTCTGGAACCGCCGGACCTCGGGCTTGCCGAAATCGTACCACAGGCTGCTGCCCGCCCCTTCGTCGACCGCCCAGTCGGGGTGCTTATCGAGGACGTGCTTGGGCTGCGCTGCGCCGTAAGCGCCGTTGACGAACCAGGCGTGCACCTGGATGCCTCGCTGGTGACACTGCTTGACCATGTAGCCCAGCGGATCGTAGCCCGCCTGGACGCCGTCGCCCATCGGACACAGGTCGGTGCGGAAGAACGCCTGGCCGCCCCAGTACCACACCAGAAGGAACATCGCGTTGAGGTTCGCCTTGTCGATCTTGGCCACCAGCGCATCGGCCTCGCCCGGCGTCTTGACCTGCGTCGCGTGCATCCAGATCCCGCGCAACTCGGGACCGGAGGCGCCGCCGGCCGTCACCGACAGCCCCATCGACAACAGCATCACCCATCGCAGCAGTCGGCGCATGTCGCTGTTCCCTTCTCTTGCCATTCGCAGCATTCCACGAGGCCCCCGGCCCGGACCCCGCTGCCCCCTCTTTCGACCACGCCCGCCTCTTCTCTTGAGCCAAACCGGCAGCGCCACCGACACGCGACCCTCACCTTCTCATGGACGAGTGACCGTGAATTCGAACGTTCTCTCGCCGTAATCGCTGATTCCTGCGGGATCAATCCGAAGAACGAATCCGTCGGCGGTTCGCTCGTATTCAACACTCTTGCCCGTAAACGGGTCGCTCGGTAACCCCTTGGGAAGCATCTCGGGCAAGCTCCCCGTGTGGGCTTCCGCCAGGCGGATTTCCACGGCTGCTCTGAGGCAATTGAAGAGGGCTGCGTCGAAGGTCATGAAGCGATGGTAGTCCTCCACACGTGTCGGACCTTCCCGCAAGAGAGCCACAGGCTCGTACTGATTCATGGCGCTGGCGAGCTGACGTTCGAGTCCCTTGAGGGCTTGCTGCTTCAGATCGTAGGCGATGTCGCTCTCCATAATATGGACCGCCGAATCCACAAACGCATCGAACGCTTGGCGGGCTTGCGTGAACAACTCGGCAGGTACAGACAGGCCGTGTTGGCGGTCGAGGCACATCCGTTGCTCGCAAAGGAATCGAATGAGCAGTTGTTGATCGCTGAGTGTCGCCCTTTCATCTGCCCCCTTCTGATCTTTCAGTTGCTCCAGCGCCCAGGACCTTTCGAAGGAACGGTCCCCCTGGAACAGACGCCATTCACGAAGCTCCAGGTCGCACCACTTGTTCAGGGCTCGCCCCAGCCAGGAAGGCGACCTGTCCGACACCTCAAGTTGATGGCGCAGCATCACGAATGCGTCTTCATCAGAAGGCATGGAGCTCAAAACATACAACATCGTATGCAGAGCCGCGTTCTCGACCATGCGGGAGACCAGATACTGCACGTGTGTTTCGTCTCCGATGTGCCGTGCCAGACGGCGCAGTGCCAGAGCATTCTCAAGCGCGCCCTGGTAGTGGCCGTCGGCGGCCAGAGTCCGGATATGCGTGCCGAAGAGAACCCTAAGACGCTGCAACGCGGTGATCGTTTCTGTGCCAAACCCCAATCTGTAATCGTATGTCAGTCCCCAATCGCATGGAGAAATCTGTGAGGCGAGTTGGGTCAGTTGGATGGTTCTGAGGTTGCCTCCCAGGTAGCTTCGCACCCGATCATCGGGCTCCCGCCGTCCCTGGCCCATCAGATTCACAATGACCAAGGTGCAGGGGTCCGGGGGCGAGTAGTGAGCCAATGCCTGATAGTACAACAAGGCGGCGTTGTCCGGTCGGGGCTTGATCCCTTCGTCCGGCCAGCGAGCGATCTCGGCCCCTCTTTGCTCGTACTCCTCCAGCGTGCGACGCCGCGAGAGACCCTGACCTGTGATGCTCCCGTCACGCAGCAATCGACGCAGTTGCTCGATGCTCTCCTCGCGATCGAAAGGCCCTCCGCCAGCGCCATTGGCGAAGGCAACCGAGGTCCACAGCATTCCCAGTACAAGAACGGATCGTGTGGTCATAACTGCTTCTCCGCTTCTTTCTGTCTCGGGTCAGCGCACGGCGTCGCGAAGACGCCGCTTCACTCCAACAGACGCACCAGACGGACAGAGAATCGATGAAAGCCGGAAGATCCCCCGTTTTGTAGTCCACGTGGGAGCTGTATCACGAAACTCTGCCACATACCAGCGAGATCGCCCTCTGAGGGCATACC
>CAZNSM010000156.1:0-11670 GCA_964575615.1 uncultured Pirellulales bacterium | reverse complement strand
TTCCTCAATGCTGCCGGTCAGCCGGGAATAGTCCATTGTAGCCGCATAATATGCGCCGCCTGACTTGCAGATGTGTGTGAGTTTTGTGGCCAGAACATATGTCGAGAGCTTGCCAATACCGAATTTGCCGATGGGTTTGCGCGTCCGATGGCCAGAGCTCTTGCGCCTCAGGCTCTCGCCGATTATCCAGTGCTGTTTGAGACCCTCGACATCCATTCCCTCTCCATCATCAATTACTGCGATCGTCGCGTCGGCGTCACGTAGATCAGGGGATAGAACGATGTGGACGTTGTGTGCACCGGCGTCGAATGAATTGGACACCAGTTCTTCAATAGCCTTGTTGGGACTTGAGTACAAGCCCTCGGAGAAGAGCTGGATGATTCGATGGCTGATCTTGACATCGATTTGATCGGTATCGTTTCCGACAACTACGAACCTTTCAGCGCTCTCGCCTACACTCTCAGAGTCCATCGCAAGTGTCCCCGTATCCCGTCGCGCGTTTCCACCAACCTGTGATCGTCTTCCTGTAGCCCTGTCCTGTGGCCCTAGCCTCCAAACCAAACGAAACCTCACGTCTGTGCATAGGTATCATCGTAGAGGCGTGACGACCGAGATGCAAGGAAAAGACCTCAGTTTTGCACCCCCGTCCTCTATGGCTTGGCCAGCGGCGCGCCATGCTCCGATGCTCGCATGAACGGCGTACTCCGGCTGGAAGGGTCTGGCCTTGAGGTCGATCACGACGAAGCAACGCAGCCGCAAGTGATAGAACAGCAGGTCGAGATAGAAGTCCTCGCCGCCGACCTCAAGATGGATCTGCTGGCCGACGAAGGCGAAGCCCGCGCCCAATTCCAGCAGGAACCTGCGAATGTGATCGAGCAGCGCCCGTTCCAGGTCCCTTTCGGCCGCGTCGGACGCGAGAGTCAGGAAGTCGAAGGTGTAGGGGTCTTTCATCACCTCCGTGGCCAGCTCCGACTGCGCCGGCGGCAGCGTGGTCGAGAAGTTCGTGACGGCCTTGCCCTGGCGCGCGTAGAGGTCTGACTCGATCCAGTGCACGAGCACGGCGCGCGACCAGCCGTGCTCGACCGCTTGCCGGGCATACCAGAGGCGCTGCTGTGGGTCTTTGAGCGACTCCAGCAGGACGACGTTGTGAAACCGGGGGAGAGACGCCATTGGCTCAGGCGGCGCGCCGGCGTCCGCTCGTCTCGCAGCCTGCGAGACAATTGCGGTGTCCTGGCGATAGGCCTTGGGCTGCAGGGCAGCCGGGGGCGGCGTATCTCCCCTCGACTTCACTCGGCGCAGGCTTAGCTCGTATCTTGTCTCTCGCGTGCACAGGACCAGGGTGGAGCGGAGACGCTTCCCAGAGGCCATCGAAGGGCCGCTCGTTCCACGCGAGATACCAGATTCGAGACACGAAATACGCCCGTCCGAGGGGAGCGACGGGCGACGAGCCACGAGCGACGAAGCACGGCCGGAGTATCCCGGTACCTGCGAATCGCAGGTAGCGCGGCTGGGCCGCTGGCGCGACAGCCGCCGGGTTGTGGCGGAGGGCTTCAGCGGTCGGTGGGGTGGAGGTCGCGGAATTGGGTGATGACGACGTCGGCTTGGGGGAAGTGGGCGACGATGCGCAGCTCGCCACCCATGGCGCCGACGAAGCGGCGGAGCGTGCTGACGTACATGTCCGACTGGTGTTCCATCTTGGAGACGGCGGCCTGGTTCATATCGAGCTTCTTGGCCATCTCCTGCTGCGTCAACTGCATGGCCCGCCGCAACTCCTGGAGCGCCATCTCCGAAGCCATCGTCGCGGTCCGCTCGCGAATCCGCTCGCGGCTGGCGGGCGACATCTTCGCCACCAGGTCTTTGAATTTCTTGGCCATCACAAATCGCCTTCCCTTCGCAACGTTTGCAGATGCTCCTCGTAGAGCCGGTCGGCGACCGGGACGAACTGCTCGTACCAGCGGTCGTTGCCCGTCTTGTCCCCGCCGATCAGCAGGATCGCGCAGCGGCGAGGATCAAAGGCGTACAGGACCCGATACGGCCGTCCGGCGTGCTGGACACGAAGCTCACGCATGTGCCCGTGCCTGGAACCGGCAACGCCCGAACTGTACGGGAACGGCAGACGCGGCCCTTCGATCTCCAGCAGGCCCACGGTCGCGGCCACGGACTCCTGCTCGGCTACGGTCAGGGACTCCCACCACAGGCCGAACTCGTCCGTATACTCGACGTCCCACGCCATATCGGCATAACCCAATAGGAATATAACTTATAAGTTATGATCCGTCAAGCGAAATCCGCCGGCCCGAAGAACAAAAACGAAGCGTCATCCTCTCCGAGGCCGCTCCTTCCCAAAGTGCATCCGCCATTATAGCCCAAGGGACCCGAAAAGGCAAAAGGTGAGAAGGGTGCGACGAGCCACGCCAGGCGGGAGGCCTTAGGCTGTAGGCCGGAGGGGAACGGATCTACGCTTCTACGCATTTACGCGTCTACGCTCGCCCGAGCGACGGGCGACGAGCGACGAGCGACGAAGCACGGCCGGGGAAAAACCTTGGGTCCGGGGGCAAGGCGGGAGTTTACTCGCAGGCGGCGCGGGCTTATAATCAGCCGCCGAAACCCGTCGGACTCCGGTATTCGCACGTGATGCATGTTTGAGATAGAAAGGAGATAAGTCCAATGGCAGCAAAGATTTACTACGAGGATCAAGCCCCGATCGCACCGCTGCAGGGCAAGCGCGTAGCGGTCATCGGATATGGGAGTCAGGGCCATGCCCACAGCCAGAACCTTCGCGACAGCGGGATCGAGGTGGCGATCGCGGAGCTGGAGGGGACGGACAACTACAAGCTGGCGGTCGAGCATGGCTTCAAGCCGGGCGACATCGCGGCGGCGATGAAGGGGGCGGCCCTGATCATCGTGACGCTGCCGGACGAGGTGCAGGCGAAGGTGTACGCCGGCCAGATCGCCCCGAACCTCAAGGCGGGCCAGACCCTCGGCTTCTGCCACGGGTTCAACATCCACTTCAAGTACATCGTGCCGCCGAAGGACGTCAACGTCGTCATGATCGCGCCGAAGGGCCCGGGGCATCTGGTCCGCAGCGAGTACGAGAAGGGCGGCGGCGTGCCGTGCCTGGTCGCGGTGCAGCAGGACGCCACCGGCACCGCCAAGCAGATCGCGCTGGCCTGGGCCAACGGCATCGGCGGCGCCCGCGCGGGCGTGCTCGAAACAACCTACAAGGAAGAGACCGAGACCGATCTGTTCGGCGAGCAGGTGGTCCTCTGCGGCGGCCTGTCCGCCCTGATCAAGGCCGGCTTCGAGACCCTCGTCGCCGCCGGCTACCAGCCCGAGATCGCCTACTTTGAATGTTGCCATGAGGTCAAACTGATCGTCGATCTGATCTACCAGGGCGGCCTGAGCTACATGCGGTACAGCATTTCGAACACCGCGGAATACGGCGACCTCAGCCGCGGGCCGCGCATCATCACCGAGCAGACCCGCGCCGAGATGAAGAAGATCCTCGGCGAGATCACCAGCGGCGCCTTCGCCAAGGAATGGGTCAACGAATACCAGACCGGGCTGAAGAATTTCAACGCCCTGTACGAGAAGGACCACAGCAGCCAGGTCGAGACCGTCGGCCGCAAGCTGCGAAAGATGATGAAGTGGATCAAGGCCAAAGAGGTGTGAGGGATTGGTCATTGATGATTGACGAGTGATTATTGATGATTGACTATTGGGGACCGGGATGATCGGAGAGCCGGTATGAGAGCCACGGGACGGACGATGTCGCAGCGCCGCGTTACGATCGGGCTTGCATCGTTTGGTCTGGTGACTCTCGCCGGCTCTCTTTTTGCGCTTTGCGGCTGCGTGGTTTTGCCCTATGTCAGTGCCGAACCGCTGCCCTACACCCGCCTGGCCGGTCCCTACCGCCACACCCAGCTCAAGACCAGCACCACGCTCGACGCCCTGAGCGCGTTCGACATTCCCGACTACCGGCTCGACCCCAACGCCGCCGGCCCGCAGCTCGTCAGCCAGAGCGGCGCGACGTTCGCCGTCTCCGGCCGCAGCGCCGACGGCCTCAAGACCTGGGTCACGCTGATCGCCTTCGACGAGCACCAGATGACCGCCCGCCGCAAGTACTTCTTCTGCGTCGACGAGCGGGCCACCACCGCGCCGACCGCGCGAGCCCAACGCCTGTTCCCGCCGCGAAAGGGGCTGATCTTCGACGCCGAACTCGTCCTGTCGCTCGAGATCCAGACGACGCCCTACGCGACCGAGGAAGCCCGGCAGCTCGCCATCGTCCACTGGCTGATGGAGCGGTTCGCAGAGGATGTGCGCAGCCTGGTCGGCACGCCCGGCGAGTCGCCCCAGGCCAACGAGTTGGTTTCGCTCGCCGGCATGATGATGAACCAGACCTTCGAAGGTCTGCGGATCGAGCTGGACAAGTCCCCCGGCCTGGCCCGCAGCCTCACCGGCCCCAAAGGTGTCGCCTTCGGCCACATCAGCATGAACGAAGGCCGCCTCCGCCTGACCACCGCCGCCGGCGTCACCACCGCCACCCTCCGCGTCAACCTGCCCATGTAACGTCCACCCAATCCTTTCGATGGGTGGCAGCCTCAAGCGCAGCTTGGGGATGGCTTCCTTCCAGAACGTGCAACCCTATGGAAGCTGGTCCCAATCGATCGTCAGGGGACCGCTGCCTGTCCCTTGCCAATCCGCCGCACTGGAGTACCGCCACTCGTCGGGCGTCGCGACCAGACCGCGACGCACCGGATTGTTGTGGATGTATCGCACCGTCGAGATCAGCGTGTCCACCTGCGCGATGTTCCGGTCGTACCCGCCGCCCTTCTGCCAGAAATGATACGGCCGCGACCGCTGGCCTGTCGCCATCGCGCGTAATCCCTCCGGGCAGTGGACCTTCAGATAGGCAACCGCCTTCCGTGACACAGGTTGCCTGATGGACAGCAGAATGCGCGAGATCGAGTATTCCTCACGTCTGGGGTAGATGACCAGATGCACGTGGTCCGGCATGAAAACGTACGCCCACAGATCGAACGCATGCCGCCGTCGCGCTGCGTCGATGGCCTCGGCCAGCCATTCGCATGTCCGCTGCCTCGACAAGAACGGTCGATTGCGATAGCAACTGAACGTCAGCGCATGCGCCTGGCCCGGCGTATTCCAGCGCTCGCACCGCTTCGTGTATCGCTCACCCTCCAGCATGATCTATCCCCTCTGCTCGCCCCCACGTTCCTCTCGCTAATCATCCACAGCGCATTCGCCATCCCCAAGGCTCCGCTGCGCTGCGCCTTGAGGCTGCCACCCACTGCCCCACGCCCGCGTCCGCACTGTGCTCGCTGACAACATCCAATCCGTTCGCCATTCCCAAGCCTCCACTTCGCTCCGCTCAGGACACGCTCGGAGGCTGCCACGCACCACCGTATGCGTGATCCCGTGTGGCAGCCTCAAGCCCGCAGGGCTTGGGGATGGCTCACTTGACGGAACGTTACGTATGAGGCGCGAGGCATGGCGCCGCCGGGCGCCATGCCTCGTCGCTCTCAATGCGATTGTTCGCTGTCGATCCTTTTTCTCATCCTGCAATCATCAACTACTGACACGATCAGCACAACAATCGTGAACACGTTCACAACCGACCAAATGGGCCTGTTCAAGTGAACTCGAAAGATAGGGTTATAGATTCCTGCGGCGGTGCCGAAAACCCATGCCCACGCGGTACGGCCCCGATGCACCGACTGCACGACGAAATACGCAAATGCTGCGCAACAAATCCAACGCAAAAGAACGTAATACCCATAGTGATTGTGAGGCCACAATGCCCACAATAGCAAACATGTGCATAGCGCCTTGACCGACCGACAACGTCGAAGACAGAAACGACATTCCTTTCACCGTTCTTTCTCCGAATCGGGAATGAGCAAGTCGTCCACATTCAGTCTCGAATCTTCGAGCGAAAGAATGTCGATGCATACGCCTTTGACGACGACGATGTCTGCGGCATCATGGATGACATAGGCGTAGGCAACGTCGATTTCTCCCGCCAGTTGCGCGACAGGTTTGTGTACGGACTTGGGTTTCATCACAATTGCATATTCGTCAAACATGCGGAAGTCATCCGTTGAGGTGGCCATCACATATTGCGCTTGTTTCTCATCGCATTCGAGCTGGAAGTAGATGTCGCCCATCCAATCGTGAGCTGTGAGGAAGTAGACATCCTCACGTTTCAGCAGATCGACGACAGGGGCCAACAGCAGGCACGACTGTCCAGGCGGTTCCAGTAGGGCTTGCTGAAGTTCCAACGTAAAGAACCCCCCCTTGTCCAGAATCGTCATCCAGTCGAGGTAAGCACCGTGTTTCGAGGACATACGCAGGACCTGTTGGCGGAAGTCCTCCTTCTTCTGGCGAGCGGCCTCCTCCTTTGGTTGAGTGTGACGTGAGCAAGATGTGCAGAAACTCCCAACCACGACCAAGAGGGAAAGGAAAAGAGTTTTGAACATGTGTATTCTCCGGCTGTTGTTCAGTCGATGTCGACCGAACCGCTAACTTGAACCATTGGCCGCCGCAGATACAATTCGCGGCGAGCGTCGCCCTGTGCTTTTCGCAAGTCGCCCAACGTTGGGGGGCGTGAGTCATTTGTTGCTTTCAGAATGAGACATTGAACAGTCAGTATTGCGGCGAGAAGCAGCAAAACGCTAACACGAAAGAGCATGTCGGCCTTTTTCATTTTCGGGTATCCTCCTTAGCGAACAACGCTTATATGGTTTCTTTGTAACAGCTATGGGCCGCGAAGTTGCGGCATAACGCGCCAACACTCGAATCGGCATAAGCCTTGCGACGGCAAATCCTTCCGGTATCTGCACCGCTTAGGGGGGGGGATATATGGTTTCTGTGTAACACACATGGATTCTCCTCTACAAATCATCCATGGGGCTCTTGACGCCCTTGTCGCCCTGGTTGAGCACGTGGGTGTAAATCATGGTGGTTTTCACGTCCTTGTGGCCGAGCAGTTCCTGCACGGTCCTGATATCGTAACCGCTCTGCAGTCTCGTAGGGTGTGCACCGTAAACGACTACCCTTGAAACACCGGCGACCATTGCCCCGACGCCATCTACGCATCGACATCTTCCGCCTCGCCAGACAATCGAATCGGTGGGCGGTGCCCACCCTACACTTGTTGGGACCGCGTTCGTCTCAATCGGGTCTATTGTGGCGGAATTCGGGGCGAAGGGGAAGTGAAATCAGTTTCAAGTGTTGAGTTTCAAGTTTCAAGTGTGGAGGGTGAAGGGGGCAGAGGATTGTGGCGGGTGGCAGCCTCATCCCGATGTCTATCGGGATGGGGATGGTGGATTTGGCTGCGGCAACGATGCCGGGATGCATTCTGTGCGGGAAGCCATCTCGAAGGCTGCGCTTCGCTGAATCGGTGTGCGATGCACACCCTACGCCTCGGCGATCCCGGCCCACCAATGCGGGCAAGTCCGTGCGTCTTGGTGTGCTGTTGGGCTGTAAAGCGTTGCTGTTTCGATGCTTGTGGTGGGCAGGGGGGGGTCGCGGTTGGGGGCGGAGCGGTTGGGTGTTCTCGTCTGGCGGCTCCCCGCGAACAAAATGTCTGAATTTTCTTGTGGACAGGCACGCAATGTTGTGTTAGCATACAACCAAAAATAATAGGTATGATGGTGAATGGATACTGATGTGGATCGCGCGGGACGCGGGAAAGGAGGCGGTCATGGCCAAGGGGAGTTGTTACGACTGCGTGTACGTGTGGGTCGATCCGGAGCGGTGGCTGCGGGATTTGTTCATGGGCCGGACGCTGGTTCCGATGTGTGCGAACCATCCGGACTGGCCGGGCGAACTGCGGGAGGTGACGGGAGTGCCGTGCTGCAACTTCCGGCCCAAACACGTCGAGCCGGAAGGCGGCGTGAAGCGCATTCCGCTCAGCGGCGGCCGCTACGCACTTGTGGACGCCGCCGACTATGAATGGCTGAACCAGTACACGTGGTGCCTCAACGGTTCCGGCTATCCGGTGCGCCGCGAGGGGGCACAGGCAATCCTCATGCACCGCCAGATCATGGGGGCGCCCAAGGGAACGTTTATAGACCACATCGATGGCAATCGAGCAAACAACTGTCGAGCCAATCTTCGATTCTGCACGCAGAACGAGAACATGCGCAACCAGAGCAAACGCACCGGCGCCAGTTCCCAGTTCAAAGGCGTCTATCTGTTCAAGAGGACCGGCAAGTGGTGCGCCAGAATCTGCTTCGAGGGCGATCATATCTGGTTGGGTTGTTTTGCAGAGGAGACCGAGGCGGCACGGGCATATGACCGCAAGGCCGTCGAGTTGTTCGGGGAATTTGCCCGCTTGAACTTCCCCCAGGAGTGGCCGCAGGAGCGGCGAGCCCAGGTCCGCGCCGAGGCGAAGGCGGCGGGGCACAGTGAAGAGCCAAAGGGCAGACGCAGGAGGGCAAAGGCGAAGAAGACAACGCCGAGGAAGAAGGCGCGCCCCATCGCCGGCGGCAAGAAGGGCAGTAAGAACGGCGCACGCCGCAAGCCCGCGTCACGATAGGAAGTTGAACCGGTGTGCGGTGCACACCCTACGCCTGGTAACGCCTGACGGCGTCACTACAAACGAACGTGCCCCCGCGTGGGGCGGGGGCACGGTGACATCTGTTGCGAGCGACAAGCGACGGGCGACGAGCGACGGTCCTACTTCGCGGGCTTCAGGACGATCGAGCGGAGGTTGATGGGGCTCCACTGGCCGCGGACGGGTTTGATGGTCAACTCGCAGTCGCCCGCGTCGGCGATGCGGACCTGGCCGAGAGTGACTGTCTCGAACTTGCGATAGTCGCCCGTGTTCGGCGCCTGCGCGGCGAGCTTCTCGCTGCCGACGGCGATCTCGAACTTGCTGCTGCTCGCCGTGGTGGCGATCTCGGCGACGACGTCGAACGTGCCGGGCCTGGCGATCCTGAACTGCCAGCTCAGCCATGCGCGGTCGTTGGTCCAGTAGCCGATGCTGGCCTTGCCGCCGATGTCCTCGACCTGCGGGCCGGAACCGCCTTCGCTGTGGGTTTCGCCCAGCGGCGCGGGCAGGGCCATCGTGCCGTCGTCGGCCTGGGTCGGCAGGACCTTTTCGATATCGAGCTCGCCCCGGACGCGCAGGACGATCACCGTGTCGATCGGATCGAGCGGCTTGGCGGGCACGTCGATGACGACGCCTTCCGGCGTGTTCGTCGCATCGAGCCGCTCGTCGTTGGCCAGCAGGCGGGCGCGGCGGACGTTGTTCCGCAGACCCGGCACCAGCAGCTTGCCGTCGGCGGGCCATTCGAACACGTGCAGGTAGAGCGTGGTGCGCTCATCGCCGACCTTCTTGGTGCAGCGGCCCCAGGCCAGCCGCGCAAACGGGCTGGCGGTGGTCGCGTAGATCGAGTCGCCGTTGACCTTCATCCACTTGCCGATCTCCTGGAGCCGCTCGACGCTGGGCGGCGGGATTTCGCCGAGGGCGGTGGGCCCGACGTTGAGCAGGTAGTTGCCGCCTTTGCTGGCGATGTCGACGAGGTTGCGGATCAGCGTCTCGGTCGACTTCCAGTTGTGGTCGTAGCTCTTGTAGCCCCAGGTGTTGTTCATCGTCATGCAGGTTTCCCAGTCGCGGCCGGGCGTGCCGGTGGCGGGGATGTGTTGCTCCGGCGTGCTCAGGTCGCCCGCGTAGCCGCCGCCGAGGCGGTTGTTCGTGATGATGCCCGGCTGGAGATCGAGCAGGGGCAGCAGCATTTCGGCCCGCTCTTTGGTCATGTCGGTCGGCGTGTCCCACCAGAGGACGCCGAGCTTGCCGTAGTTCGAGAGGATCTCGCGCACCTGCGGGATGGCGATGTCGTGGAGGTAGGCGTCCATGTCACCATCCTGGGCCGGGTCCCAGTGGCCGCCGGCCGCGGCGCCGCCCGGGTGGTTCCAGTCCTGGGCCTGCGAGTAGTAGAAGCCGAGGCGCAGTCCGTGCTCGCGGCAGGCCTCCGCCAGCGGCGCCAGCAGGTCCTTGCCGTACGGCGTCGCGTCCACCACGTCCCAGTCCGTCGCCTTCGAGTCGAACAGCGCGAAGCCGTCGTGGTGCTTGCTCGTGATCACGATGTACTTCATGCCCGCCTCTTTCGCCAGCCGCACCCACGCGTCCGGATCGTACTTGACCGGGTTGAACTGCCTGGCGAACGCCTTGTACTCCGCCACCGGGATCTTGCCCCGGTTCATGATCCATTCCCCGATCCCGCCGATCTGCTGCCCTTTGTACGTTCCCGCCGGCACCGCATACACGCCCCAATGAATAAAGAGGCCGAAGCGGGCCTCGCGCCACCACTTCATGCGGGCGTCGCGCTGCTCGGGGGTCTCGTCGGGGCGGCCGACGACTTCGGCCGATGCGGCCGGCGCCGTCAGGCCGAGGTTCAATGCGAAGGCGCCGAGCAGACCCAGTGATATTCTTCGCAACTGCTGAGAAAGTGACATGGCAGAATCCTCCTTGTCGTCGTGGCGCGGCTCAGTCCAGGCGAACGCCCTTCTGGTGCAGCCACTGTTTCAGATCGGTCATCTGATTGTTGAAGATCTCGTTGTCGTAGTCCTGTTCGAGCTTGGTAACTGTCTCGGCCAGCTCCGGCTGCTCGTTGACGACCTCGGTCAGCCGGCGTTCGAAGTCATCGGCGGCCGTCCGCAGATCGTCCAGACGCAGCTCCAGGCCCAGCAGGCCCGCCACCCGCCGCACCACCACGTCGATGCACTTCGGGTTGCCGCCCTGCACGTACGCCGGAACCGTCGCCACGAGACTGACCATCTGGACGCCGCGCTCCTGCGCCCGCGCCGTCAGGTACGTCACGATACTGGCCGGCCCCTCGTAGTCGCTGAATCGGATGCCGTACGCCGCGAACACCGGCTTCAGGGACTCGCTGCTCACCGAGCAGAACAGATGCGGATCGCGCGTGTGCGGCACCAGCCCCGAGACGCTGCCGACGAAGTAGATCATCTTCACGCCCAATGTGTCACACAGCGAGAACATGCAGTCCGCATAGTCGTGCCACGCCAGGTTCGGCTCCCTGCCCAGAAACAGGATCACGTCGCTGTCCGGCGCGCCGAAGAACGCGTTGTCCGGCAGATCGAACGCCCGCACGAGCCCGCCCTGAATGCGGCAGTGCGGCCGGAACAGCGCGGTCAGCTCCATCGCCCCCGGGAAGCTGTAGATGTAGAAGCCCTCCGGCTGGATCTCCGCAAACCGCCGGGCCCCCAGCTTCTCCGCCAGGATGCGGATCGTCCCCGTCGAGACGTCGCCTCCGTCCATCCACCCGGAGAACCCGACGACCAGCCGGGGATTCGCAAACGTCGGATTGTCGTAGATGCGCAGCTTGTCGTCCGCCATGGCTCATCCTTATCGCAGATCGATTCCCAGTGCCATACCCGCGCATCCTAAAACACCCCGCCCCCATCCGCAAGCCCATTTCCCCAAGCGCGGGGCGAGCCGCCTCGCTCGCCAAGGAGCGTCATGCCGGCAGGCGCGGTCGAGGTGGCGCAGTTTGAATCTCCGGCTGGACGAGACGGACCCACATCGCTTATAATGACGGCCTTGTGCCAACGTAGCTCAACGGTAGAGCTCTGGTTTTGTAAACCAGGGGTTATCGGTTCGAATCCGATCGTTGGCTTTTCCCC
>CAZNSM010000155.1:0-11670 GCA_964575615.1 uncultured Pirellulales bacterium | reverse complement strand
GATACGCGCGATCATACGTGCGACATCGGCAGTGACGCTTTCGGGGCCGATCTGGATTTCTTCGCCCGCGTCTGTCGCGTCGTCCGAGGGCTGCGCCGCGCGCGGATCGGCGCGGTTGGCGCCCGTCCGGGGGCCTTTCAGACGGTTCGTTTCAGCGAGAAGCTGCTCCAGGGTTCCGGGATTACAGTGGTTCCCGTCGATTTGTCCGAGATCATGGGCCAGGCCTGGCAGCTCGACGATCGGGCAAAGTCCGTTCAGAAAAGATTGTCTGAGATCAGGAGTTATGGATCGATCCCCGCGCGGGTCGACCCGCAGGCCGTGCTGAAACAGGCCAAGCTCTCTGTCGTTCTCGAAAGATGGATGGCCGAGAACGAGCTGAATGCCAGCGCGGTGCAATGCTGGACCTCCATACAGAACAACTACGGCTGTGCCGCGTGCCTGTCCATGAGCCTGATGGGCGAGAAACGCATGCCCAGCGCGTGCGAGGTAGATGTGGTCGGCGCGGTCTCGATGTACGCGCTGCTGTTGGCGTCGGGGCAGATTCCTGGCTTCCTCGACTGGAACAACAACTACGCCGACGTGGCGGACAAGTGCGTCTGCACGCACTGTAGCAATTTTCCCAGGAGTTTCATGGGCCGCCAGATCGAGATTGCCGAACTGGACGTGCTGGGCGAGTCGTTGGGACGCGAGAACTGCTTCGGGGCCGTCAAAGGTCATGTGGCCGCCGGCCCGATGACGTACTTCCGCATGTCGACGGACGATCGGCGAGGAAAGATCAAGACGTACCTCGGTGAAGGTCAATTCACAGGCGAGCCTTTCGACATGGATGGCGGCATCGCGGTCTGCCAGATCCCGCGACTGCGGGAGTTGATGGGTTACATGTGCCAGAACGGCTTCGAGCACCACGTGGCCATGACCCGGACGCATTGTGCCGGGGTCCTGCACGAAGCGATCACGAAGTACCTCGGCTGGGACCTCCACTACCACGGCTGACGGCTGTTGCCCAAGAAACATCCTCCGTGCGAACACCGAGTCATTGTGTGCTGCCTCCTTGCCGTTCGATTGTGTAGGAACAGCCGCTCGCGCCCTGACGGCGCCTCGACGCTCGTGCCATGTCAATGTACAATGCACCGAGCATATGTGCAGTCATCAACGGCAGGCTTCTCAATCGAAGGGACAGGGAAATGAAGAGCAAGGCCACTTGTGTGTTTGTGCTTCTGCTGTCGCTTGCGATGAATGCCCACGCGGACTGGCAGGTGTGGACGGTGACCGATACCCGGCATGTGTTGCGGAGCGATCTGCCAGGCGGCGATCGGACGGTCGAGGTCCATGCGGCCCGAAACGAATGGGTGAGTTTTCAGGTCTTGCTCCGCGGCGATGAACCGGTCCGGGCGGCGCGTCTGGAGGCGGGTGAACTGCGCGGACCGGAGAAAACGCTCCTCGGGTTGTCGGAGAGCCGGTGCTACCGCCAGCATCAACTGCATCTGGAGACCGGGACCTATCGGAACAGCGCTTTTGAGCCGGACTGGTATCCGGACCCACTGATCCCCTTCGCGCATCCGGTTGTGGGCAGGCGGTTGGAGGCGGCCCGCTTTGCCGCCGTGCCCTTTGATCTGCCGGCCGACGAAACGCATGGCTTCTGGGTGGACCTCTACGTTCCCGCCGCCGCGTCGCCGGGAGACTATCGAGGCGTCTATCGTGTCATCTCGGACGATCACGGCGAGGTCGAGATTCCCGTGACATTGACGGTCTGGGACTTCGCGCTGCCATCGACTCCGACGCTGGTCACTGCTTTCGGTTCGCCCGCGCAGCGCATGCGGGGCTACTATCGCGACAAGGCCGGCGAGCGGCAGCCTGCGGATTGGCCGGCAGTGGAGTCTCAATGTGCGCAGTTGTTGAGCGAGCACCGCATCAATGCAACGCCTCCGAGTGAGCTGCTTCGCCCGGTCCTGCAGGATGATGGTTCGTTCCGAATCCCTTCCCGCCAGGTGCAGGCGCTGCGTGACTTTGTGGATCGTTACCATGTCAACGCCGTGCAGGTGCCCCATCCTTCCGGCGTAGTCAAAGATCCGCAGACCGAACGCGACAAGCTGCGGGCGTGGCTGGCGGCGTTCGACTGGGCGGCGCACGAACTCGACCGGCCTGGTCTCGTGTTCTTCGTCTATCTCAAGGATGAGCCAAATACAGAGGAGGATTATCGCTACGTGCAGAAATGGGGCCGGGCGATTCGTGAGGCCGAGTCCACCGTCCAGGTGATGGTCGTCGAGCAGACCTGGACGGAGCCGGGCAAAGGCGGCGCCGACAGCGCGTGGGGCGATCTATACGGGTCAGTGGATATCTGGTGTCCGCTCTTCTCGCTGCACCGGCCGCAGAGCGCGGCCAAACGGAAGGCGTTGGGCGAGACGATCTGGACCTACACGGCCTTGTGCCAGGGCGAGTCCACGCCTTGGTGGCATATCGATTATCCGTTGCTCAACTATCGCGTGCCCGCCTGGATGGCTTGGCGAGACGGCATGAAAGGTCTGCTCTACTGGGGCGGCATGTCCCATTGGAGGCAAACGGACGATCCTTGGGTGCAGGCGCCGATCTATATCGGCAGCGGCGCCTTGCAGCAGGGCAGGAAGGGCATTCTCTTCAACGGGGAAGGATCGCTGGTCTATCCCGCGCGGGTCGTGGGTTATGACGGCATCGTGCCGACCGTGCGTCTGAAGGCTCTGCGGGACGGGATCGAGGACTATGAATACCTGGCCATTCTCAGTCGCCGGGGCAAATCGGACGAAGCGGCGGGCATCGTGCGGCGCCTGACCGACTCCTGGTTCCAGTGGGACAAAGACCCGGCGGCTTACGAGAAGGCCAGAATGGAGTTGGCAGGGATGATCGAGGCGACGGCCGACGTTCGTTCCGACACGTCTGCGACCCGCGTGGATTCTCCGAATGATCTGCTGCGTCTTCATCCCGAGAACCCGCACTATTTTCAGTTTCGCGGGGAGCCGACGGTGCTCATCACCTCGGGTGAGCATTACGGTGCAGTCATCAATCTCGATTTCGATTACGTTGCCTATCTCGATGAGCTCGCCAGATATGGTTTCAATCATACACGGCTCTTCAGCGGGACCTATCGCGAGATTCCCGGCTCCTTTGGCATTCAGGGCAACACGCTGGCCCCGGCGCCGGGGCGCTACGCGGCGCCGTGGGCCCGCAGCGACACGCCAGGTTATTTCGACGGCGGCAACAAGTTTGACCTGACCCGCTGGGACGAGGCTTATTTCACGCGACTGAAGGATTTCGTGAAGTCCGCCGGACAACGCGGCATTGTCGTTGAAGTCACCCTCTTCTGCACGATGTACGGCGAAGAGCTGTGGAAGGCGTCGCCGATGCACGCCGCCAATAACGTCAACGGCGTCGGCAACGTCGGACGGTATGAAGTCTACGGGCTGAAAGAAGAGGCGCTCACAGATGTGCAGGTCGCCGTCACGCACAAGATCGTCCGCGAACTGAATCCTTTCGACAACGTCTATTACGAGATGTGCAACGAGCCGTATGAACGCGGCGGCATGCATCCGGACTGGCAGGGTCGAGTGATTGCGGCGGTCCGGGAGGTGGAGAAGACTCTGCCGAATCAGCATCTCATCTCCCTGAACTTCGCACACGGCTCGGCCAAGATCGCCAAGCCGCACCCGGAGGTTTCGCTCTACAACTTCCACGCGGCAGAGCCTGAGGCCGTCACATTGAACTATGGCCTTGGACGAGCCCTCGGCGACAATGAAACCGGCGGCTCGCGCCGGGACGACGCGACCTATCGCATCCAGGGTTGGGAGTTTGTTCTTGCGGGCGGGGCGTTGTTCAGTCATCTCGATTTCTCCTTTGCTGCCATGTATCCTCGCGGCACGTTGCTTGACCATCGAGGGCCGGGAGGTGGCAGCCCTGCGTTGCGCCGGCAATTGCAGGTTCTGAAGGAATTCATCCACAGCGTCGAATTCGTGCGGATGAAGCCCGACAACTCCGTCATCAAAGGCGGCGTTCCCGAAAAGAGTCGGGTGTGGGCACTGGTTGAGCCGGGACGGGCCTACGCGATCTACGTGGTGGGGCGCGGTCCCGTTGAACTGACGCTCGAATTGCCGTCCGGCGTTTTTCGGGCCGAATGGATCAACACGCTCGATGGCTCGTTGGACAGGGAGGAATCCTTCGCGCATGGCGGCGGTCCGAGGCGTGTACAGTCGCCTGATTTCGCCGAGGATATCGCCCTGCGCGTTCGAGCGGAATGAAATCATAGCAAGGGAAACTCTTGGAGGAAGCCGTCATGCGCGTAACGAGAGCAATGGCTTGTATCTGCCTGGCAGCGCTGATTGGACCTGCCGTCACGGCGCAGGCGGACCCTGCAAAAGGCCCGCTGCGCATCCATCCTGCGAACCCGCGCTACTTCACCGATGGAACGAAAGGCCCGGACGGCTCGTTGCGGGCGGTCTACCTGACCGGCGCGCATACGTGGAACAACCTCGTGGATATGGGGCGAAGCGATCCGCCCGAGCCGTTCGATTTCCCCGCCTACCTGGACTTCCTCGAGCGTCATCACCACAATTTCATTCGCTTGTGGGCGTGGGATTCGACCGCCTGGGATACGCGGGCCAACGGCGCGCTGGGCAAGGATTTCATTCACAAAGCGGCGCCGCAACCCTGGGCGCGAACCGGTCCCGGCAACGCCCTCGATGGCAAGCCCAGATTCGACCTGACGAAATTCGAGCCGGAGTATTTCGGGCGGCTGCGGTCGCGCGTGGAGGCGGCGGGCCGGCGCGGAATCTACGTAAGCGTTATGTTCTTCGAGGGTTGGGGCCTGATGCACGGCAACCGCCGCCAGAACACGGACGACGGCTGGGCCTGGCGGTCGCATCCGTTCAATCCCGCGAACAACGTCAACAATCTCACCATCGAAGGATCGGACGCCTTCAGTGGGCGGGTCCATACCCTGCGGAATCCAGAGGCCAACAAACTCCAGGCGGCTTATCTCCGCAAGGTGGTGGACACGGTGAACGATCTGGACAACGTTCTCTACGAGGTCATCAACGAAGGCGGCGAGCAGGAGTGGAACTGGTGGGTGATCCGGACCGTCCAGGAGTACCAGCGGACCAAGCCGAAGCAGCATCCGATCGGCAATACCGGCCACGGCGCCGAACGAATCGCGAGCATGCTGGCCAGTCCGGCCGACTGGGTTTCTCCGGGCCGGGCGGACGGCTTCGCGGAGGACCCGCCGGCCTGGAACGAACAGAAGGTGAGCTTGCTCGATACGGACCACATCTGGGGGGTGGGCGGCAACGTGGCTTGGGTCTGGAAGAGTTTCCTGCGCGGACACAATCCCCTGTTCATGGACGCTTATGACGGCTCGGTCCTGGGGCAGGATCGTGGTTGGGAGCCGCTCCGGGCGGCTTTGGGCCACACACGGCGCATGACCGAGCGAATGAACCTGGCGGCAATGACTCCGCGCAATGATCTGGCGTCGACCGGCTACTGTCTCGCCCATCCGGGACACGAGTATCTCGTGTATCAGCCGGGCAAGAACGAAGCCTTCTCCGTGGAATTAGAGCCGGGCGTCTACCTGCTCGAATGGTTTGGCCCGGCCGACGGCGCGAATGGAGACCGGGAACGCATCGAGTCATCCGGCGGTCGCCGACAGTTCGATCCACCCTCTGCGGGCGAGGCCGTGCTTCATCTCAAGAAAGCCCCGCCGTTGTCCAAGCAAGTGGAGTTGTATCACTGGGTCGATTTCCCTGTAGAAGCTCCGGGGGCTGCTGTGGGCGTCGCGAAGTGGGATGTTGAAGGTTCGTGCGTCTGGGTGCATGCGGACAGCGGCGCCCGCCGCACCAGCCTGCTGTGGTACTCCGGTTCGGATGACACGTATGTCTATCGTTTTGGCGGGTCGCTACAGGGTCGCTGGACCGGTGTGACCAGCTCGCCGACGGCGGCTCTCGATGGCCTGCAACTGACGGTTGACGTGATGCCGTCCAGTAACCCAAAGCGGGTCGGCTGGAGCGGACGGCGACGGGACGAACCGACCGCCTGGGCGCATCAGAAGGGACCCGAGGGAGAACTCGTCAAGCGCACGCCTATTCTGATCATGATGCCGGACGTGCACCGTTGGCATGACGACCCGGCAAGCATGAGGGCGTTCGTGGCCGAGTTCAGCGATAATCACGGCTTCAACGGGGGCCACATCTCCACGATTGGCCGGAGCTGGTTCGATGCTGGTTCGACTGGCAGTCTCCACACCGCGCCTGCGACGCCTGACGTAAGGACCTTTGCCGCCCTTGAGGTGGCCGCCTCCGAGTGGTCCGAACGCGGCGGCTGGCTGCACCTGTGGATGTGGGGCAAGGGAGACAGCGGAGACTTCTCCAATCTGCCCGGCGGGTACAACGGGCCTCAGAGCCGCCGGATCAACCGCTACGTCGCGGCCCGCCTGGGCCCGGTGCCCGGCTGGTCGATGGGCATCGGCTGGGATGTCGAGTTCTGGGCAGACGAGACAAGACTGAAGTGGTGGCTCGACGATCTGATCCCCCAACTCGGCGGCTGGCATCACTGGATCGGACTGCGCTATTCCGACAGCGATATCGGGCAGGGCAGAGACCCGGACCCCGCCAACAAGGGCGAGTATCTCGCCCGTGGCATCGCCTGGAATACGCTTCGAGCCGGCGATGAGCAGTATGCCGGCTGGGAACACTGGTCCACCACGACCCGCGATGGCGCGATCGCGGCCGGCCTGGCGGCGATTCCGGACAGGCCCATGATGAGCGAAGACCGTTTCCGGCGACGCGACAATGCCTGGCGACAAAAGGATATGCACGCCGACGATGACATCCTGAAGGAGATCCCGCGCTGGGCGACGCGCGGCGTCGCCGCGATCTACGGCCGGCTGATTGACCGTCGCGACGGCGGCAGTGACATCTGGCCCAACAAGGCCGCGATCAAAGCCGTGATCGAGAGCGTTGACGAGTAACGGTCAGTGTGCCAATGGAGACAATCTCATGCTGGCTCGGAAGGAATGCTGTGATCGATATCGAACAGGGTTCTGGGTTCTGTGGCTGCTGGCGTGGTCTCAGGTGGCGTTCGCCGGCCAGGCGTCTGTATTCGATGTGCGCAATTACGGGGCCGTTGGCGACGGCGTGGCACTGGATACGGCGGCCATCAACAGAGCCGTGGAGGCCTGTGCGACTGCCGGCGGGGGGCAGGTCCGCTTCGCACCGGGGCGGTACCTCTCGGCAACCATCCACCTCAAGAGCCATGTCACGCTGCTATTGGAACCTGGCGCCAGGCTGGTTGGGGCGCGAGACCCGAACCTGTACGAAGCCCCGAAGCCGCCGGACTTCATGCCGGAGGCGCGGTGGGGAAAATGGCATCGCGCCCTCATTCTGGCGGAGGGGCAGGAAGATATTTCCATCCTCGGCGGGGGCGTGATCGACGGCAACAAGGTCTTCGATCCGACGGGGGAAGAGCGTATGCGCGGACCGCATACGTTCGTGTTCGTCGATTGCTGCGACGTGACCGTGCGCGATGTCTCCTTCGTGGATTCCGCCAACTACGCGATCTTCTTCATGGTCAGCAGCAACGTGGACATTCGTAACGTCACATTCACCGGCGGCTGGGATGGTGTACACTTCCGAGGGGCGCCCGGCCATGCGTGTCGGCACGTGGACATCACGGACTGTCGGTTCTACACCGGGGATGATTCGATCGCGGGTCGTTACTGGGACAGTACAGTGATCTCCGGCTGCATCATCAACTCGTCCTGTAACGGAATCCGTTTGATCGGTCCGGCCGAGCACCTGATCGTGCGTGACTGCCTGTTCTATGGGCCGGGCCTGCACCCCCACCGCACCTCAGACCGCTACAACATGCTGGCCGGCATCAATCTCCAGCCAGGGGCGTGGGACGCGACGACCGGCCGCCTCGACGACGTCCTGATCTCCGACGTGACGATGCGGAACGTCACAACACCGCTTCATTTCATGATGAAGACGGGTAATACCGCCGGCCACATCACGGTGACGCGTCTGTCGGCCACCAACGTGTACCGTGCGGCTTGCTCCGTGGAGAGTTGGGCCGAGACGCCGTTTGAGAATGTGGTCTTTCGCGACGTGGACATCGAATTCGAGGGGGGCGGTACGGTCGACCAGGTCTCGGGCGAAGTTCGTACCCCCGGCGTGGACGCCCGCCCTCTGCCGGCTTGGGGGCTCTACGCCCGCAACGTGCAGAACCTCGCTTTGGAGGACGTGCGTCTGACATGCAGGCAGCCTGACCAGCGTCCTGTGATGATCTGCGAGGATGTCAACGATCTGACTCTCGACACGTTCGCGTTTCCTGCCTGCGACGGTGCTGCGACGTCGATCATCCTGAGGGAGGTGGAACGCCTGCGTCTGCGGGATACAGACACTTCGGTTGTCCAGATCGATCCAGGCAGGCGACCGCGTCGATTGCCGTGAGTCGGATGCTTCCCGGGGCATGCCATTTGAACTATGCCCACGCCGGTTCTCGATGGCTCGTTCTCCCGGCCGGTGGGCGTGTGGGAGTCTATACCCCGTTCGTGACGGTGTGAAGTCGATCTAAGTGTAGCTGGAAGAAGTACTTGTGCCAAATGGTGGGGCCGGAAGATCGGTGTGCATGCGGCTCAGGTCGGCGGTCCGCCAGATTCTCTTGGTGATGGGGTGGCGTTTGGGTAGAATGGATGATGGTTGGCGATGATGCATCGGGGGCGTTCGCCCGGACATGGGGAGAACGCCGCAGCGTGGTTGGCTTGGCCCGGTGCAATGAGGTGCAAATCTGAACAGGAGGAGTGGGATATGTGCGGCGCGCGCGGCAGTCCCGAAATCGTTCTGTGGTGTGCCCTCGTCGTCTGCAGCGCGGCGGCGGTTCAGGCCCAGGACCTCTCGGCTTGGGACTACGGCAGTGCCCTCCTGGCGGCCTCGGAGCGCGCGACGTCGGATTCCTTCATGGCTTCTGCGGGCGAAGTCCGGTCGAATGCCCGCCCGCAAGACCATGACTACCCATCGTATGTTTTGGAGGCGTTTTCTCTCGATCCCACGACATGGACCCAGTCTCCGGCAGGCGAGCACCTTGCCGTGGACATGATTCTCTCACCCTCGACTTCGGACAATCCTGTGGGGCTCCGTCGCGATGAAACTCATCCGCAGTCGGGGTCGCTCGCGTTCGACCCGTTGGAGAGCACAGAGGTGTCAGCCGTTGTCCCCGTCGTCGGTGCGATCGTGCTCGGCATGGTCTGGGCCGGTCTCATTGGCTGGCTGCACCGACGCAGCGCACACTGAGCGGGCCTGGGGCCTTGGGTTGTCCCGGCCCGTATTTCCGGGGCAGTGAAGCAGACGATTCTCCCCAGATCGGTGCTGACGAACAGAGAGCCTGCGGCGGCGGCCAAGCCGTATGCTCTGCCTTCGACCGGCGCGGTCCAAATCTGATCCCCGGTTGCCGTTTCGAAGGCGGCCACCTTGCCTTCGCCCCCGGCGAAGAGCGTGTCACCGGCCAGAATCAGGGTCAGGGGGCAGTCACTCGCGACACGCCACTGAACGCACGCGGACAGCTCTGCCTGGAGTGTAGGGATTTCTGCCTGCGCTGTGGCGATCTCTGCATCAAGTTGTCGGCGTTGCACGTCACTGGCGTCGCGCGCGAGCTTCTTCTTGCGTTCCTGCAACTGCTGTATGCTCGCTTGCAGCAGATCGATCCGGGACTGGAGCTCGACGTAACTATCGCGGTCGAACGCCTGGAGCCATCCATCGGCGTACAGGTAGATGACACCATCGTGAATGACGAGGGAGGTGGCGCGGGGGAACGTCACGAGCAGATCGTTTTTACTGCCGCCGAAGAATCGCAGTTCGCCGTCGGCACGGTGGTTCTGGCCGTGTCCGTGGACGAATATCGAATCTTCCGTCAGCAGTCCGAACACGCCGCCGAAGCCGGAACTGCCGAGGCTCTGCACCATGGTGCCGGTGGCGCGCTCGAAGACGAGCGGCACCTGGCGTCCCTGCGACAGGTAGAGCCTGGTGGCGGAGGCAAGCATCGGCCCCTGCGCCGTCATCTGCTCCAGTTGTCTCTTGTACAACCCTGAGCCGTCTGACGCTCCGGTCTGTGCATCCAGTGCGCACAGGTAGGTCTTCTGCCAGGGCAACAATGACGCCGCGAAGTAGACCCTGGAGTCCTGCACCAGGGCGCCGGTGCGGCATGGCCAGAGCGACGCGAGTCTGCCGTCGAGGGGAATCTGCGCGCCGCCGGGCGATACCTCATGGCGCCAGATAACCTCGCCGGAATCGCAACGGAGGCAGTACACACACCCGTCATCGCCGCCGAAATAGAGCTTGCCGTCGTAGAAGGACGGCGGCAGCCGGACGGGGCCGTTGGTGAAGGCCACCCATTTCTCCCTGCCGCCGGCAGCGTCGAGGCAGTGAACGGCGTTGTCAATGGAACTGCCGAAGAAGACACTCGCCTTGGCGACCGTCACGTAGAACACGGGATCGAAATCGCGCATGGACTTGAGGTTGACCAGGCCGGCATAGGAATCCCACTTGGCCGCGCCGCTCCAGGCAGTCCGTGGGTGATCGTTTGGGATGTACTCCCAGGCTTTCTCCAGAGGCACTTGCAGTTGCTCGCCTGTGACGCCGCTTCGCCGATTGTCGTGCTGATACGTGGGCCAATCCTCGGCCCGAACGGCCGGCGATGCGATCATCAGCAGGCAGATCACGCTCAGGCTGCTCGCGGGGACACCCAAGCCCATACGGTCCTCACTCATTGGCCACCTTCCATCGCGTCACCGCCTGGTGGCAAAGGTCTTCTGACGGGGGCTGTATTGACCTGCAGCGGTGAGAAGGCCATTGAAGTCTCCAGCCAGTTGCCACAACTGCAACCTCCGCCGCCTTCGGGTGACAGTATCATTCCCTCGCCGACAATTGTACTGAGCCAGCAGCTTGGACGCAGATTGCGCCAGGTCGTGATGCGGCCGGTGTTGAAATCCCACATCGCAACGCATCGAGCCTGACCCCGATGGACCAGGGCGTAATTTGTGCCACAATATGTGGCGCAACCCTCGCGCGGACTCATCGAAGAGGTCAGGAGTCGTCCTGTTGCGAGGTCATAGCCGCACGGCTCCAGGAAGACCCGGTCCATCAGGACGACGGGATGTTGCATATGGGCGCCGTGATTGTCGGCGGGCCAATTGTGCTCGGCGTGCCAGAGGAATCTGCCGGTATCGGAGGCGAATCGATACACGTGATACCTGCCTGCGCCGGAGGAGGCGATCACGACGGAGTCGTTGGTGCAGGCCAGGTAGAACACGACGATTCCGTCGGCGGTGTCGATGGGGGTTTCCCAGATGAGCTGACCGGTCTGCGCATCGAGGCATACGAGGTACTGGTCCGACCACAGCAGCGAATCGTTGAGCCGGCGTGTAGAGGAGTTTTGGAGGGCCGGGTTCCGTGACTCGACGAAAAAGACACCCTGTTTCCCGACGGCGATCGTCGTGTTGATTACGACGCCGCTGCGTCGGGTCCACGCCGGCTGGCCGGTCCCCAGATCATAGGCGAACAGGGCATCGCTGCAGACCTTCTCGGTGCCGAGGCCGACCGTCTTGTCATACCATGCGTCATGGCCCCAGAACTCGGTGTAGCTGGTGTTCTTCTTGAC
>CAZNSM010000154.1:0-11768 GCA_964575615.1 uncultured Pirellulales bacterium | reverse complement strand
AGGCGCGGTCAGCGGAAGGTGTAGGCGAGCTTGGCGAAGAGGCTGTGGATGGTCTCGGGGTCGTCCTCGTCGCGGATGCCGTTGTAGACGAGGTAGAGGTGGGCGTCCTTGACGAACTCCCAGCCGCAGATGACGCTGAGGTTGTGGACCTCGGTGCTGCGGTGCTGGATCGCGCTCTTGAGCCACATCACGTCGCTGAAGAAGTAGTCGAACACGACCCGATTGAGCCAGATGGTCTCGTCGTCGCCGTCAGGCTGGTCCTCGAACCGGATGACGTAGTCGTAGCGGATGGGCCAGCGATCGATCGGCTTGAAGTGCTTGCCGAGCGACAGTTCATCATATTCGGTCTCTTCAAAGACGCCAAACGCCCACTCCAGGTCGGTGGACCGCCAGAAGTCCGACTCGTCGAAGGTCACGCCCAGCTCGGTCCGCTCGTTGTGGTAGGGACGATGGTAGTCGGTGTCGTATTCGACCCCGAGCGCGACGTCGTTCTCGAGCGTCACAGAGGCGTCGGCCGAGTAATCGCGAAGCGACGTCTGTCCATCGCCGTCCTCGTAATACTCGACGCCGAAGTAGGCGAACAGGCTCTTGTACCAGTGATCGGAGGCGCGAAGATTGTACATCGAGAAGAACGCGGGCCCATAGATATCGCGACGAGGGATGAAGCCGAGAACCGGGTCGAACCCCTCGCTGATCCCGCGATAGGAGACGCCGACCTCCCAGGGATACTTCTCGTAAAGGACTCTGCCATAGCCGAGGTAGTCGCCGCGATCCTTGGCGGACTGCTCATCCCCCCCGTCGAGCCGGTCGTCCGCGCCGGCCACCTGATAGTTGACGCTCCAATCGTCGTTGAGGAAAAGCTTGCCGTCGGAGCCGAGAACGCGGGAATGGCCCTGCTTCAGGTCGGAACTGCTGGCGTGCAGGCCGACGTTCGATTTCTCGCCCACGTTGCGGACCAGGCGAAAAACGGAGGAGTTGCCGTAGTAGGGATCGCCGTGAACGGCGTCGCCGTAGACATCGATCATCGCGAAGCGGTAGTCGTTCATCTCGCCGCTGACGCGGGCGCCGGCGTCGATATCGGTCAGCCGGCGACTGTAGTAGAGCAGGTTGTCCCCGGAAGCGAACAGGTCTTCCCCTTCTCGGAAAAACAGGCGCTTTTCCGGGAGGAACCGCTCGGTGTCGCGCAGCTCGATCGTGTCGGCGTCGGCCTCGACCTGGGCGAAGTCGGGGTTGATCGTCCAGGAGGCGACCACCGAGGGCGTCAGGCGAAAGCTGGCGTCGCCGCCGGTTTGCAGTTCCGTCTCGCGGTGGCCGTTGAAATCGGTGCGCGAACTGACGTAAGGCGTGACCTCCAGGTTGGCGTCGAATTCGCTGTCGGCCAGGTCCAGGCCCCTGAGGTGTCCGAAATGCCGGGGCTTGTAGAAGTCCGTCTCACTGAAGCTCCAGAAGCTGGTCGTGTCGCTGTGGACGAGGTAGCGCGTGAAGTTCAAACCCCAAGTCTGGCCGTCGGCCCGGCGGTAGTTCAGCACGCGCAGCGGAATGCTCATCTCGAAGGTCCAGCGGTCGTCGTAAACCTTGGCGGCCAGGTCCCATTCGGCCGTCCAGCTCGTGTTGAAGGCGCCGCTCGGGCCCTCGGCGGCGTCGACGCGGACGCCCAGCGGGTTGGAGAAGAACGCGTACTTGGCATTGTGGCTGTGCAGCGGGTCCAGGTGGACTTCCACCCAATCGTCGCCCTGGAACTGCCGGTCCTCGCGCCGCTCACTGGCGTGGAGCTGGTCGATGCGGTCGTCAAGACACTCGACCGCGATGTGCAGATGGGTGCGGCTGTAGGCAACGCGGACGAGGGTCTGCTGCGCCGCCGACCGGCCGGAATGCGTGTCGATGAAGTCCGTCCCCACCTCGGCGTCCTGCCAGAAGGGTTCGTCCAGAACGCCATCGACCACGATCGGCGCGTCCACCTTCAGGGCCTTCAGCGAGGGAACGGGGGCGTTCGGATCGTCGTGGGCCAGACATGGGCACTCGATTGCCAGCAATGCCATAGCAGAAACGATGCACAAGCCGACCAGAGACCGTGCAACGTCTGCTCTCATGCGGGCCTTTCACTGCGGTTCGTCAGGATAGATTCCGGGGCGCCGACACCGTGGAGATGTCGCCACAGGGCGACAACTCCGACGGGATCATAGCGGTTCACGACGCCCGCGCCAACCGGGAAGACGTCGAACCTCCGTCCGGGCGAATGACAATTCGCCCCTACGCGGTCTGGCTGGAGAAGTGGACATACGTGAAGCACTCGGGGATGTGCGAGTCGTAGACGCCGTGCGTGTTGAACGACCAGCCGACGGATGGGTCGGTCTGGCGGCCGTTGTAGCGCAGAGCCTCGAAACGCGAGAAGTCCATCCGCCAGATGTCGCCGTCCTTGGGAGGCAGGCGGCGGCCCTGGGCCAGGGTCTTCATGCCCGACCAGGGAAAGGCCAGCTCGACGGTCCAGCCCCGATCGACGGTGCTGCTGTCGTTCAATTTGCCGTCGACGTGGACCGCCGATTGGAGACCGGGGAAGTCCCAGTCCATGAAGGCCCAGCGCCGGCCGCGCGGGTGCTTGCCGTAGCGCAGGCCGTCCTGGAAGCCGCCGAGGACATCGACGGTGCGAGTCAGCAGGTCGAATTCGGGCTTGTCGAACGCGCCGCCCTTCTTGTAGGCGTCCTGCCAGATGTAGAAGACCTCGTAGATCGTGCCGCGCGCGTTGATCTCGAACTCGTAGTAGCAGTCCGGCCCGGCGATGAAGACCTCGACGTCGTTCTCGAAGTAGATGGGCGAATCGCGCTGTGTGAAATGCGCCTGGAGGTCGGGCTCCTCGACCCAGAAGCCGATGTACAGGTTCTCGTCGTCCCAAAGAGCGGCCATGCGCGTGTCGAGGAATCCCGGTACGCCCGTGACCATGTCGACGAAGCGAGGCGACTTCGGCGCCCGCTGCCAGACGGCTTCGGAGAGCCTGCCGTCGACGACGATCTTCTCGCTCGTCCTCCGGCACGTGTAGTGGCCGACATCCTTGTCCTCACAACCATGTCTGTGCGTCATTCGCATCCCTCGATCTGCATGTCGCGGCTGCCAGACTCGGGCCGCAAGGTTCTCTTATTGCTCCGACCGGCTCACGCCCTCCCGCGATCTTGAAGCATGAAATCCGAATGTCGAAATCCGAAACAAGCACGAAATTCCAATGAGCCAATGACCGAAACACGATCGCTAAGACAACGCCGTTTCAGATTTCGCGCTTGGGTCATTCGAATTTGTTTCGTATTTCGTGCTTCGGCATTCGGATTTGGGCGCGGCCGGCGCCGCCGGCTGCGCTACTCGGGCACTTCGAACGCGTCAAGTTCCTGGCCGCAGGGGCACTGCTTTTGATACCAGACGATCTCGGCGCCGCACCTGGGGCACGACCACTCCCGGCGTTGGGCATCGAGCCACTTCGCGACGCCCTGACTCCTGATGGACTCCAGGTTCGGTTCCATTGTCCCGTGGTGTGGCCATTTGTCGCCCATGAACGCGGCCAGATCCGAGCAGGGATAGTCATCGCAATGGCAGCAGAAATCAAGCCCCTTGTTTCGCGTACAGATGCGGAACTTGCACTGCCGCACGTACTCGTCGATCCTCTCGCTGAGGCAGCCGTCGCAGTCCTCGGCCCCGCAGGCGCCGCAAAACAGACCACACGGACCATAGGGTGATGGTTTCATGGCGGTCCCCTTTCCAATCCGGGCCTATGCCCGCGGACAAGACTGGTTATCGTCACACCAGGGGCGGGAAACAGCAAAAAACCGCCCTGGCGGCGACGTGCGGGCTGTCGATCTCAGCGGAAGATCGCGTCGAAGGGCATCATCAGGACGACGCCCTCGGTGCGGATCAGCTCGACGCGCTGCAAGGCTGCCAGCAGCGCGCGGGCCCGCTGGGGCTCCGTCTTTTGCAGCAGGTCGAGGAGACTGGCCAGCATCGGGTGCTCGGCCAGAAGACCCGCCGTACCGATGGAGATATCGCTGGCCCGTTCGCCCTGGCCGGAATACTCGTCCAGGAGCATCGTGATGAAGTCCTGAGGCTCGGGAATCACGCGGACCTCGTAGTCGTCGAGCGAGGCCTTGGCGGCGGCATACTCGACGGCCTGTTCAAGCCCGCCGATGCGGTCGACCAGCCCGAGGTCGAGGGCCTGCTTGCCTGTGTAGACGCGTCCGCCGGCAATCTCGTCGAGCGGTTTGGCGAGTTTGTCGCCCCGGCCTTTGGCGACATGGCCCTTGAAGACGTCGTAGACGGTCTGCATGTATCGTTCGACCACATCCCGTTGCGGCCCGTCGAACGGCCGGTCGCTGTTGAAGAGATCCGCGTTGGCGCCGCGCTTGTAGCCGACCCAGTTGACACCCAGCTTGTCCCAAAGGTCGGCGGTCACGAGCTTGCCGCCCACCACGCCGATCGAGGCGGTGACGGTGATCTCATCGGCGAAGATCGCGTCCGCGGCGCAGGCGACATAGTAGCCGCCGCTGGCGGCGGTGTCGCCCATCGAGACGACGAAGGGCTTGCGATCGCGGACCTGGCGGGTGGCGTTGAGGATCGTTTCGCTGGCCTCGGCCGATCCGCCGGGCGAATCGATTCGCAGGACCACCGCCTTGACGGTTTTGTCGGAGGCCGCCGTTTCGAGGGCCTTGCGAATATCGCCGCTGAAGGCGCCGCCGGCGGAGCCGAACGGACTGGCCTGGCCATAGCCCGGCATGATGGCGCCCTCCACGTAAACGATCGCGACGGCATCCTTCTGCGGCTTCTTCGGCGGGTTCATCATCTCCGCCAGCAGCGAGAAGAACGCCAGCGGACTGGCGAGATTGACCGTGGGTTTGTCCTCCCGGCCATAGCGATTGTCGAAGCTGACCGGGCCATCCATCTCCTTCTTGACCTGGGCCAGAAAGGCATCCCGCGTCTGGATCGCGTCGATCAACCCTGCGGCCAGGGCCTGCTCGGCCATGTAGGGGCCGCGATCGATCAGATCTCGCACCTGCTGCGGCGTCAGGTCCCGCGAGCCGGCGATCATCCGCACGAGGCTGTCGTAGTAGCCGTCGAGCAGCCAGTTGACGTTCTCCTCGGCCGCCGCGCTGGGCCCGCTGCGGGTGAGCATCTCGGCGGCGGACTTGTAGTCGCCCATGTGCATGAAGTCGCCCTGGACGCCGATCTTGTCGAGCAGGTCCTTGACGTAGAGAGATTCTCCGCAGATGCCGGTCAGCCAGAGCATCGACTGCGGCTCAACGCTGAGGTAGTCGCCCGCGCTGAGCAGAGCGTAGACGAACGTGCTCATGCTGCCGGTGTGGACGTAGACCTTCTTTCCCGCGCCCTTGAACCCGCCGACGGCCGCACGAAGCTCCTCCAACTGCCCCAGCCCCAGGGCCATGCCGTCGAAGGTCAGCACGACCGCCTTGACCTGATCGTCGGTGGCGGCCTGGTCCATGACGTCGACCAGGTCGTGCAGCGAGGTGATCTGCCCCGCCATGAGGCCGAAGGGATCGACCATGGGCGACTCGCTGAGCATCCCGGCCAGGTGGAAATGGGCCACCACCGCCGGCTTGGCTTCCGCCGCGCCCGTCGGCTGCGCCGCCGGACAGAGGCCGACCCAAACGAAAAGCAATAATCCGAGAACACCTGACACTAACCGCACGTTGGAGGGTCTCATGGCCGGTCTCCTTTTCGCTCGCCTGAATCCAATTTCGCGTCTATCTCGGCGTAACGCATGTGCCGCCGCCTCCATATAGACGCACCGGTACCGTGGAAAATCAACGGAAATCCCTCGCAACCTCCGAACCGACGGATCTCGCGCCCATCCTACAGAACCTCCGCGCACCGGTCCCGATGCCCGCCGGGACCGAAATCAAGGCGGCAGGCAAGTTCACCATCCCCAAAGCCTGCGGCTTTGACGCTGCCAACCCAGCTACTTCTGAACTTTCTTGCGCTTGTCGCGGACGTAAATGGCGCGGGAGTGGCCGTCGCCGTGGACGCGCTCGTCGACGTCGAACAGCTTCGTCGCCAGCGCCAGCTCGCGCAGCTTGGCGTAGCCATAGTTGCGCGGGTCGAACTCCGGGGCCTGCTTGGCGATGTTGCTGCCGACGGCGCGCAGATGGGCCCAGCCGCTCTCATCGCTGGCGGCCTCGACGGCGCTGCGCAGCAGGGCCACCAGCTTGGTGTCGCCTTTCAGTTCGTTGGCGGTCTTGGGCTTGACCGCCTCCTCGGTGTCCTCCTCGAACCGCAGCACCTCGACGTAGATGAACTTGTCGCAGGCGGACACGAACGCCTTGGGCGTCTTGCGCTCGCCGAACCCATAGACCAGCAGCCCTTCTTCACGGATGCGCGCCGCCAGCCGGGTGAAATCGCTGTCGCTGGAGACCAGGCAGAACCCGTCGAACCGCCGGGCGTAGAGCAGGTCCATCGCGTCGATGATCATGGCGCTGTCGGTGGCGTTCTTGCCGACGGTGTAACGGAACTGCTGGATCGGCTGGATCGAATGCTCCAGCAGGACGGACTTCCATCCGCCCAGGCTGGGGGTGGTCCAGTCGCCGTAGATGCGCTTGACGCTGGCGACGCCGTACTTGGCGACTTCCGACAGCAGACCGTCGGTGATGGAAGCCTGGGTGTTGTCGGCGTCGATCAGAACCGCCAGCATCGGTTGGGTGTGTTTGTTTGCATCCATAGGGTCTTTCTGCATCCTTTCCGTCGCCTGCGATGGAATCCCCGGCTCCTTCGTCGCGCGTCGCTCACATCTCGAAGAGGCCTGGCGACATGTGCAGACAATACGCGCCGGAACCGGCCAAGGCAAGGGAAAAGCGTGGTCCATCGGTCCGAGACTTGGAGAGCCCTTTCCGTCCTTTGGGTCCCTCAGGCCCTTCGTGGGCCCAAAAGACCAAAGGGACCTGAGGGACGAAAAGGCAGCGCCCTACGCGGTGACCTGGCCGACAAAGGGGGACAGCTCGCGAAGACGCTCGATGATCTGCGGCATCTTATCGATCGTGAAATCGACCTCTTCTTCGGTATTGTAGCGGCTCAGGCTGTAGCGAATCGAGCCGTGGGCGGCGGTGAACGGCACGCCCATCGCGCGCAGCACGTGCGACGGCTCCAGCGAGCCGCTGGTGCAGGCCGAGCCACTGCTGGCGCAGATGCCGAACCGGTCGAGCATCAGCAGGATCGCCTCGCCTTCGATGTACTCGAAGCTGATGTTCGTGGTATTGGGCAGGCGGTTCTCGGGATCGCCGTTGATGCGGCTGTCGGGACAGCTCGCCAGGATGGCGCTTTCGAGCTTGTCGCGCAGGGCCCGGACGCGGGTGTTCTCATCTTCCATGTACCGGGACGCCAGCTCGCACGCCTTACCCAGCCCGATGATGCCGGGAACGTTCTCGGTGCCGGCGCGGCGGCCGCCCTCCTGGTGCCCGCCGAGCAGCAGCGGCGCGATCCGCGTGCCCTTGCGCACGTAGAGCACGCCGACGCCCTTGGGGCCGTGCAGCTTGTGGCCCGAGAGGCTCAGCAGATTGACGCAACTGTCCGCGAGGTTCAGCGGAATCTTGCCGACGACCTGGACCGCGTCGGTGTGGAAGGTGATGCCGCGATCGGTCACCATCCGCGCGATCTTTTCGATGGGAAACACCGTGCCGGTTTCGTTGTTGGCGGACATGATGGTGACGATGGCAGTGTCGTCGTCGAGGTGGCTCTCCAGCTCGCCCAGATCGAGACGGCCCTGCTTGTCGACGCCCAGCTCGATCACCTGGTAGCCGCGATTCTCGAGGTCGCGGCAAACCGTGAGGACCGCCGGATGCTCGACCCGCGTGGTGATGACCTTGCGCCGGTGCGGCACCGCCGCCAGCGTCCCGAGGATCGCGGTGCTGTCGCTCTCGGTGCCGCAACTGGTGAAGATCACCTCGCTCGGGTGGCAGCCGAGAAGAGCCGCCACGTGCTCGCGGGCCTCGCGAATCCGGATGCCCACCTGCCCGCCGAAAGTGTGCATGCTCGACGGATTGCCGTACCGCTCGCAGAAGTAGGGCCGCATGGCCTCGAAGACCTCGTCGGCCACCCTCGTCGTCGCGTTGTTGTCGAAGTAGATGACTTTCATTGCCTATCCTTTGTGCACGTGGCCCTCTTCCACGGATTCCTTGTCTTCCTCGACGACGATGTCGTCCGAGACGAACTCGCGCAGCTTGTTCTCGACGACGTCCTTCATCGTGAACTCGGCCAAATGGCATTGCGCGCACATCCCACGAAAGGCGACGGTGACCTTGTCGCCCTCGATGTCGATCAGCTCGATGTTGCCGCCGTGGGCCCTCAAAGCCGGACGGATCTGCTCGTTGATCGTCTGCTGGATCAACTGCATCTTCTGAATGTTGGTCAGCTTCTTGCCTTTTTGCGGCACCGGTGGCACGTGCGCCTTGGCCTTCTCGCCCTGGATGCGCTCGATGATCTTCTCGATCTCCCCGTGGCAGCCGCCGCAGCCGCCGCCGGCCTTGCAGTAGTTCGTCACCTGCTCGACGGTCGTCAGGTCGTTCTCGCGAATGACGCGCTCGATCTCCACGTCCGTCACGCCGAAGCAGGTGCAGACCACGTGGCCTTCCAGCTCGCGCTTGGCGGTGTCGCCGCCGCGATAGTTGGCGATGGCCGCTTCGAGCGCCTCGCGCCCCATGACCGAGCAGTGCATCTTCTGCTCGGGCAGCCCGCCCAGATAATCGGCGATGTCCTTGTTCGTCACGTTCATCGCTTCGTCGAGCGTCTTGCCCTTGATCAGCTCGGTCAGCACCGAGCTGCTGGCGATCGCGCTGGCGCAGCCGAACGTCTTGAACTTCGCGTCGGCGATGCGCCCGTCCTTGCCCAGCTTGAACGTCAGTTTCAGGGCGTCTCCACACGCCAGAGAGCCCACCTCGCCCACACCGTCGGGATTCTCGATCTCGCCGACGTTTCGCGGGTTGAAGAAATGATCTCGCACCTTGTCCGTGTATTCCCACATGATCGATCCTCAAGTTTTGAGTTTTGAGTGCTTAATTTTGAGTCTCCGCGTGTCCAGCCGTGGTGTTTCTCGTGGTTTTCACAATACTGGTCAACATTCGTATCAACTCTTCAGACTGACCGAGCAGTTCTTTTCCGTCGTCGCCGGAGAGAACATGCGCATCCGTGAGCAGCCTCAGCCAGTAGTTCGCCTCCCTCGCCTCCTTCGAAGCAATGGACATCTTGGCGCCGAACTCTCTCCGGCTGTAGCCTGCCAAAGCCTCTTCGACGTTGGCGCCAATGCCTGTGCCGCATCGCAGTAGCTGACCAGCCAGCTCGAACTGCTTCTGCTGCTTGAGTCGGGTACACAATCGTATGACCGCAAGTGCAAAGGCGTAGCTCTTCTGTTTGACAATGCTGTCAGCCATGAACTCAAAACTCATTACTCAACACTAAGAACTGGCTTTCAGGGCCTGGTCGAAATCGGCAACGATGTCATCGATGTGCTCGGTGCCCACCGAAACGCGAATATAATCGGGCGTTACTCCGGCGGCAAGCTGTTCCTGTCCGGTCAGTTGCTGGTGGGTCGTGCTAGCCGGGTGGATCACCAGCGTCTTGCTGTCGCCGATGTTGGCCAGGTGGCTGGCGAGCTTGACGCTGTTGATGAACCGCACGCCGGCGTCGCGGCCGCCCCGGATGCCGAATCCGAGAATCCCGCCGCAGCCCTTGGGCATGTAGTTTTTCGCCCGGGCGTGGTCGGGATGGGACGGCAGACCCGGATAGTTGACCCACGCCACCTGGGGCCGCTTTTCGAGCCATCTGGCCAGCGCCAGGGCGTTCTCACAGTGCCGGGGCATCCGCAGGTGTACCGTCTCAAGACCCTGGAGCAGCAGGAACGCGTTGAACGGCGACAGGCACGCCCCCGTATCCCGCAGCATCGTGACGCGGGCCTTGAGGATGTACGACAGATTGCCGAACACATCGAAAAACTTCATACCGTGATAGCTCGGGTCGGGCTCGGTGAACTCGGGGTGCCGCCCGTTGTTCCAGTCGAACCGGCCCGCGTCGACGATGGCGCCTCCGATGCTGCTGCCGTGGCCGCCGACGTACTTGGTGCAACTGTGCACGACGAGGTCGATGCCGTGGTCGAACGGCCGGAACAGAATCGGCGTCATCACGGTGTTGTCGCAGATCACCGGGATTCCGCGATCGTGCGCGACTCGGGCAATCTCGGCGTAGTCGAGCACATCGTTCTTCGGGTTGCCCAGACTCTCGATGTAGACCAGCCGCGTGTTGTCGCGAATGGCTCCCGCGAAATTGGCGGGCTCGCGCGCATCGACGAACGTCACGTCGATCCCGAGCTTCGGGAGGGTATGACTGAACAACGTGACGGTGCCGCCATAGAGCGAGCCGGACGAGACGATGTGCTGGCCCGCCCGGCAGATGTTGAGCACGGCCGCGGTGATCGCCGCCATGCCGGAGCTGAAGCACAGGCCTGCGGCCCCGCCTTCCAGAGCCGCCAGACGCTTTTCGAGCACGTCGGTCGTCGGGTTCATGATGCGCGTATAGATGTTGCCGAACTCCTGCAAGGCAAACAGCCTTGCGGCGTGGTCGGTGTCTTTGAAGCAATAGCTGGTCGTCTGGTAGATCGGCACCGCGCGGCTGCGCGTGTCGGCGTCCAGCTCCTGGCCGCCATGCAAGGCGAGTGTCTCAGCACGGTACTGGTTCTGGCCCATGGGGTCTCTCCTGTCTTGGCGCTGCGGTCGCGAAGCGTCATCGCTTCGGAAGGACTTCCACCATGCGATCGAGCGCTTTTCTCGCGCGGATCGCGATCTCCGCCGGTACGGTCACCTCGTACTGCATGTTCTCCAGCGACGCGACGACCTTGTCGAGCGTGGTCTTCTTCATGTTGGGACAGACGCCGCGAGCGCTGGCCGCGAGGAACTGCGCATCGGGCCGGGCCTTTCGCAGCGCGTGGAGGATGCCGATCTCCGTGGCCACGATGAACTGTCGGGCGGGGCTCTTCTGCACGAACTTGAGCATCTGCCCCGTACTGAGCAGCTCATCCGCCAGGGCCTTGACGGGCTCGGAACACTCCGGATGCGCCATCACCACCGCCTGCGGATACTCGTCGCGCAGGTCGCGAAGCTCCGGTTCGCCGATGAACTGGTGCGTCGGGCAGTATCCCGGCCACAGGATCAAGTCCCGACCCGTCTGCTCCTGCGCGAACCGGCCCAGGTGCCGATCGGGCACGAAGATAATCGGCCGGTCAGCGGGCAGCGACCGGACCACCTCAACGGCGTTGGCGCTGGTGCAGCAGTAGTCGCTTTCGGCCTTCACCTCGGCCGAGCTGTTGACGTAGCAGACCACGAGGGCGTTCGGATGCTTCGCCTTCAACTGCCGCAGCGGCTCGGCCTCGATCATGTCTGCCATCGGGCATCCGGCGCTCGGGTCGGGCATCAGCACGGTCTTGTCCGGCGAGAGGATCGCGGCGGTTTCGGCCATGAAGCGAACGCCGCAGAAGACGATCACGTCCGCCTGCGTCTGCGACGCCTGAATGCTCAGGCCGAGCGAATCGCCGCTGAAATCCGCAATCTCCTGGATCTCATCCGGCTGGTAATTGTGCGCCAGGATCACCGCATGGCGACGGGCCTTCAGCTCGTCGATTCGATGAAGCAGTTTCGCGTTCAACTTGTCCTGCAAGGTGACACTCACGTTGGTCGGGTCCTCGTTTTGGGTTTCTTGTTCTTGCGATAGATCAGGTCGGGGTTCGGGCTCCACACCGTGAC
>CAZNSM010000153.1:5616-11798 GCA_964575615.1 uncultured Pirellulales bacterium | reverse complement strand
AGGCGACCGTCCGCCGCCAAGAAAAAAGGCCGCATGTCATTGCGGCCTCCAGTTGCCAGTCGTTGAGCCGAAAGCCCGCATCGCGGGCCTGCGGCCACTACTTCGAGACGGTGTGCTTGCTGTGGCGATGGGCCAGCTTGACCGCCTTGCCGGTGCGGCCTCGCAGGTAGTACAGCTTGGCCCGGCGGGCCTTTCCGCTCCGGATCGGACGGATATCCAGCACGTTGGGCGAATGCAGCGGGAACTTCCGCTCGACACCCTCGTTGTTCACAATCCGCCGGACCGTGAAGGTCTCGTTTATACCCCGCCCTTGTCGGGCGATGACCGTACCGGTGAAAATCTGCGTCCGAACCTTGTCGCCCTCCTTGATCCGGCAGTGGACATCCACCGTATCGCCGATCTCGAAGTGCGGAAGTGCATTCTTGAGGTTCTTGCTCTCAACGTGATCGAGTATTTCCGTCTTCACCGAACAGTCTCCTTGAGAAGATCGATTACCGGCCCTATATGAAAACCTGTACTATACGGATCGGCCAAACCGAAGGCAAGCATTTTTTCGCACCGCCTTGGGAGATATTCCGACGCGTCCATCGGTCGCGACCGGCCCCCAGGAGGCCCGGCGAGAGGCCCTGCCCAGGCAGCAACAGGCCCGCAGCCCCCGAAACTTGCCGGCGACCGTTTGAATTCTGCCCGGAACCCTGGTATTCTGGGGTTACGGAACAATCGGAGCCCCTGCCGGAAGGACGTGGCGAAGCGGCTCTCCACATCGATGCAAACGGGAGATTTTGAATGAGTGGTCTCTTTGGCGTCGTTTCGGAAGCGAATTGCAGCGAAACCCTCTTCTACGGCACCGACTACCACTCCCATCTGGGTACCGAATTCGGCGGTCTGGCCGTCCTGGGCGACGAGTTCTCGCGGCGGATTCACGACCTGAGCCAGAGCCAGTTCAAGTCAAAGTTCTTTGACGACTGCCGGCAGATGATCGGCAAGAAGGGCATCGGGGTCATCAGCGCCTCCGAAGAACAACCGATCTACTTGAACTCCCGGTTCGGGCCGTTCTGCCTGGCCACTGCGGGCATGGTGGAGAACGCCGAGGAGCTGGCCGCCCGGCTTCTGCGTAAGGGCATCTCGTTCTCCGAGGTCAGCCGCAAGGGGGTCAACACCACCGAACTGATCGGAAAGCTCATCAACCAGGGCGCCGACCTGGTCGACGGCATCGAGAGGATGTTCAGCGTAATCGAGGGGTCATGCTCCCTGCTGCTGCTGACCCGAGCGGGCATCTATGTCGCCAGGGACCGGTTCGGCTACACCCCCCTGGTGGTGGGCCGGGGCCAAGGTTCCTGGGCGGTGACCAGCGAATCGAGCGCGTTTCCCAACCTCGGGTTCGAGACAGTCAAGTACGTCGAGCCGGGCGAGATTCTCCTGATCAGCGAAGATGGCATCGTGCAGCGCAAGGCCGGGCGCAAGCGTCCCGTCCAGGTGTGCACGTTCCTGTGGATCTACACGGGCTTTCCGGCCTCGAGCTATGACGGCATCAACGTCGAGGTGGTCCGCGAGCGAAGCGGCTGTCTCCTGGCCAAACGGGACGGCGACATCGGCGTCGACATGGTTTGCGGCGTCCCCGACTCGGGACTGGCCCATGGACTGGGCTACGCGATGGAATCGGGCAAACCCTTCCGCCGGCCCCTGGTCAAGTACACGCCGGGATACGGACGCAGTTATACGCCCCCATCCCAGAAGACGCGGGACCTGATCGCCAAAATGAAGCTGATCCCCATCAAAGAGGTCATCGAGGGCCACCGTATCGTGCTCTGCGAGGATTCCATCGTCCGGGGGACCCAACTGCGAAACTACGCGATTCAGAAGCTCTGGGACTGCGGCGCCCGGGAGGTGCACGTCCGGGCGGCGTGCCCGCCCCTGCTGTTCCCCTGCCGCTTCAACCTCTCGACCCGCTCGATCAACGAACTGGCCGCCCGCAAGGCCATCCGCCGGATTGAAGGGCACGATATCGTGGACGTCTCGGCGTACATCGACCCGACCAGCGCCAAGTACGAGCAGATGGTCGAGGTGGTCCGCCAGGACCTCGGCGTCACGACGCTGCGATACCAGACAGTGGACGATATGGTCGAGGCCATCGGCAAACCGAAGCACCAGCTCTGTCTGTACTGCTGGACGGGCCAGTGCCCCGAGTCCGCCTGCCGGCGTAGCGCGATCGATATCGTCGCCACGAAGAAGCGATCCCGGCGCGCCGGGACCGTTGCCGATGACTCGGTTCAGCAGCAGCTCTGGTAGAGCATCCATCGATTTGCCAAGTGATCCGCCTGCGGCGGACCACCGAATCGGCAGAAGCCGTGGAGACTACAGATGAGACCGATCCATAGCACGAGACGTCAATTCCTGAAAGCGATGGGTGCGACTGCCGCTGCGTGGAGCATCGCCTCGGCCCATGCGGCCGAGACACCCAACGCGATCGTCGTCGACCCCAAGCCGCGTTTCGAGCTGTCGCCGTACCTGTACATGCAGTTCATGGAGCCGTTGGGCACCACCGATGGGTCGGTGGCCGCCGCCTGGGACTTCGGACACGACTGCTGGCGGCAGGACGTGATCGACGTGACCCGCAGGCTGGCTCCCACGATGATGCGCTGGGGCGGCTGCTTCAGCTCCTACTACCGATGGAAGGAAGCGGTCGGGCCGCGTGACAAACGAATCCCGATGCTCAATATGTGCTGGGGCGGCCTCGACACCGGGCAGGTCGGCACGGCTGAGTTCGTGGACTTTTGCCGGCAGGTGGAGGCCGAGCCGCTGATGTGCGTGAACTTCGAATCGGACGGCCGCAAGTACTGGCAGCGAGACCCCAAGGGCAGCATCCGCACAGCCGGCCCGGAGGAGGCAGCCGAATGGGTGCGCTACTGTAACGATCCCGACGACCGGCTGCGACGCTCGCACGGGATCGAGAGGCCTTGCCCGATCCGCATGTGGCAGATCGGCAATGAGACCTCGTACGACCAAAACGGCTACGACTGCGAAACGGCCGCCAAACGGACCATCGCCTTCGCCAAGGCGATGCGGCAGGCCGACCCGAAGCTGACCCTGATCGGCTGGGGCGACAGCGGCTGGGCCGGACGGATGCTGGAGATCGCCGGCGAACACGTCCAGTACATCGCCTTCCACCACATGTTCAACCCCGATCAGGGCCAGGCCGATTCGCCTCTGCGCGACACGGAATACCGCAAGGACCCGGCGCGGACGTGGGAGCACCTGATGAACGCATACAAGACCCACGACGCCCGCATCCGCTGGATGCGCGAGCAGGTGGGCGATGACCCGACGCCGTTGGCGATGACGGAGTGCCACTTCGCCCTGCCGGGGCGCAACCGCTGCGAGGTCCTTTCGAGCTGGGCCGCCGGCGTGGCCAACGCCCGCTTGCTGAACGTCCACGAGCGGCACGGCGACCGGCTCAAGATCGCGACGCTGGCCGACTTCTGCGGGACACGCTGGCAGGTCAATGCGATCATGATTCCCGTGCCCGGCGGGCAGTCCTTCATGATGCCGGTGGCGCGGGTGACGTGCCTGTACCGCCACCACACGGGCGACCAGGCGGTCGATGTGACGCGGACGCCGGATGGGCTCGACATCACCGCCAGCCGGCGGGACGACCGCCTGTTCCTGCACGTGGTCAACACGAACCGCCGGCAGTCTGTATCGGCGCAGATCGCGGTCGCCGGGATGCGAATCGCCTCGGGCCGGGTCTTCGAGCTGGCCGGCGATCCGGAACACGAGATCATCCGCGATGAGCCCAACGGCGTAGCCCTCTCGGAGAAGGCGCTGCCCAAGGATGGACGATGGAGCTTCCCGGCGGCGTCCGTCTCGGCCGTAGAACTCGATGTCCAGACCGCTTGAGAGGAGATGAATGCCATGCACAACACGCGACGCGATTTCCTCCGGATGGCCGGTTGTGTCGTGGGCATCACGCCCGCCATGCAAGGGCGGGACGCCCTCGCCACAACGCCTGCTCACGCGGCGAAAGCTCACAATGAGGAATCCGTCAGCGAGGAGTTCTTCATTCGCCGCGATGAGCTGACGTTGAAGTTCCGCCACACGGGGGCCCAACGCCGTCTGTCGTTCGCCAATTTCAGAGGCACACCACAGGCGTGGAGGAAGGCGTGTCGTGACAAACTGGCCGAGCTGATCGGCTCCGGCGCGCCGGGGCCGTCGCCATGCCGGGCGAAGCTCGTCCGGTCGATCAGGCACGAGGGCGTCCACATTGAGGCGTGGGTGATGCAGGTCGATGAGTGTCTCTCGATTCCCGCGTATCTGCTGTCTCGCGAGGCGAGCGCGAAGCGCGACAGAGCGGTCATGACGATTCACGGCCACGGCGCGGTCGAGCCCTGTGTCGGGCTGCACGATGACTACCATCACCAGTTCGCTCTGCGGCTGGCCCAGGCCGGTCATCTGGTGCTATGCCCGGCCCTGCGCGGGTTCGGCCCACTGGGCGACGTCGCGTTCGGCGACCCGGACTACTGCCTGGACTACTGGCGGTCGGAGCGGGGCCGGCAATTCACGCTGGTCTCCGACGCATTCCTCTACGGCCAAACCGTGATCGGCCAGACCATCGAGGACCTGCTGCGGTGGGAGACGTGGCTGGCCGAGCATTGCGGCGTGCGGACCATCGACGTCGCCGGCATCTCCTACGGCGGCGACCTGGCGGTGACCTACCCGGTCTTCAGCGACCGCGTCGGCAGGATCTACGCCAGCGGAACGATGGGCTCGTTCGAGGGCATCTTCTCGCGCTGCTACAACGCGCCGGCCCACGGCATCCCCGGCGTTCTGAACTGGATGGACCGCAGCGACATCGCGGGCCTGAACGCCCCCCGCCCGATCCGCCTGCACTATGGCGAGCTGGACAAGCCGGGGCCGGACAACAACTCGGCCTCCTATAACGAGACCGTGCAACCGGCTCTGGCCGAGCTGCGGGCGATCTACAAGGCCTTCGGCGCCGAAGGCCGGGTCAGCCTCTACGTGACGCCCAACTCCTGGCACGAGATCGACAACGACGATCTCAGGCAGTTCCTTGCGCCCTGATGACCTGCCGTACGCAGGGAACGCCTCAATCGAGGTAACGTTCGAGCGGTCCGAGCGTCTTAAGGTAGGGGCGAATAATCATTCGCCCCTACCTGCTCGGGTCCGAAACGGGAGTTCATCGGCGTCTCATGCAGTTCCAGTGTTCAACCTGCGGCCGCAAGCTGACGGTCGACGATTCGCAGGCGGGCCGGAAAGGTCGGTGCCCCCAGTGCAAGGAACTGGTGACTGTCCCGAAGGTCTCGCCGCGCGACATCGAACTGCTCGACCTGACGGGCCCGGCCGCTCCGGCACCGCCAACCGGGACAGATCACACCGATGTCGCCTATGCCCAGCTCAGTAGCGCGTTCGGAGGACGCCTGGCCAAGCCCGAGGAGATTCCCGAACGAAAGCGGCCCTGGTTCATCGACATCTTCCTCTATCCGCTGAATCGCGCGGGCCTGATGACGCTGCTGGTCTGCGTGGGCGTGCCACTCCTCCTCCAGGCGACGACAAAGTTCTTCGGCATCCTGACCATGGCCTTCGCGCCGGCCATGGTGTTCTGGGTACTGCTGCTGGTGCTATTCTGGGGGTCGGTGGTGGTGTTTCTGCTGTACATGAACTGGTACGTCTGCGAGTGCATCCGCGACAGCGCGCGAGGGCAGATTCGCGCGGCCGACACGATCGGCGAGACCCCGGGGTTGATCGAACTCTTCGGTCAGGCCCTCTACGTGGCCGCGAGCGTTTTGGCAACGTTCGGTCCGGCGATCATCTACTACGCCGAAACCCGCCGAGCCGACGCGATCTTGTGGGTCCTGTGCGGCGCCGCGGGCTTCGTGCTGCCAATGGCATTGCTGGGAGTGGCGATGCATGAGGACGTGCGAGGCCTCAACCCCATCCGCCTGATCGGCTCGACCCTCAAGACGCTTCCGCAGTACACGATCCGAGCGCCGTTCTGCTACCTGCTGTGCGCGCTGATCCCGGCGGCCATCTACTACATACTCAAGTTCTGGATCGCCGGTCACGCGCTGATGCTTGCGGCCTACTACGTCTGGCTCGTCCTCGCCCACCAGTTGGGACGCTTCTTCTACAAGAACGACGAAACCCTCAACTGGGACGTCTGATAC
>CAZNSM010000153.1:0-5516 GCA_964575615.1 uncultured Pirellulales bacterium | reverse complement strand
CGAATCCCTGTCGTTCAGTGGCCCGTGAGTCGATGAGTACGCGGGCATCGTGCCCTTGGCATCGCCCCTATTCATGTTGACAGACTTGGTATAGATGTTGTCGTTGTCAAGCCCACAGGAGGAGCGATGCTCAAATGACGCGTGCCCGTCGAGAAACAGGACATTCTGGCCATCTTTCTGATGCGAGACGGAGTTGCCCATGCGCGCCGTCCTGACATTGTTCCCGTACGGAGCGACATCGGGCATGAAGATCGCGAAGTCTCCGGCTTCGGCTGCGGGGCTTCGAATCCAGGGATTGCGGTCAGCCGCCACGGCGAGGTTCGGATCGCGCGACGTGGTCAGGCCGTGCGTGCCGAAAGGAATGTGATAGGTGTAGCTGCAGTTGTCGGCCGGGGAGGCCCCGAAATCCCACGCATCGGCGAGTTTGAAGTCCGCTCTGTAGACTACCTCATCGGCAAGTTTGAATTCCGTCGTACCCCTATCGGACGGACAGACAAACATCCTCGGCGGCACCTCAAGGTACTTGACCAGCAGGTAGAAGCAGGAACTGATCGTCGCCCTGCCTCCCTCGCCGTCGACAGAGACACCGTATGCCATGTGCCGATTCACAGCGGTCCATATCACCGGCCCGCCCCATCGCGTGGTTGGCCCGCCGGCGCGGGGCAGCACGCCTTCGTACTCGTTGGCGTAGACCAGCATGGTCTTGCCGATCCGCGCGAGGTTCGCCCTGCACACCGCCCGCGTCGCCTGGTTGCGGGGCATCGACGCCAGCGGCCCGGCCAGGCCCAGCAAGAACACACCCGCCACGATCAGCACCAGGACATCCGCTCGCATCAACCCGCTCGATCCGCTTCGCCTCGTCATCGCCATGTTCCCTCCAAAAGACTCTCGCAAGACATACACTCCGTCGCTCAGACCGCCGTTCATGTCTCTCCACACAGCAGAACCTATTCTACCTCATCCCGCGTCCGAAAGGCAAGGGCCATCGGCAAGCTACGCAAGCTCTCGTTCGTAGTGTGCCCGTAAGGGCATACCCAACCACAGACGGGATCACTACGACGGGCGGGCAGAAAGGACAACATGAGAGATCACAGGTGGGCCTGGAGGGCTTGGATGTCCTTGTGGGTTCCGCTGACGAGGATCAGGTCGCCGGCGCGGAAGGCGTAGTCGGCGCTGGGCGTGATGGAACGGCTCGGCCGGCCTTCCTGGAGCTCTCTGACGATGAAGACGGAGACGCGGTAGCGCGAGCGCAGTTGCAGCTCGCCCAGCTTGCGTCCGGCCATCCACCGGGGGACTTCGATTTCGGTGACGATCGTGTCGCCGCCGATGTGGAGCGTCTGCGACGGGTCGTGGGCGGCGATGCGGGCGCCCAGCTCGACCGCGATGTTGCGGTGGGCCACCTCCTGGTTGTAGCGACGCAGGACGTCACTGTGAACCACCGAGCCGACCAGGCGGCCTTCATCGTCGACCACCGGCAGTCGGTCCAGGCCCGTCTCCGCGAAGCGGTCCACGACGGCATCCAGCGATTGCGTCAGGCGGACCGGCACGATGGGCTCCTTGAAGTCCACGATGTCATAGGCATGCCGCAGCTCGTCCGGATCGCTGAGGATGTGCTTGAGGTCCGCCAGCGAGATGACACCCGTCAGCCGCCCACGGTCGCCCAGCGTGAAGATCACGTAGCGGTGCATCTCCAGCGCCAGACGGACCAGCGCGTCGAACGGCGCCTTCTCGGAGACCGAGGCCTCGTCGTTGCGCAGCACCGCCTTCACCGGGATGGCGCGGAGCACGTTGAGGTCCTCCCCGTGATGGGCCTGGATACCCTGGCGGCGCAGCTTCTCGGTGTAGATGGACTCGGCGCTGAGCTTGCGCGCCACGAACGACGCCATGACGACGGTGAACATCAAGGGCAGAAGCATGGCGTATTCGTTGGTCATCTCGACCAGAATCACGATGGCCGACAGCGGCGCCAGGGCGCAGGCGCCGTTGACAGCGGCCATGCCCACCAGGGCGTAGGCGACGGGCGAGGCCGTCACCTGCGGGAACCACTGGTGGACGGCGTAGCCGAAGGCGCCGCCCAGCATCGCGCCGATGTACAGCGAGGGCGCGAACACCCCGCCGGAACCACCCGAGCCGATGCTGATCGCCGTGGCGATGATCTTCAGCGCCACCAGAAGAAACGCGAGGCCGCACGTCAACTGACCCTCAAAGAGGACGCGGATCGATTCATAACCCACGCCCATGATGTGCGGATAGAAGATCGCGATCACGCCCACCAGCAGCCCGCCGCAGGCCGGTCGAATCCACAACGGAATCCGGGTCTTCTCAAAAACGTCCCCGGCGATGTAGATGCTCCGCGAAAACGCGTAGCCCACCACACCGGCAAGGAGACCCAGAACCAGGTACAAGCCAAACTCCCAGTGCGAGACCATCGTGAACAGCGGCAGTGTGAACTCCGTGATGTTGCCGTGAAACTGGCGCGTCACAGCGGTGGCGGCCACCGCCGAGACAAGGATCGGAGTGAAGGCGCTGAGGCCGAAATCCGCGACGATCAACTCCATCGCAAACAACGTACCTGCCATTGGCGCGTTGAACGTCGCAGCGATGCCCGCCGCCACGCCGCAACCGACCAGCGTCTTCAGTGGAACGGCAGGCAATCGAAACACCTGCCCGACGGCGGAGGCGATGGCCGCTCCGACCTGCACGATTGGCCCTTCCCGCCCAAGCGACCCGCCACTGGCAATGCCAATCGCCGACGTCAACGACTTGATGATCACCACGATCGGGCGGATGACGCTGTTGCGGGTCAGAACGGCGGCCATCACTTCCGCGACGCCATCACCCCGGACCTCGCGCGCCAGGAAGTAAATCAACAGACCGGCGATTCCGCCACCGACCGCCGGCAGCAGAAGCCGGCGGTACCAGGCCATCTCGATCAGCACATCCGGGGACATGTCCGGCCGCGACCAGAACACGATCTGAAACAGAACGATCAGCTTCTTGAACCCCAAGGCGCCGAATCCGCCCAGGATGCCGACCACGACGGCCAGCAGCAGCATCCCGGTGGCGGGCGTCAGCTTCAGACGCCGGAAAATCGATTGTCGCGTGTTCCAGATCCTTTGCATGGGCCTGTGGCAGTCTCTCGCTCGCTCATGGTCCTGTCGTCAGTGGCGTTCGATGTCAGGAGCGAGCCGACATGCGGCTCGAACGCGGATTGGACGGTCGATCCGGCCGATCGTTGGGCCGGTCCGACGACGCGAAGGACTCGAAACGCCCGAAGATCATCTTGCCCGCCGAGGTCTGCAACGAGCTGGTCACGCTGATCTGCACCTCCCGCCCGATCTTGTTGCGCCCTCCTTCGACCACGATCATCGTGCCGTCGTCGAGATAGCCGATGCCCTGGTCGGCTTCCTCGCCCGGCTTGACGATCTTGACCTGCATCGCCTCGCCCGGCAGGGCCACCACTTTCAGCGAGTTGGCCAGATCGTTGATATTGACCACGTCGACGCCGCGAACCTGGGCGACCTTCGTCAGATTGTAGTCGGTGGTGACCAGGCGTCCGTTGTGCACCTTGGCAAAGACCATCAGCTTCTGATCGACGCCCTTGGCCTCCTCCGTCTCGGCGACGGCGGTCTCGTCGATCTCCACCTCGATCACCTGGCTGGACTGCATCTTCTTGAGCACGTCCAGACCGCGACGGCCACGGTTGCGCTTGAGCTTGTCGGCCGAGTCGGCGATGAGCTGCAGCTCGTTGAGCACGAACCGCGGCACGATGATCGGCGCGTCGAACAGACAGCTCTCGGACAGGTCGTAGATGCGACCGTCGACGATGGCGGAGGTGTCGAGGATCAACGGACGCGCCCCCTTGGTCTGCTTGGCGAATTCGACGTACGGCACGACGAAACGGAAATCGTCTTTCGTACGCATCACGATGCTGATGGTGAAGTAGCAGATGCAGATGCCCAGCATCCACTTGATGGCGACCTTGGCCGGCTCGACCATCTGAATCCGATACGACTCTCCGATCATATCGACGGCGCTGGCCAGGGCCCCGCTGATCATCATGCCCACGAGAAGCCCAAAAAACACCCCCGCCAACGCGCTGAGTTTGCGCTTGGGCGTCAGGACGTCCAGGAAGAAGAAGAAGATGGTCAGGCCCACGCCGCTGATGACCACCGACCACCAGCTTGCGGAGTTCTCGGTTGTGCTCAGCTCGACCGACGAGGCGTTGACCACCAGCACGGAGATCACAATAACGATGAACACCCCACGAAACAGCCACAATAGCATCGCCACGACCTTTCAATGATCGTCAGTCCGTTCGGCAATTCCTTCATTATAGCCGTCGGCTGCGCTGTCGGCAACCACGACCTCGTCCATCCTCCTCATGGAATCGCCGCCGGCGCGCACGGGTTAGACAAAGGGCTCTCCCACCTGGGGGAGAGCCCTGAAAATCGTTTCAGGCGGCAAGCGATCCCGCCCGCCGCGTTTCTATCGGCCGGCCGGCTTTCAGCCTTCGGCGCCGTCCTTCTTCTCGGGGGCCGGCTTGGCGGACCGCAGGGTGATGCCCAGCGTATCGCCGCCGGAGGGGTAGGAGCTTTCTTCGCGGGCCACCGGCTGCACCTTCGACGACGGCGCCGGTGCGGCGTGCTCTTCCTGGGCCCACTGCACCCTTCGCAGACTCAGGCCGATTTTGCGAGCTTCGGGATCGACTTTGAGGATCTTCACCTCGACCTCATCGTCGGGCTTGACCACATCCTGCGGCTTGTCGATCTTGTGATCGGCCAGCTCGGAGATGTGCAGCAGCCCTTCCAGGTCCGGCTCCAGCTCCACGAACGCGCCGAAGTTGGTGAGTTTGGCGATCTTGCCTTTGATGATGTGACCGGGGATGTACTTCTCGGGAATCGCACGAATCCACGGGTCCTCGGTCATCTGCTTGATGCCCAGCGAGATCCGCTGCTTGGCCTCGTTGACTTCGAGAACCACGCACTTCACCTCCTGACCCTTTTCCAGCGCCTCGCTGGGGTGCCCGAACTTGCGGGTCCAGCTCAGGTCGGAGATGTGGACCATGCCGTCGATGCCCGGCTCGATCTCGACGAAGGCGCCGAAGTTCGTCATGCTGCGAACGTTGGCGGTCACCACGGTTCCCGGCGGGTACTTGCGGGCAGCCAGTTCCCACGGATTCTGCTCGGTCTGCTTGATGCCGAGCGAGATCTCCTGCTTTTCCTTGTTGACGTTGAGCACCACGACGTCGATCTCGTCGCCGAGATTGACCATCTCGCCGGGATGCGACAGGCGCCGGGTCCAGCTCATCTCGCTGATGTGCACGAGGCCCTCGATCCCGTCTTCCAGACGGACAAAGACGCCGTAATTCATCACGTTGACGACCTTGCCCTTGACCTTTGCGCCGACCGGGTACTTCGTCTCGACGCTCTCCCATGGACTGGGGCTCTTCTGCTTGAGGCCCAGCGAGATCTTCTCGTTCTCTTTGTCGACGCCGATGACCACGCACTCGATTT
>CAZNSM010000152.1:10053-11877 GCA_964575615.1 uncultured Pirellulales bacterium | reverse complement strand
GTTCAGGCTATTGGCCGACGCCGAGGAGTCGGCCCGTATGAGCCCGAGGAGGCCGTTTTCCGGTCCCTCCGCCAGCACGGACACGAGGCAGGCCCAGGTTGTCGCCAAGACCCGCGTGGCCTGTGGCCATGCCACAAACCCGACCACGGAGATTGCACTCGAACACCCCGCACCACCCAAATTCACACAGAATGCGCTTGAATAAGGCGACTGAATCGCATATAATGATGGGGTCGTATCTTGTCTGTGTCCGGAGATCTCGCCGGCAGGCCGGATCTTCGGCACCAGACACTGTTTGTGGGAGGAGAGAAGTCGCAGCGCAGGATAGTCCCCCTTCCGGCGGGCCGTCGGGGAAGACGCCAGAAGCCGGCGGGAGACTCGCGACGCGAACAGGATTCGAACCTGTCTGCGACCGAAACCCATGGCGGAGAAGTGCGAGAGTCTCAGCACGATGGAGTACCTGCTGAGTGGCAGGCATCCCGTCTGAAATCGATACGGGCCGGGGGTGTTGCGCGCCCGTCAGGAAAAGTTCTTTTCGAGTATTCTGGAGTATGCGAGGAGTCCGAAAATGAGATCCATGATTGTATGTGCCGCCTGTATCGCCATGTGTATGACCATGTCGGCCCAGGCCGTGGGCGAGCCGAATGTTCCGCCGGTGGACTTCTGGGTCCAACCCTCCAGCCCGACGACAGCCGACAACGTATCCATCATCCTTTCGGGACTGTGGCCGGACACGTGTGTCCCGGAACAGATTCCACTGGCGACGTTTGCCAGCGACAGCATGTGGATCGATATCCTGCTGCCCGGCTGGGACGACCCCAACGAATGCCTGAGCCTGTCGTGCACGGTCGAGCCGACTCCCTTCGAGGTCAAGGGAATCGCCGGCAACCTGGCCGCAGGTCGTTACCATGTGTACGCCCGTGTGATCTCCTGCGAAGGCCGGGGCAAGTATGAGTACCTCACGAGCTTCGACGTGGTCGATAGCAAGCCGGACGATACGCCCTGCGAAGGATGCCAGGCGCTCCGGTTCACGCCCGGCGGGCGCGTGGTTCTGTTGAGCGACGATCCGCCCGGGGGCGCCGGACTGAAGGCCGGACACGCCGGAACGGTGATCTGCCGAGACTGCACCAGCGGCTGCGGCAGGATTCTTGTCAGTTGGGACCTCTGGACCGAAGGGTACAAGGACGTCGATGGCTGCATCGCCGACACCCCTCTGGGGTTCCCCTCCACCAGCGGATTGTGGGTGGACCTCAAGCACGTGCTTATCGGGCGACCTTTCAATCGAACCGGAACCGTTCGAAAGGGTGTGGAGGGATGCTTGACCTTCGTCACCGACAGAGGCGTGGAGTTCAATATCGTCGCCACCGGAAACATGTACCGGATCCTGGAGGAGGTTGCCGGGATGAGCGCCGGCGGTCGCATCCGGCTCCAGGGACTGCTCTGCGACACACAGCCTAAATCGGATACGGTCCGCATCTGTCCCCAACGGAATGGCGATATCTATCATCCCATCGTCTCGGCGTGCAGAGACCTGCCGGACACGGGTTCCGGAGTCTGCGATCTCGACCTGATGCCCGGCGATCGTGTGGAGTTGCTCGTCAACAACCCGTTGGGGGCAGGCGGCGGACCAGCCGTCGATTTGTTCGCCGGCGCAATGGGCACGGTGATATGCACCGACTCCACAGACGACGAATTGCCGTTCTACGTGAGCTGGGACGGTTGGATTCACGGCACGAACACGGACTACTACTGCGATTCGATCGTCGTGCCGTACGCGCCTGATTCGGGCTGGTGGATGCGCTGCAACGAAGTCCGGCTGGTTCA
>CAZNSM010000152.1:0-9953 GCA_964575615.1 uncultured Pirellulales bacterium | reverse complement strand
CTTCGTCGCGCGAGCCAACCTCCCTGTCGAATCGTTTGGCATGGCGTTCGATATCATTGCAGCAGCGAACGATATCTGGTTCAGATCCGACACGTGCCTGCGCCCTCTGTATCATTTCGATACGGCAGAGGCATCCACGACGTGCTCGGGAATAGCAATCTCGCCCACGGGCCGATGTATCGCATTCTCCTGTGACAACAAGATCGTCAAGATCGACTTGCAGGTCGTTTCGACAACGGTGCTCAAAACAGGGCCGTGTGACGACTCGCTGTTCAACAGCGTGCTGGCCTGGTCGCCTGATGGACGGCACATCGCCTATCTCGACGCCGTGTGGTGGGAATTGCCCACAAAGCTCTGGATCATGCAGTCCGACGGCAACGAGATCCACTACCAACTGGCCCATTTTGATGCACAGTACCAGGTGCGGCAGCACACCGCCCACAAAACCGCCATACCCCGATAGGCAGGCCGACCGTTCACTTTTCTTGCTTGACCCTTACAGGATCGGTATGATGGAGATAAAGGGAGTATGTCTCGCCCAAGGACGTCGGTCGGGCTTTTGCTGAACCGGGGATATCGCTTCGCGTAGAGACCACATCGGTACGGAACGACATCGGGTGTAACCCCGATCTCCAATGCTTGAGGTCATTCTGCTCTGTCAGGCGTGCAACGCAGTTGTTCCGCCAACAGGAATACGCTCTGCAACCCAGACTTGAACGAGGAGGCCAGAAATGAAACGACAAAGCATACTTGCGGCAGGAATCATCGCGCTGTGGGCCCTGTCGGTCCAGGGGGCCGTCCCGGCCACTCTGCCGACGATCGAGGTCCAGTTCAACCCGGCGTCCCCAACGTCGGCCGACACGCTCACCCTGACGCTTTCGGGGACATGGCCCAACGCGTGTGTCCCGCAGACGTTTCTGGCGCAGGTTGTCCCGGGCGACAGCATCCGGATCGATCTGCTCCTGCCCGGATGGGATTCGAAGGACGGCTGTGAGCCACCGTTGTGCTTGCAGGTGCTGACTCCCTGGCAACTGAGCGGCGCCATACCGGCTCTTTCGGCCGGCTCGTACGACGTGTTCATCCGCGCCATGGACTGCGAAGAAGCGGGCGCGTACAGACAGGTCACCGCCCTGACGGTGACTCCCGGGGTGGGAGGTCCACTGTCGGACTTCTTTGCGCCGGGCGAACGCATCGTGCTGCTGGAATCCGATCCTCCGGGAGGATTCGGACTGGCCGCAGGACAGAGCGGAACGGTGATCTGCTGCGACGCCGAAGACTGCTCCGGCAGCATCCTGGTGAGCTGGGACCTCTGGGCCGACGGCAAGCTCGAACCCATCGAGTGTGCCAACGGCGACGAGACCCTCTACCGGCCCAACTCAGCGATCTGGATCAATCCCAATCAGGTTCGCCTCGGACGCCATTTCAACCAGTGCGGCACGATCCGAAAGGTTCTGGAAGGGTGCATCTCCTTCGAGGCCGATGACGGCAAGACGTACAACGTGATTGCCTGGCCGGGACTGTATTCCACACTGGACGCAGGCGGCGCCATTCAATTCGACGACCGCGTCCGTCTGCAAGGTCTGCTCAACACCACCCCGCCCGGACCGGACGAGCTGCGGCTCTGTCTCCAGCAGGATGGCGACATCTTCCATCCGACGCTCACACTCTGTTCGCCAGCGGATGCCGAGCCGAAGCCCAAACCGGAACCGGAACCCGAACCCAAGCCGGAACCCGGACCCGACAGCATCGTCATCAGCATTGCCGGCAATCCGCTGGTGCTTCAGCAGGCGCCAGCGTCTCCGGGGACGTACGCCGGATGTGCGAACCTCACGATCGAGCTGAACTTCCGTGCACAGCTCTCGGTGAAGATCACCCCGGCACCCGGTGTGGGCGGAACCTGGACGGGCACGCTCGATCCCGATGTCCTCGGTCCAGGCACGGTCACCACGGAACTCTGTATCGAGGTCGTCGACCTTGACATCAGCTCACTGCCGCCCGGCAAGGACGTGCAGGTGGCCACGGTCACGCTGCTGGCCGCACCTGCGATTTGAACGGACGTACTGGCAAGAGCCAGTGAAAGATCGGGCAGAGCATGGGAGGTCTGGACCGGAAACCAGATGACAGAACCGGCGCGCGGTGATATCGTGAGGTCATGTACCCGTTCATCGGACCAGTTCCGGCGTATGCGATCTTCTATGTCGGCGGGATCATCCTCCATTTCGTGATCGGCCGGCGTTCCACTTCATCCGACGCAGCTCTACGAAATCGGCGTCATGGCGATCTTGCTGGCCGTCTTCCGGCTGTTTGCCTCGGACCGCTGGCGCGGAACGAAGCCGTTGTGGTTTGTGTTGATCTATGGCTTGAGACGGGCGGCGACGGATCTTCTTCGAGGCGACATGGAGTACGATGCGCGGGTCGGATCGTTGACGACGACGCAGCGCATCTGCCTGGGGGCGGCCGCCGGCGCCGCGGTTGTCCTGGCAATCGTGTGGCGCCGCCGGTCTTCCGGAGGCCCCGCCCTCTCGTTGGACCAGGGTGCCGGACAACGCTGAGACTTTGAATCGCTGAGCCGGGTGCAAGACGAGTCAATGGATAAGCACGTCTGTCCAGTCTGGGTAGGTTACTTTCTGGCCAGTCGGCTCAGGAAGCTGCTGCAAAACCCGACCAGGATCATCGGACCGTATGTCCGAGCGAACATGACGGTCCTGGACTTCGGTTGTGCGATGGGCTTCTTCAGTCTGCCGATGGCCGAGGCGGTCGGCCCCGGCGGCAAGGTCGTCTGCGTCGATTTGCAGCCCAGGATGCTGGATGTGCTGAAGCGACGTGCGGCGCGAGCCGGGTTGCTCGACCGCATCCAGTGTCATGTGTGTCCCGAGGATTCCATCGATCTGAAGGGATATGATGGAGTCTTCGATTTCGCCCTGGCGTTCGCGGTCCTGCACGAGGTCTCCTATCCAGATCGCATCCTGAGCGATCTGGGACGGCTGGTCAGGAGCGGCGCCCATCTGCTGCTGGCGGAGCCGGCCGGACACGTAACACCGCAGGAGGTCGAACACACGGTCGCGCTGGCCCGCGAACACGGCTTCGTCATGACCAGGGCCCTGCTGATCCGCTCGGCCCATGCCGCCCTGCTGACGAGAGCCGCCTCGCAAGAGGCGACCGTCAGCGAGGAAGACGCCGGCGTACGCTCGGGAACCGCCTCGAAAGCGAGCGACGAACACAACAGAGAAAGTCGAGGCCGAAGATGAATCGAGTTCGGATCTCACACACATCAGCGGTCTCAGCCGTCATCCTCGCATCGCTGCTGGTCGGCGCCTGTCCGGCGCCGGCACAGACCGACGGCCTCATCGCCTCGCCCGAGCCGGACTGGCCCCAGTGGCGAGGGCCGCGACGCGACGGCACCTGCGACGAGAAGGGTCTGCTCCCACAGTGGCCCCAGGATGGTCCCCCACGGCTCTGGACCATCGACGGACTCGGCAAAGGCTGGTCCTCGCCGATCATCGTGCACAACCGACTCTACATCACAGGCGACGTTGGTGAAGAGCTGGTGATCTTCGCTTTTGCCCTGGACGGAACGCCGGTTTGGCACACCACGAACGGCGCCTACTGGAAGAATCCCTACCCCGGCGGCCGTGCGTGTTGCGCATTCTCCGAGGGCCGGCTCTACAATATGAACGCGCATGGGCGCGTCGCGTGTCTGGACGCCGCCACGGGCCAGGAACTCTGGGCGGTGGACGTCCTGGAGCGCTTCGAGGGCAAGAACATCACGTGGGCGATGAGCGAATGTCTGCTCGTCGACGGCGGGCATGTGATCGTCACGCCCGGCGGCAAAAAGGCGCTGATGGCGGCCCTGGACAAGCGAACAGGCGAAACGGTGTGGACCACACCACCGCTGGAGGACGACGTCGTATCGCACAGCTCGCCGATCCTGCTGCGCTACGCCGGTCACAGGCAGATCGTCAACTGCTCCGCCGCTCATGGTTTCGGCGTCGACGCCGACACGGGCGAACTGCTCTGGTCCGTGCCGGTGAGAAACCGCTACGGCACGAACGTTTCAACACCGGTCTATAATTCGGGTCGGGTCTTCTTCATGACGCCGTACGACTCGCTCGGTCGCCAGTATCGGCTTGCCGCCGACGGAGCCGGCGTGGACGCCACGTTGACCTGGGACACCTTCATCGACGCTGTCACCGGCTGCGCGGTTCTGGCCGACAACGTGCTGTATGCCGCTGGCTATGCGAAACCCAAATGGTGGTTCGGATTCGATTGGGACACGGGACAGACCAAGCGCGAGATGAAGGACTTCACCACGGGAGCAGCGATCTATGCCGATGGACGGCTCTACATCCTCGACGAGCAGGGCAACGTCGGTCTGGTCAAGCCGACCGCCAATGACCTGGAAACCGTCGGGCGTTTCCGACTGACCTCCGAGCGGGTCCGCGACGCCTGGTCCCATCCGGTCCTGCTCGACGGCCGGCTCTATCTGCGCTATCACGACACGCTGTCGTGCTACGACGTCCGACAGCCGTGACAGACGCTATTCGATGCCGAGTTTCCGCTGGATCTCCTCCAGTGGAATGCCCTTGGTCTCGGGCATCATCGTGATTACCCAGATCAGTTGGAGCACCATCATGCCAGCGTAGAAGGCGAAGACGTGGGCGCCGGTCTTCTCCGCGAACATGGGAAACGTCCAAGCGATCAGGGCGCACATAAACCAGTGCGTGAAGCAGCCTAGGGCCTGCCCCTTGGCGCGTACGCGCGTCGGGAAGATCTCGCTGATGAACACCCAGATCACGGCGCCCTGGCCGAAGGCGTGCGAGGCGATGAACAGCAGGAAGCTGACCAGCACGATGGTGCCACCTCGGTTGGTGTAAAAGGCCCAGGCGACGCTGCTCAGACTGATGATGTAGCCGATGGAGCCGACCAGCATGAGTTTCTTGCGACCGAAGTGGTCGATGATCGCCATCGCGAATATCGTGACAACGAGATTCGTCGCACCGACAATGACGCTCTGCAAACGCGCGAAATCGGCGCTGGCGCCGGCCATCTCGAAGATACGGGCCGAATAGTAGAGCAGCGCGTTGATGCCCGAAAGCTGGTTGAAAGCGGCGATCAGAAACGCCAGCAGGATGGGCCTCCAATACGCCCGGCGGAAAAAGGGCTCGCCAATTCTGTGATGGTCCAGATCGATCGATTCCTGGATCTCCCGCATCTCCTGCGCGACGTTCTCGGCGCCGAGATGTTCCAGGATCTGACGCGCTTCCTCGGTCCGGCCTTTGCTCATCAGCCAACGTGGACTGAGCGGATTGCCCACCAGGAAGAGGAAGAAGGCGGCCGCGGGGACGGCTTCCACACCAAACATCCAGCGCCACTCGGTGTCACCAAGGTGCAGAGAACCGATGATGTAGTTGGACAGAAAGGCCAACAGGATGCCGAAGACGATGTTGAACTGAAACAGGGCCACCAGCCGGCCTCGGCTCCGGGCCGGAGAGATTTCCGCGATGTAGATCGGCCCGACCACAGACGAACCGCCGACCGCCAGTCCGCCGATGAAACGCGAGATCACGAACGACCACCAGTCCCAGGCGAAGGCGCTGCCGACCGCCGAGACGAAATACAGCACCGCCAGCAGGCTCAGCGTCTTGCGGCGGCCGAAGGCATCCGACGGCTTGCTGCTCAGCCAGGCGCCGAGGATCGTCCCAATCAGGGCGCTGGCGGTGGTGCACCCGTGCCAGAAGCCCGGCTTGCCCATAAACGCCAGGCCGCTCATTCCGGCCGCCAGTGATTCATAGGTGGCCGCAAACAACTCCTGGAGCGTCTGCTCGGCGCCCGAGATCACCGCGGTGTCAAAACCGAACAGCAGCCCGCCCAGGGCCGCAACGATCGCGCTTCGCAGCAGCAAGGCCTTCTTCATGCGTCCGTCTCCTGGCTTTCACACGTGAGATCCGATCGAAAACGCCCGAAAGATTAGCAGATCGTCATTCGCGCGACCAGCGTCAATCTCGCGGAATGTCCGCGCCGTCGACTGCCGGGTGTTACCGCGCGTCTCGCCGTCGCCTTTACAGGGTAGAGCAGGAACACAACGAACCGTCGTTTTTGGGAGATCGAACCATGAAACGCACGCTTCTGGTCACGCTGGTTTGCACGGCCGTCTTCGCACTGAGCGGCTGCATGTCCTTCGCCTACGAAGAGCACCACAGCCACCGACGACCTCGAATCGTGCACGCGCCGGTTCGAGTCGTCGAAGTCGTCCCGGCCCCGCCGCCGAGACCGCATCGACCCGGACGACACCATCACCGGTACTGATCGCAGGCCGGCCCACTCCTGAACGGAAGGTCGCCTCTGTGGAACGGCCGGCTGCGCAAAACAAGGCGGGGAAAATCGCTGGATCGGACAGGGCCGTCCCCAAGAAGCGGCGGCCCCCATCCTGGCGTGGTCAGCTCGCGAGATAAAACAGCAGAGCAGCAAGCACGGAAATGACGCCGATGCAAACACTTAAGGCCAAGGCCAGCGTCCACGCGTAGCGCCGGTTCATCTTCGAAATGACGTATTTCAGATAGCGGTCGCTGGCGGCAAACGTCCGGCTCATCTGGAGGATGCCTTCGGTGTTGCTGACCGTGTTTTCGTTGAGTCGGTCCAGCGTCCCCTTGAACTTGACGAAACTTTCGGCCAATTGAACGTCGGTGTCGGCCGCGGCCGCCAGTTGATGGTTGATCGAGGCCAGTGTGTCGGTCTGCCGAGCGGTCTCCTGCGGAATCCGGTCCACCGCCTCAATGAACTGCTGGTCTTTCAGGGACGTGCTGCGCAACTGCTCGAGCAGCCGTGTGGTCAGTTGCTTCTGGTTCTCCACCGCCGACGGCAAGCTCTCCAATGCCTTCGGCAGCTCGCGGACGCGATCCATCAGCTCTTCGTGCTGCGCGAGCTGGCAGTGTAGGTGGTCGTTGATCTGTTGCAGTTGGTTCACCAACCGGTTGATGCCTTCATAGAGCTTCTCCGCTGGGTCGTGATGATCCAGCGAGGTAACGGCGCTGACCACGACCGGATCGCTCGACGTGTTGGCCGACCGCGGGGCGGAGAAATCGTCGCCGGCATCGAAGCCGCAGGCGAGCAGCCCATCGTCGTTCAGCACCGGCTCGCACCGGCCGGCTTCCTCATAACGATGAGACCGTAGCCAACTGCTGGTACCCGTCAAAATCTCTCTCAGCGTCATTCGCAGCGCTCCTTACCCTGGCACCCTTGTTTCTGTCACTGCCCGGATGGCGATCCGCTCAGCGGCGTGGTCTGTCATCGGATAGCGGTTGGATTTCTCTTGAGGGAATATCCGCACCTCGAACGACCATTCTCGCAGACCACGATTTCCACATCGTCATCGCCGCTTCTCTCGGACGTTCTCTTGCCCACCGTCACGTCGACGCCATCGAACAGCCGTGTCGTAGGCCTTCTTTCGACCCGGCGAAGTATCACATCTGCGAACCATCATTTTTTAGGACGTGACAGGGCTTGCCGGATGGTCCTTGTGCATGTCGCCGCCGACGGTACAATACGCCGCAAGTGCACAACTATCGGCCATTGGGAGACATACAAAGATGAAGCTGGTGACCTACCGATACAATGACAAGACTTCGTGCGGGATCGTGACAGGTCGCGACCTGGTGGACATTCCATCCGCCTGGCCGGGTCCGGATGCTCCGCACAGCGTCATGGAAATCCTCAGGCGAGGCCCATCCTGCCTCAAGACCCTGGCGGAACTGCCCAGGCCGGCCAAGTGTCTTCCGCTGGAGTCGGCGACTCTCCTGGCCCCCCTGCCCCAGCCGGGAAAGCTCCTGGCCCTGGCGGGCAACTACGCCGAACACGTCAAGGAAGCCTCCCTGAGCCGGGGCTTCCAGCTCGGGCTGTCCGAGTCGCCGCGCCGGACCACTGTGCCGCGACCGTTCCTGATGCCGGCCAGCGTCGTCAGCGGACCCGGCGACACGATCCCATGGCCCGCCTACAGCAAGCAGATCGACTACGAACTCGAACTGGCCGTGGTCATCGGAAGCCCGGCCAAATGCGTCAGCGCGGACGAGGCCCTCGATGCCGTCGCCGGTTATATGATCGCCAACGACGTGTCGGCCCGGAGCGTGACCTTCAAAGAGGGCCGCAGCCAGCGACCCTGGGACGAGTTCTACGACTGGCTCAACGGCAAGTGGGCTGACGGCTTTTTCCCAACCGGTCCATACCTCGTCACGAAGGACGAGATCACAGATGTCCAGAGCCTGCGTGTGGTGCTGAAGGTCAACGGACAGGTCCGCCAGGACGCCAATACATCGCAGATGATCTACTCTGTGGCCGACGTGGTTTCATTCCTCAGCCACCTGATGACGTTGGAACCGGGCGATGTCATCTCCACCGGCACACCGGCCGGTGTGGGCATGGCGACCGGTAACTTCCTTCAGGCCGGCGACGTGATCGAATGTTCCATCGACGGACTGGGGACCCTTGCCAACGTGCTCGGCCCCCGTCCCCGAACGTTCTATGAACCGCTGAAACGCAATGCCTCGATGTAGGTGTCGAGCATTGCCGAGACCATGGCGCCGACCGAATACCGCTCCCTCACGTACGCCTGCGCCGAGGCCGCCAGTCGCCGGGCGCCTTCGGGCTCCTCCAGCAGGCGGACAAGCGCCTGTCGCAGACTCGTTTCGTTGTTTCGCTCATAGACGAGGGCCGTATGCTCGTCGACGATCAGGTCGTCGACACCGCCCTTGCAGGCGACCACCGCCACGCCCAGCCCCATCGCCTCGAGAAGGAACCCGCTGAAGGCCGCCGTCGGTTGCAGATGCACAAAGACATCCCCTGCCGCCAGGACGGATCGCCACGGATCGAGCATGGGAACGATGGTCACGACACCCGTCAGGCCGCACCTGGCCAGATGCCTTCGCAATCGGCGTTCCGCCCGGCCGCCGCCCATGATCGCGATCATGAACTCGTGACCTTCCGCGAAGAGCACTTTCGCCGCCTTCAGGAGGACCTCGAAATCCGACGCGCGATCGAGCCGGTGCGCCACGACGATCGTGCTCACGTGCGAGGGGTCCGCGAAGCAGATAGGGTCGGTCCCGGCAAAGGTCCCTGGGTGAATCCGTCGAACTCGGTCGGCAAGACGCCCACAGGACCGACCGACACTGGAACCGATTGTCTCGGCCGGCACGACGATTCTCGCACAGCGGGTCGGCGAGATGGAAAGTCGGCATGATTTGCCGGCGAGCGAATTGACGCCAAGCACGTACGGCAGGCTCAGTCTTCGCGCCAGCCGCCGGGTCAGGGCCGCCCGGCTCTCGCACAGACTGTGCAAAACCGTCGGCTTGAATCTCTCTATCCGAAGGGCAAGTGATTCCAGGCCCACGCGATCCATCAACGGCAGATTGAGAGTCGGATGCGTGAAGATATCGACCGGCGCGGGCACCACAGACTCGGCGCTGCAGCCCGGCGGACAGATCAAAGCGGCAGGAATGGACTCATCTGCCAGTCCGACCAGCAGACGCCGCAGAAAAGGCGCATGCTCGGTGACATCCCGCGGGGATGCGAGGAGGACCGGACGCAATGCCTTCCTCATCGTCGCCGTGTCCGAATGCCCGTTTTCCGTCATAGCCACCCATCGAACGATGCCCGGCTCTTCTCGTTGCGACCGACGCACAGACTACGTCGACCGAGGCCGGAGACGACGAGCATTCTATCGGAAAGGCGGATGAGGTGTTACGGAAAAAGGCCTACCCTCCCGGTCCGGTGTGGCCGGCAAAGAAGGGCCGGAGCCTGCATCACGAGGACGCAGGCCCCGACCGTTGCCTTTCATATCCGTGGCCCCCGCGCCCACAGAGGCCGCCGGAGGATGCCACTATTGCCAAGAGACGACGTCAGTCGGCCGCCGGGCGGCCGAAGCCGATGTCGTCGATGTAGAGGATGCCGGAGCCGCCGGCCGC
>CAZNSM010000151.1:0-11904 GCA_964575615.1 uncultured Pirellulales bacterium | reverse complement strand
ATCGCAGACATCGACAACGACGGACGCAGCGAAGTCTATGTCAACAGCTACGTGGAGTCCGACGGCTACTCGTTCACGCAGGTCTACGCGCTGGATCATCAGGGCCGGCAGATGACGCACACAGGGTTCCCGAAGACCGTCATAGGCGATCCCGGCGACAGCGCGCCTCTGATCGCCGACATCGACGGGGACGGCCAGAAAGAGACTCTGGTCGGCGCGGCGGGCACGCCGCTGATCGCCTGGGAGGCGGATGGCTCGACCGTGACGGGATTCCCCATGCTGACCCTGCCGACCGAAGTCTACTGCACAGCCGCAATCAGCGACCTCGATCAGGATGGCGACATCGAGATTCTGGTTGGCGGCTATGACTATCGGTTCCACGTCGTGGACCTGCCCGGCCCGTACAACCTGGAGGCGACCGATTGGGGCGCCGCCAGGCATGACCCACAGAACTCCGCGTGGACCTCGAAGGCCCCCACGCTCGAGCTGGATGCCGCACCGGAGCAGATCCAGCCGGGCCAGCGGCTGCTCCTGGCGCTGCACGCCACAAATCCGGACAACCGTCTGCTGCGCTTTGTGGTCGGCAACCTGCCGGAGGGCGCCTATTTCGATCCCAATGCACTGACGGTTTCCTGGAAACCCACAACAGATCAGGTCTTCCACACCTACCGTTTCTCCTTCCTGGTCACCGACGGCATCCACCAGACCAGCCGCAGCGTTGCAGTCGCCGTGGCGCCCGACGCCATCTATTCGGCCAACATGGACACGGACCCGGCCTGGCAACTTGACGGAGGATGGACTTGGGGCACGCCGGCGGGAAACGGTTCGTGGAACGGGGATCCCGCCTCTGGCCGCACCGGACAGAGCGTGATCGGGTATGCCCTCAATGGAGACTATGAGGACGCGATGGCGGAAACACACTACGCGACTATGGGACCGGTCAATTGCGAAGGCTATGCCAACGTTCGACTGGGGTTCTGGCGATGGCTCGGGATCGAGGCGCCGTATGACGACGCGTGCGTCCAGGTCTCCAACGACGGCGCCAACTGGACCGACCTCTGGACGGTCGGCAATTCCCATGTCTCTGACGAATCGTGGCGATTTGTGGAATACCTCGTGCCTGCGTCGATCGGCGACGACCAACCAACGCTCTCTTTCCGATGGGGCATCGGCCCAACCGATGAATCGGTCACCTACGCCGGCTGGAATATCGACGACGTCCAAGTGACGGGAGACACCATTCAATAGGGCCCCAATTCCCTCATAGAGCGCACCTCGAACCCTGCCTGTCTCGACGGAGATGGGCAGGGTCTTCATTGCGCCTGCGGACCAGGGGTAGCGCCCGTTGTCCAGAGAAAAGAAAACACGTTACGCCCTCGGCGCGGTTCGGCACTACCTTTGTGGAGAACAAAGAAGCATCTCCCCTCACGGGGATCGGGACGATCCATCGGGAGTGGAACACGGTATGGAGTAATCTCCGAACCCTCCGGAGTTACATCGCGACCGAGGCCGCGAGGCGCGACAACTCGCGGCCTCGTCTTTCTGCGCGCTTAGCGACGGCCGAAGCAACCCGGGAACTTCCAGGGCCAAGTCTTCCAGTGTCTTGTGGGGCACGTGTCTGACTCGATGCCAACGTCCATCAGCATCCTAAGACGGCCAGGCGCCCACTACCTCAGCCTTGGACTTGCCGGAGGCCTGGTCGGCACGGGCACGCCCGAAGCCCAGCCATAGAGACAGGCGACTGAGCATCACGTAGAGCGATGGGACCACCACCAGCGTCAGGATCGTGGCGAAGCCCAGCCCGAACATGACGACAACCGCCATGTTGCGCCACCACTGGGTCGATTCGCTCTTGGTGGCCCATGTGAAGGTATGGAAGTCGTAGGAGACGCCGACCGCCATGGGGATCAGTCCGATAATCGTGGTCATCGCGGTCAGCATCACAGGCCGCAGACGGGTCACGCCCGCCGTGGAGGCCGCTTCGATCAGGCCCATGCCCTCCCTCTGCAACTGCTGCGTGTACGCCAGTAGAACGATCGCGTTGTTGACCACGACGCCCGCCAGGCTGATGATCCCGATTCCCGTCATGATGATCCCGAAGGGCAAGCCGCAGACCAGCAGGCCGATCAGCGCACCGATCAGAGACAGCACCACGGTCGTCATGATGATGAACGGCACCATGAGCGAATTGAACTGGATCACCAGGACCATCACCACCAACAGCAGCGCAATGGCGAAGGCCTTGGACAGGAACGCCTGCGCCTTGTCCTGCTCTTCTTTCTCGCCGGCATAGCGAATCTCGTAGCCCAGCGGCAGTTCGATCGACTCAAGCGTCTTCTGCACGTCGGCGAGGACCTCCGAGCCGAGACGGCCTTCGGCGTCGGCGGTGAGCGTAACGACGCGTTTCTGGTCGACGCGGTTGATCGTGCCGAAACCGCCTCGGTAGGTGAACGTGCCCAGAGAGCTGAGCGGCACCGCGTCACCGGCCGTATTGGGGACCTGAAGGCGATACAAATCGTCGACCTTCGTGCGGTCCGCCACAGGCAGGCGCACCGTGATGTCGTATTCCTCGTTGTACTCACGGTAGGTGCCGACCTTGCTGCCGAACACCGCCATCTTGAGGAAGTTGCCCACGGTGGCGGTGTTGACGCCCAGGAGCATCGCCACGCGACGGTCGGCGGTGAAAGCCAGCTCCGGACGTGCCCCTTCGAAATCGCTGCGCAGGTTCACGACATTGGGCACCGCCGCAATCAGATGCCGGGCCTGCTCGCTGATCTGCTCGAGCGTTTTGAAGTCTTCGCCCATGACGCGGACCGTGACGGGCGCTCCGCTCGGCGGCCCTTCTTCCTCCTTCTCGACCTTGATCTCCGCGCCGGGAATGTCGGCAATCGCCTGGCGAATCTCCGCAATGACGTCGTTGGACGGCCTCTGTCGATCGACGAAATCATGAAACACCAGGGTAACGCCCGCAAGATGGGACCCGCCCGCGCTGGCCACCAGACCCATGTTGGTTCCTCCCGCCGATCCAACGTTTGTGATGACGTGCTTGAGCCAGGGCTTGTACGGCCCGAGCCGCTCCTCGATCAGACGGGCAATTCGGTCGGTCTCGTGGATGTTCGTCCCCTGCGGCGCGCGAATGTCGATGACGGCGCGTTCGGGGTCCCCTTCCGGGAAGAACTCGGTCCCCTTGCCGATCTTTGCGTAGAGCATCCCCAAGCCGACCAGAAGGCAGAACGCCAGGAACAGGGCCAGGCCGGGATTGTAAAGCCCCGCCTCCTGGATGCGACGATACACACGCAGGAACCAGTGATCTTTCTGATGGGGTTTGGGCGACCGGCCCGCCCAGACCGAGCAGATCACCGGGTTGAACACCAGACCGACGAACAGCGACGCCAGAAGGCCCAGTGTCAGCGTGATGGGCAGGTACTTCATGAAGTCGCCCATGACGCCCGGCCAGAACATCATCGGGAAGAACGCGCAGACCGTGGTCAGGGTCGACGTCGTCACCGGCCAGGCCACCTCGCGGGCCCCGAGGATCGACGCCTCGGTCAGGCTGTAACCGAGCTGGAGGTGTCGGTAAATGTTCTCCACAATGACGATCGCGTTGTCCACCAGCATGCCCAGAACCAGGATCAGGCTGAACAGCACGATCATGTTCAGGGTATAGCCCAGGGCCTGGATCAGGAAGAACGTGATGAGCATGCTCAGCGGAATGATCATCGCCACAATGGTGCTCGGGCGCCACCCGAGAAACAGCACGAGCACGGCCGTCACCAGGATCAGGGCCGCCACGATGTTGTTTTCGAGATCCGCCACCATGCTGCGGACCATCTTCGACATGTCGTACGTGACGTCGAACTTCACGGCCGGGGGCACGCGCTTCTGTGCTTCGGCGATCACCGCCTTGATGCGATCGGAGATCTGCACCGCGTTGGCGCCGACGCGCTTGCTGACGCTCAACGTGATCGTGTCCGCGCCATTCAGGCGCGAGAAGCTGGTCCGGTCCTTGAACGTATATCGCACCATCGCGACGTCGGCCAGGTAGATGGGGGCGCCATCGCGAGCGGTCAGCATCAGATGGTCCACCTCTTCCGGCGTCACGAACTCGGCGGGGATGCGCACGTTGAACTTCGTGCCCGGAGTCTCGAGCCCTCCGGCGGAGATATTGACGTTCTCCGAGGGAATCAGCGCCAGGATCTCGGGGATGGTCAGGTTGTACTTGGCCAGGCGGTCGGGGTCGAACTCCAGGCGAATCTCCCGTTCGAGATCGCCGGCCATCTCGACCTTCAGGACACCCGGCGTCGCTTCCAGCACGTCCTGCACGTCGTCGGCGATCTCCTTGAGCAGCACGGGCGAAACATCGCCCGACAGACTGATCAACATGATCGGCAACTCGGCGAAGTTGATCTCTTTGATGATCGGCTCTTCCGCGTCCTGCGGCAGTTCCCCCTTCGCCATGTCCACACGGTCGCGCACCCGCTGCAACGCGACCTCGCTGGGCACATCCGGGTCGAATTCGACGCTGATCAGCGACATGCCCTCGGCGCTGCTGGAGGTAATCTCTTCAACGCCTCGAATCCCGTTGAGTTCCTTTTCGATCTTCATCGTGACGGACGTCTCAATGTCCTCGGGGGACACCCCCTCGTACATGGTCGTCACCATGATATAGGGAATGGGAATATCCGGGGCCGCCTCGCGGGGCAGCGAGACATAGCTGGTGGCGCCCAGCAGAACGATGATCAAGCCCAGGACGGCGACGGTGGTCCGGTTTCGAATCGCGGCATCGGTGAGGAGCATGGCGTCTACTTCGTCTCCGACTGGACATTGACGTTCTGGCCCGGGGCCACAAAACGGTGCCCGGCCACGATCAGCTTGTCGCCGGGTCTCAACCCGCTGACGATCTGGATCTGGTCGCCCTGGATGACGCCGAGTTGAACGTCGCGCCGCTTGGCCTGTGAACCCTCGACCACGTAGACCGCGTAGCCGTCCTCCAGGGGAATCACCGCCAGCAGCGGAATCAGGATGGCGTCCTTCATCACGCGGCGCGTCAGGCGCACGCGGACGATCTGGCCGCTCCGCAGCAGCCCCTGACGGTTGTCCAACGCGATCTCGACCGGCGTCGAGCGCGTCTGCCGGTTGGCCAGTTGGCTGATGTAGGTGACCTTGCCCGCGACGGATTTCTCACAGCCCCTGACGGTCGCCAGGACCTCCGCCTCCCGTCCTACGGAGAAGAACGCGATGTCCTTTTCCGGGATGTCCACGACGACCTTGACGGTGTCAATCTCCACGATTTCCGCCACCGGCGTGCCGGGCGAGACGTATTCGCCCTCCTCGACGGGCAGATCGTTCAGCACCCCGTTGACGGGCGAGAGAATATGCGTTCGGTCCAGGCGAGCGCGAGCCTCCTCGAACGCCGCCTTGCTGGCCGCCAATTGCGAAACGGCATTGTCCAGATCCTGCTGCGGCGCCGCGTCTTCCTTCACCAGCGCCGTCATCCGCTCGTATTCGATCTGATCGCGTTTGTATCGGGCCTCGGCGGTTGCGAACTGAGGCTGAATGAGATCCGTCTTGAGCTGGACGAGCAGATCGCCCCGCCGCACCGCGTCGCCCTCCTTCGGCAGAATACGTGCAATGGCCGCCGCCTCTTCCGCTGATACGGTCACCACGCGATTGGGCTCGATCACGGCGGGAAGGATGAACGTGTCCGCCAGCGCCCCCTCCGAAACGATTTCCATCACGGAAACATTCACCGGGGGCGCCTCCGTGGGCGGAGCCTCTTTGCTCGGCTGCGGCATCATGGCAATGGCAACCACCGCCCCCACCGCAACAAGGGCGATCACCGTCTTGGTCGCAATCCTCCGAAAGCGACCGTGACTGTCCTCAGACCTCTGGCTCTTCTGCGATTTGTCGCTCATGAACTCTACCCGTCTCTTGGCAACAGGAACAGCTACCCGCGTCCCGGGCTGTGCCAGCCAAGCCTCTTACTATAATTCTGCGTCTACCCTTACGCAAGGTCAGCGATCGATAGCCTCATTGGAGCCCAGCCAATGCGTGAAAACCGGCACAAAAAGAGCATGGCATTCCGCACTCTTCTCACAGCCATCAGTGGCGTCTCAGTCCGGCGTAAGCGCCGGGCCCCTGGACCCTGATACCACAGTCGCAGGCAGGCCGCCAATGGTTGCGAAAACACTCGTTTAATACGGTAGTTTAAAACATCTGTTTAGCAAGTCAAGCCGCTCGTCCTGGGAAATCGCCGAAAAAAGTGTGACCCGCAAGGCGATTCGCCGTCCGGGGTGCGTAGCTTGACCGTCCGGGTCGATTTCGGTACTATGCCCCGGACGGGCGCCGTGGCGGGCCAGCACGGCCGTGGCATCCCGTCCAGACGCCAACAGGCAGAAGGAGTGGTCGCGTGCCCCAGGAAGAGCAGGTACTGGTTGTTGAACGGAGAATCCTCGATGCGGTGGGGAGCTTTCACGGGCTGAATTTCGATGTCGAGAGGTATCTTGATGCCCTTTTCGCCCAGGGCGCTCCGCGCTTCATTCCGCGACCGCAGGCGGAGAAGGACCCCTCTTTCAAGCAGCTCATCCCCTATGTTATCATGACTTGCGAGGGCAAGTGCCTCACCTACGTCCGAGGCAAGCGGGCCGGCGAGACCCGACTCGTCGGGAATCGGTCCATCGGCATCGGAGGACACATCAATCCCGTGGACTGGACGCTGTTCAGCGCCGATTTCTACAAGACGTACTGCGAAGCCGTCGAGCGAGAAGTCAGCGAAGAGGTCTGCGTCGAGGCTGGTCACATCGACCACGTGGTTGCCCTGCTCAACGATGATTCCAATGAGGTCGGCCAGGTTCACCTGGGGATCGTACACTGCTGGGTCCTGGACACACCGAACGTCACCAAGCGTGAGCAGATGATCACGCAAATGGACTTCCTGACCGTCGAGCAATTGCAGGCGGTGCGCGACACGATGGAGACCTGGTCGCAGTTGTGCCTCGACGGCCTGCCGCAGGTGATGAACCGCATCGAATCGGCTACCCGGTCGGACGCCCGCACGTAACCCTTTCGAAAGGATAGACCATGCTCAAACTGACGACCGGTCTGTTACTCGGACTCCTGCTGCTGGCGACCAGCGCCGGCGCCCAGGAATGGAAACTGATCTGGTCGGACGAGTTCCAGCTCGCCGGGGCGCCCGATCCGAACAGATGGGACTACGAGCAGGGCTACATCCGCAACAAGGAGTTGCAGTACTACACCAAGGCCAAGCCCGAAAACGCGCGAGTCGAGGACGGCTGCCTCGTCATCGAGACGCGAAAGGACGGATTCGAAGGCCATCCCATCACCTCGGCCAGCCTGCACACGCGGTGGAAGGCGTCGTGGTGTTACGGCCGGATTGAGGTCCGCGCCAAGCTGCCGACCGGCAAGGGCATGTGGCCGGCGATCTGGATGCTCGGCGTCAATCGCGAGATCGGCTGGCCCGCCTGCGGCGAGATCGACATCATGGAGAACGTCGGCTTCGATCCCCTGAAGATCCACGCCAACGTCCACACCAAGGCGTACAACCACGTCCTGGGCACCAACAAGGGCAACCGCATCGAGGTCGCCGATCCGTCGCAGAACTTCCACGTCTACGCCATCGAGTGGTTTGAAGATCACATCGACTTCTTCGTGGACAAGACGAAGTACTTCACGTTCCGCAACGAAGGAACGGGCAACGACGTCTGGCCGTTCGACAAGCCGCACTACCTCATCCTCAACGCCGCGTATGGCGGCTCCTGGGGCGGCGCTCAAGGCACAGACGACGCCATTCTGCCGCAGAAGTACTTCATCGACTACGTCCGCGTCTACCAGAGCAAGTGACGGTTGTCCGTGTCGATTCGATTGAATGGAGAACGCATCGCATGAAGACTCTTTGCCGCTTTGGACTGCTGTCGGCGGTCCTCCTTCTGTCAACAGGTTGTGCATCGAAAATGGAGATCATCGCGCATCGTGGGGCCTCGTACCTGGCCCCGGAAAACACGGTCGCCTCGGCCAGACTGGCCTGGGAAAAGAACGCCGACGCCGTCGAGGTCGACGTCTATCTCACGACGGATCAGCGGGTCGTGGTGATCCACGACCGCACGACCAAGCGGACCGGCGGTGAGGAGCTGGAGGTCGCGAACTGCACCGCAGAGCAACTGCGCCGTCTGGACGTCGGGAGTTTCAAGGACGCGAGCTTTGCGGGCGAGCGCATCCCCGTGCTGGAAGAAATCGTCGAGACGGTGCCTGCCGGCAAGAAGCTCTTCGTCGAGATCAAGTGCGGCCCGGAGGTGTTGCCGGCATTGGAGAAGATTTTCATCGAAAGTGGCAAACGCTCGCAAATCGTGATCATCGGCTTCGGTCTGGAGACGGTCACAGCCTCGAAACAACTCATGCCGGACATCCCCACGTACTGGCTGGTCGGCACGAAGAAGGACGAGCAGACCGAGGCGTGGATTCCGCACGACAAAACCCTCGCCGACCAAGCGGTTGCCGCGGGTCTGGACGGCCTGAACGTGCATTATGCCGGCATCACGAAGGAATTCGCCAAGAGTGTCCGAGATGCCGGTTTGGGCCTGTACGTCTGGACGGTCAACGACGTTGCGGAAGCAGCCCGCCTCGTCAGGATCGGCGTCGACGGCATCACGACCGACCGGCCGGGGTGGCTCCGTAGCGAGCTATCCGGGTCCAAACGCCTGTTCTGATCGGTTTGCGTCCTGTGACGATCGAAAGCGACCAGGTCAGGCCGTCAGTCCGGTCAGATCGACTTCGAGCCTTCGGTTCTCGCGGAGCAGCTCGTCCAGTGCGAGCCTGGTCCTGCGGCGCGCCGCCTCGCGGCCGAGGATCGTCGCCAGCGTCGCGTTGACGCTTGGCTCGACCGTCGGGTTGTCGTAGAGGCCTTCTGTAACGCACTTGTGAAACGTATGGATGTTCCGCCTGGCGCCGCTGGGATAGAGATCCACGACATCACCGCCGCGCCAGCCGGCTCGATTGCCGAGAATCCGGACCTGTGTGGTGTACCCGGTCTCCAGGTAGCCATCGCGGCCCTGGGCGAAACAGTCCGATCGGAACTCGAACCGGTTCTTGAGGTGCTCGCCCCGATGGTTCAGAATCAGCCCGTCGGCGAACTCGTACGTGACGGAATAGACGTCGTGCGAGTCCCCGTGCGGATCGGCCCGGCCGATGCGCGAGGCCCCCATCGCACTGACCGGCATCTGCCCGGCGATCCACAGCGCCACATCGATCGCGTGAATCCCCGCGTTCACGAGATAGCTGCCGCCCAGCGCCTCGTCGTTGACCCAGATCAACTGCTGCAGGCGGCTCTCGATCGTCGCGGTCTTGGGCGGATCGCTGAAACTCTCGTCGTTGTATTCCGAGCTGAGCATCGCGATTGGGCCGACGGCGCCGTTGCACACGCGCTGGACACCGTCGATGAAGAACGGATCGGTTCGCGTCTGGAAATCGCACAGGAAGACCTGCCTGTTCGTCGTTGCCTTCCTTGCGGCGTCTCGGATGCGCAGGCAGCCGGGCACATCGCAGCCCAAGGGCTTGGCGATATACACATGAAGGCCAGCCTGGACCGCGGTCTCAACGTGGTCCGGGAAGCAGTACGGCGGAGTCTCCAGGAAGACGGCGTCGACGCCGCTGGCAACGAGCTTGTCGCAAGCCGAAAGGCCCCAGAAGCGTCGGGCCTGCGGCACGCCGAACCGCTCCCCCGCCGCCCTGGCGACGGGCGCGAAGTAGTCCGCGACCGCCCAGACCTCATAGCCGCCATGCTCGGCGAGCATATCGGTGATCATCGTCCCGCGCTGGCCGACGCCGACGATGCCCGCCCTGATTCGACTATTGGCGGCTGCCCCACGAACGGCGCCCGGTCTGACCGCCGCGAAGGAAAACGCCGTCGCGCCGGCACCCGCAATGAAACCGCGACGACTCAGCCCCGCGTTCGATTGATTCGTTGTTCTTGCCATAATCCGACCTCTCATATCGAGCGTAGCCTGCTGGATCACCCGTTGACACCGAGCTTGGCGACACACGCCTTGATCTCTTCGAAACGCTCCTCAGCGAGCAGCTTGCCGTAATCGCGCATGGCTGCGCCGACGTTGCTCCAGGCAGCCCAGATGGGCCCTTTGCCCCTTGGGGCGGCAAGCTGTCTGGCGACCAGCGTCGCCTCGGCGTCAACGAAACGGTCGAGTGTCTTGTCGTCCCACGTGGGCATTCTTCGGGCCAGCGTGGCCAGCCTCGATACAATCGTCTCGGCGAGCAGGCGTCCATCCTCGGCAGACGCCTGTGATTTCGGATCGCGTCCGTGCACTCCTCGGTGCGGTGGCTCGCCCAGCCGGGACAGTCTGACCGTATCGGGATACAGGTGCATCATCAGCGAGGTTTCGCCCCATGCGGCGTGGTCGCCTGTGTAGCCCACATCCAGCGCCAGCATGTACTCAGGAGTACCCAGCACGGGAATCGCCAGGGCCCGGCTCATACGCACCGCCGTCTCGCGCACGACAATCTGCTGTGCGGCACCATAGTGCCCGGTGAGAATGATGATCGCGCGGTACCCATCGCGGGCCATCTCCCGACAAAGCTGCTCGAGCCACGGCCGCAGCAATCTGCTGAACACGTCATCCTCGGGGTCCATGATGAATGTATGGGCCTCGCTCAGTCCGCCGACGCCGCCATAGAGAGCGGGCGCGACCACTCCCCCGCCGGCCTGGGCCGCTCGGATGCACAGCGCATGGGCCTTGACCGCGTCGACCCCCACGACATTGTGGACGCCGTGCCATTCGATCGTGCCCAGCGGCTGGAAGATCGTCGCACAGGCCGCCCGCGCCGCCTCCAATTCCTTTGGACGAAGGAACTCCAGCCGAACGTCCTTCGATGCAGAGGGGTCCGAAGCGTCCGTTTCGTGTGCGTACGCAAAAGAGCCGAGCAACGTGCCTGCCGCACCGACGCCGAGCAGCTCCCGCCGTCCAAGCTTTCCAGTCATGGCCTGTCTCCTTCACTTCCAAATGCCAGGAGATTCGTATGCGTATCGATACTTCCGCGTCCCAAGAGAGTCTAACCGGACACGTCTTCCCTGCCAAGGGCAATGGGTTTTGGCGTTGACATTTGGCGTTGACATTTGGCGGGATACCCCCGACGATGGCGGCATCAGATCGAAATGGTTGTTCTTTGCAGGAGAATGCAGATGTCCGAACAGGCGCTGACCGTGCTGGCCCGCGTGAGGGCCAGGGCAGAGAAGTTACGGCAAGTTGAGGAGACGCTGACCGGGCTGATCGGCCCGACGCGACGAGAGCCCGGCTGCATCAGTTACGCGCTGCATCAGTCGAACGACGACCCGTGCGTGTTCGTATTCGTCGAGATCTGGAGGAGCCAGGCCGATCTGGACGAGCACCTCCAGAAGCCTCATCTACAGGCGTTCGTCACCGCGGCGGGCGAGCTGCTGGCCGAGCCGCTGGACGTGACGCTGTGGCACGAGGTCCAGCCGTAACGATTGCCATCGTCATGGGGGTGTAGGATGGAGTATTCCGTCGGACAAACCGGTCGCGTGGTCGCCGCCAGGCTTTTCGAGGGCGAGGACCTGTACGAGTCCATCGAACAGATCGCAAAGAAGGAACAGATTCGCTGTGCCGCCGTGCTGATCACCGGGGGTTTTCGCAAGGCCAACGTCGTCGTCGGTCCCAGACAGGAGGAGCCTCGGATCGAAGCGGATTTCCGCACGTTCACCGGTCCGGGCGAGGCGTTCGGCGTCGGAACGATCTATTGCGACGACAAAGGTCCGAAACTGCACCTGCACGCGGCGATGGGCCGGGGTGGTGAGAATCTGGTGGGCTGCCCTCGCGGCGGCGCCAAGACCTTCCTGATCCTGGAGGTGACGATCGTCGA
>CAZNSM010000150.1:0-11908 GCA_964575615.1 uncultured Pirellulales bacterium | reverse complement strand
AATGCCGTCGGCCGATTTTGGCAAACTCACGACCGCCAGGCAAAGGGCTTGCCGGAGAGGCGTTCATAGGCTTCGATGTACTTGTCGCTGGTCCTGGCGACGATCTCGGGCGGCAGCTCGACGCCGGGGCCGGACTTGTTGAACTTGATCTCTTCGAGCCAGTTGCGGACAAACTGCTTATCGAAGCTCTCCTGGTCGCGGCCCGGCTGGTACTTGTCGGCCGGCCAAAACCGCGAAGAGTCAGGCGTCAGCACTTCGTCGATCAGAATAATCTTGCCGTCGACCAGACCCCACTCGAACTTCGTGTCGGCCAGAATCAGCCCTTTGCTTTCGGCGTAGTCGCTCGCCTTGCGGAAGACCTCGATGCTGCGGTCGCGGACGTACGTGGCCTTGTCGCGGCCGATGATCTCGGCGGCCTGCTTGAAGCTGATATTCTCATCGTGGGCGCCGAGTTCGGCCTTGGTGGCCGGCGTAAAGATCGGTTCGGGCAGCTTGGCGCACTGCTTCAGGCCGCCGGGCAGCTTGACGCCGCAGACGGTTCCGCTCGCCTGGTACTCCTTCCAGCCCGACCCGGCCAGGTAGCCTCGCACAACGCATTCGATGGGCAGGACTTTGACCTTCTTGACGAGCATGCTGCGGCCGGCGAGCTGGTCGGCGTGGTCGCGGAACGGCTTGGGGAAATCGGCTACATCGTCACTGATCAGGTGGTGCTCGACCACGCCGGCGAGAAACTCGAACCAGAACTTCGAGATCTGCGTCAGGACGATCCCCTTGTATGGGATGCCGTTGGTCATGATGACATCGAACGCGCTGATCCGGTCGCTGGCCACGATCAGCAGCTTGTCGCCCAGATCGTAGATGTCGCGGACTTTGCCCCGGCTCGGCTTGGTGCCGGCGATCTTGGTCTGAAGTACGGTTTCCATCGCAAATCCTTACAATCCGTTCCCATCGTCCTTTGTTTGAGCCGCCATGCTAAGACACCCGGGCCTTCCCGTCAACCCAAACACTCTCGACGAGCCATGGGTGGCAGCCTCAAGGCGCGGTGTAACGAAGCCTTGGGGATGGCCCCTTCAAAGAAACCATCCCCAAGCTGCGCTTGAGGCTGCCACCCGGCATCTGTGAGTGGTATAATGGCCGGCCATCAGTAGGGGCGATCCGCCTCTGGCGGAATGATTCGCCCAACGGCATGGTCAGAGCAACGGGAGGCCGACATGCACTCGGATCGAGGCAACACGAACGTCACCTGCCGCAGAGAGTTTCTCTCACGCTTGCCGCTGGCGGTAGCCGGGTCAGCTTGGGCGGTCCGGACATCGTGGGGAACAGAAGCCCCGCGAACAGCTCCGGATGCGCCCGCCTCGCTTCTGCCGACGATTCGCTTGGGGGAGCATGAGGTCACTCGGCTTGTGGCAGGCTCGAATCCCGTCAGCGGGTACTCCTACCTCGGTCCGATCATGGATCGGCAGATGAAGGAGTACTTCACGCCGGAGCGCATCGTGGAGTTTCTATTGGACTGCGAAGGAGCCGGGATCAACACGCACCAGTTCAGCAACGTGGGGATGATGACCGGCGTCATTCGCACGCTGCGCGAACGCGGCTCGAAGACGAAGTTCATCTGCCTCCATGCCGGAGGATCGCAGAACGCAGCGCCCGAGCAGGTGGTCCGCGATACGCAGCCCATTGCCATTGTCCACCACGGCGGCGTGACCGACCGGCTGATCCGCGAAGGCAAGAGCTCGGAGGTCTGCGATTTCGTCAAGCGGGTTCGCGATGCCGGCGTCCTGGCGGGCGTCTCGGCCCACAATCCCGACTGCATCAAGCGCATCGCCGACGAGGGCTGGCCCGTCGACTTCTTCATGACGTGCTTCTACTATCTGACCCGAACGCAGCAGGAGTTGGACACGATGCCGGCGATCGCCACGCTCCAGATCGGCTATCCCTTCTTCGCCTCCGATCCGGCGACCATGACAGAGGTGATGCGCCAGGTCGGGCAGCCCTGCCTTGGTTTCAAGATTCTCGCCGCCGGCCGCAAATGCCACGATTCGCAGGTGGTCCGCGAGGCGTTCCAGTTCGCCTTCGAGCACATCAAGCCCACCGACGGCGTCATCGTCGGCATGTACCCCCGGTACCACGACCAGATCAGGGAAAACGCCGAGCACACCCGCCGGTTCGCCACCGCCGGACCGGCGTAGCCGCAGCCTTCGCATCCCCGCGCACGACTACGCCCGGCACTATGAGCCAATCGGGCAGAGCGAAGAATTTCTCGCGAATTCGCAATTTTCCATTGAACTTGTTTTGAGCATATGCCCATAATATATATGTGGCGCCTCTTCCGAAGCGCCGGTATGGAAAGGAGCATGCGATGCCAGGTGGAGATGGAACAGGCCCGGGCGGCGGTGGCCAGGGGGCCGGCCGAGGTATGGGCGGCGGACGCGGCCGCATGGGCAGATCCTGGGGGGCCGGACCGGGTGGCGACTGCGTCTGTCCGAGCTGCGGCGCGACGGTGCCCCACGTGAGGGGCGAGCCGTGTGCCTCCAGAGATTGCCCGAAATGCGGTACGAAGATGGTCCGAGCGTAATGGGCCCGGCGGTCGGTTGTCCTGTGCGAAAGCCAGATCCTTCGCTTGCAGCTCAGGATGACAACGTTCCCGGGGTCCGAGAATAACCTTTTGGAAAGGAGCATTACGATGCCAGGTGGAGATGGAACAGGCCCGATGGGTATGGGTCCGATGACGGGAAGAGCCGCTGGATACTGCGCGGGGTATGCGATGCCCGGCTACGCGAATCCAATCGGTGGTCGAGGCCGAGGCTTCTGGGGTCGCGGTCGCGGCGGCTGGGGTCGGGGCCGGGGTTTCGGATTCGCTGCCGGTCGGTTCGGGTGGGCTCCGATGGGGACCGCCTATCCGGCCTACGGGCCGGTAGCGCCGACCCGCGAGCAGGAGATGGAAACACTCAAGCAGCAGGCGAGCTACTTCCAGAGTGCGCTGGCCGACATTCAGAAACGCATCGATGAGCTTGCCGCGCAGACGAAGTAAGTCCCTGCATGCCGTGATTGGAGAGAACGCATGAAGATCGCCGTGACATCAACCGGCAAAACGATGGATGCACAGGTGGACCCGCGATTCGGGCGGGCCGCCTGTTTTGTGGTTGTCGACACCGATAATATGGAATTCGAGGCGGTCGAGAACACCAACGTCGATGCCGGCGGCGGCGCGGGGATCAGCGCCGCCAAGGTCGTGATTGACGCCGTGGCAAAGGCGGTGTTGACAGGCAACTGCGGCCCCAACGCCGAACGAACGCTCCGCGCGGGCAACGTCAGGCTCTATACGGGCGTGACGGGCACCGTGGCCGAGGCGGTCGAGCGGTTCAAGGCCGGCAAGCTGACCGAAGCGACGGGGCCGAACGTACAGTCGCACTCCGGAATGAATTCATAAAGGCCGACGACGCGGGCAGCGAAGGCACGCCGAGCAAGGCCAGACCAATACGGTCGAGCATCAGGACCCATGAAGAAGACGCGCAAGCACAACTGGCTCACATATCGCATGGAGCTGTCCGTAATCCGTCTGCGAGATCTGATTCGACCGCCTACCAGAGTGCTTGCGGATGTGGGCATGCAAAGGGGGATGACCGTTCTGGATTTCGGCTGTGGTCCCGGCGGCTTCTCCCTGGCCGCTGCCGGGATCGTTGGACGAGAAGGTGTGGTCTACGCACTGGATGTGCAGCGGGCGGCCCTCGAATCGGTGCGTCGCGCCGCCGCGCGTCGCGGCATCAACAACCTGCATCTCCTTCTCGCCGACGAAATATCGGAAGTGCCGTCAGCGAGCGTGGACATGGTTCTGCTCTACGACGTCCTGCACATCGATTCGGACCCGGCCTCGGCCCGCGCACTCCTGAAAACGATCCATCGCGTGCTCAAACCTGATGGAGTCCTTTCTGTGCGGGATCATCATCTTGAGGAAAGACCTATAGTGACGCAAGTAACCGGCGGCGGCCTCTTCCGGCCGACCGAGCACAACCGATGGGCGTTCCAGTTTGAGAAGATTGCAGCCGCGGAGACGAAGTCATGATCGTTGCCGTGGCATCGGGCAAAGGCGGCACGGGCAAGACCACCGTGGCGACGAATCTGGCGAAGGTCTGCGCTGCGGCAGGCAGGCCGACGCAGTACCTCGATTGCGACGTGGAAGAGCCGAACGGGCACATCTTCCTGAAGCCACAAATCGATGGGCGCGAGGAAGTGACCGTGGACGTGCCGCACGTGGATGCGGCCAAGTGCATCGGGTGCGGCCGGTGCGGGCAGATCTGTCAGTACAGCGCGATCGTCTGTATCGGCGGTCAGGTCCTGACGTTCGAGCAGCTCTGCCACAGTTGCGGCGGGTGCTGGCTGGTGTGTCCGGCCAATGCGATCGAGCCCAAGCCGCTGCGGATCGGCGAGATCAAGACGGGCCACGCCGGACCGCTGGAGTGCGTCTCCGGACGGCTGGAGATCGGCCACGTGCGCACGCCTTCCCTGATTCGCGCGGTCAAGGCGCACATTCGACGCGAAACACTGGCCATCGTCGACGTGCCGCCGGGAACATCGTGTCCAGTGGTCGCGGCGATCAGGGGTGTGGACTTCGTCCTGCTCGTGACGGAACCGACGCCGTTCGGGCTCAACGACCTGAAGCTGGCGGTAGAGCTGGTCCGCGAGATGGGATTGCCCTTTGCCGTAGTCATCAATCGCGACGGGATCGGCACAAACCAGACGCAGGAGTATTGCCAAGCCGAAGGCATCGAGATCGTTGCCCGCATACCCGACGACCGCCGAATCGCAGAAGCGTATTCAAACGGGATCATGATCGCGGAGGCATTGCCCGACATCTATCGGCAGTTTCAAGGGCTTTTGACGCGCATAGATGGAATGAGGACGTAGCTACATGCTCCGGGATGACAAAGATTTCGGTGAACGCATTCTTCGCGATCTGCTGGCGCGCCGTGCCGCATGCCGCATCCTGGATGTGGGTGAGAACGCCGGGGCCGAAGAGCTCAAGCGCGCATTCCGACGGGTGTCGGTCAAATACCATCCTGACCATAACCCGGGCGATGAGGATGCACAACGACAGTTCCTGCTGGCCAAATGCGCCTACGAGCTGTTGGCCCACGACGTGCCTTGCGATTCGCTTGCAGAGCAGATGGAAACCGATTGTGAGGCACCGCCAGACAGCCGGTATCGACTGGACAATGCCTGGGGGCGTTTCTTGTGGTGGCGTGAGAAATTCTTCGATGAGTCTTTCTGAGCAGGCAGAAACAGTGGCAGTGCCGAGAGCAGTGGACATGAGAGAGGTCGTGGTGATCAGCGGCAAAGGCGGAACGGGCAAGACGAGCCTCGTTGCGGCGTTTGCCAGCCTGGCGCAGAACGCCGTGCTGGCCGACTGCGATGTGGACGCGGCGGATCTGCACCTGATCCTGAAGCCGACCGTGCGAGAGACCCACGATTTCAGCGGCGGCAAGCTCGCCCGCATCCGTGCCGACAAATGCATCGGCTGCGGCGAATGCGAGCGCGTCTGCCACTTCGAGGCCGTGTCGCTGACCGGACCGGGCAACGAACTTGTGGCCAAGACCTGTACCATCGACTCGGTGGCCTGCGAGGGCTGCGGCGTGTGCGTCCAATTCTGCCCGGTCGACGCGATCGATTTCAAGGACGCGATCAACGGCCAGTGGTTCGTCTCGGACACGCGGTTTGGCCCGATGGTCCACGCACGGCTGGGCGCCGCCGAGGAGAACAGCGGCAAGCTCGTCAGCCTGATCCGCAAGCAAGCGAGGCGGATTGCCGATAGTCAAAGACGCGATCTTCTGATCGTGGACGGCTCGCCGGGTATTGGCTGCCCGGTGATTGCCTCGATCACCGGCGCGGACCTGGTCCTTGTGGTGACCGAGCCGACCCTGTCGGGCCGCCACGATCTCGATCGCGTGGCCCAACTGACGGCGCACTTCGGGATCCCGACGGCGGTGTGCATCAACAAATGGGACATCAATCCCGACGTCACGGGGGCCATCGAGGCCGACCTCCAGGGGAAAGGGCTCGCCTTAGCCGGAAAGATCGACTACGATCCGGCGGTGACGCAGGCCCAGGTGGCGGAGAAGACCATCATCGAGTATGCTCGGAACGGAACGGCCTCGCAGGTCGTTTCGGTATGGAACACCATTGCAGAATCATTGAGAACGACGAAATAGGAGCAGCACAACGTGGCGAACCGTATCCATCGCAAGATTCTCGTCATGAGCGGCAAGGGTGGCGTAGGCAAAAGCAGCATCGCCGTCAATCTGGCCGTCTGGCTCAGCGGGCAGGGCCGGCGCGTCGGCCTGTTGGACATCGACATTCATGGGCCGAGCATCCCCAAGCTGCTACGGCTTGAAGGCACTCGGCTGACGGCGATCGACGAGAAGATCGAGCCCGTTCTCTACAACGATTCCTTGAAAGTCATGAGCATCGCCTTCATGCTCAGCAACCCCAACGAGGCAGTGATCTGGCGCGGGCCGATGAAGCACAACATGATCCAGCAGTTCTGCGACGGCGTCGCCTGGGGTGATCTGGACGATCTCGTGGTGGATTGCCCGCCCGGGACCGGCGACGAGGCGCTCTCGGCGGTCCAGGTGCTGGGGACGGTCCACGGCGTGGTGATCGTGACGACGCCGCAGGACCTGGCGGTGGTGGACGTCCGCAAGTGCGTGACGTTCTGCAAACAGTTGAGCCTGCCGGTGCTGGGCATCATCGAGAACATGAGCGGCTTCATCTGCCCCCATTGCCGCAAGCGCACGGACATCTTCCCCGGCGCCGGCGGCGAGCAGATCGCCGAGGATTTTCGCGTCCCATACCTGGGCGGCATCCCGATGGATCCCCTGGTCGCGCGAGCCTGCGACGCGGGCAAGCCGCTGATCGCATTCGAGAAAGACAATCCCACGACGCAGGCCTTCGAGCACGCCTTCAGACCCTTGCTGGGCGAGCCGGAGCAACCTGTAGAGAAGAAGGAGACAACCGTCATGAAAATCGCCGTCCCCCTGGCTGATGGAAAGCTGACAGCGCACTTCGGGCACTGCGGGCAGTTCGCCGTTCTCGACGTTGACCCGCAGAGCAAAACGATTCGAAGTCAGGTGACGCTGGACCCGCCGGCGCACGAGCCGGGCGTGCTGCCGGCCTGGCTGGCGGAGCAGGGCGTGAACCTGGTTATCGCCGGCGGCATGGGCCAGCGCGCCCAGAAGCTGTTCACCGACAGAAACATCGAGGTGATCGTCGGCGCCCCGGTCGATACGCCGGAGGCCCTTGTCAGCGACTACCTCGCCGGGGCCCTCAAGACAGGCGACAACATCTGCGACCACTGACCCGCCGACTTCGGAGTCTCAAGTGTGAAGTGTGAAGTTGGAAGGCGTTTGAAGTTTCAAGTTTCAAGTTTGAAGCAGGATGCGTGGCAGTACTTCAACCTTGACACTTCAAACTTAAAACTTAGAGAACTTCAACCGACTTCATTTCAGGATCGTCGCCATGCCCAGACCCAGACATTGCCGGCGGGTGGCCATGCTTCCCCACGCGGCCTACTACAAACCCAGGGGCGTGCCGCTGTCGATGCTCCAGTGCATCGAGCTGGCGGTCGATGAGTTGGAGGCCATCCGTCTGGCCGACCTGGAGGGGCTCTATCAGGAAGAGGCGGCGCAGCGAATGAACGTCTCTCGCCAGACGTTCGGGCGCATCCTCGATGCCGCCCACGGGAAAGTGGCCGACGCCCTCGTCCACGGCAAGGCCCTGTCCATCGCCGGCGGTCCCGTCGAACTGGCCGGCCCCGAAACCGACGGCCCCACACGAGGCTGTCACCGAGGCGGGCCGATGAGGGGCCAGGGCCGATGCCGCCGACGGGGACACCAACCAGGCAGCCTGCCTGGGTCAGAGCCGTAGGTGCGCACTGCGCACCTTCGCAGGGAGATGGTGGGCAGCGCCCACCCTACAGCTCCAGCCTAAGGGCCACGTATTGCAGGACCTTTCGGCATAGGCGCTGGACGGCGTCGTCCGGCGGCAGGAAGCCGACCAAATCGGTCAGGTAGCCGCACTCGTCGATCCGACGCAGAGAGGGTGTGAAGTTCATGTCGTAGACCCAACCGAGCTGGCAGAGCCTGGCGTCGGTGAGGGTGCGCAGCGTCGCCCAGTCGACGGCCTGTTCGTTCGTGACCGCCTCCAGCACCTCGGGGTTGTACTGCGGCGTGTCGGGCAGCTCGATTTCGATCTCCAATATACAGGGGGATTGCGGGTTGTCCCGGCGACACCTGTAGTACTCCATGACCACGCGAAAGATATCGATCTTGTCCGCATCGCGGACGAGCTTGGTGAACAGCAAGGCCCGGCCCTTGAGCGTCGCGGGCAACGACTTGCGGTTGTGCAGACCGACGGCGGTCTGGACCCATTGCCTCTCATCGGCCGGAAGGCTGTCGAGGACCCTCTCGGCGCGCAGGACCTCAACGCCCTTCTGCCCGTGGTCGATGCTGCGCAAATCGTTGTACGTGCGATACTGGGCAAATTGGGGGAACCGGCCGACGTCGTGGAACAGCGCCGCCAGCTCGGCGATCCGCGCCTCGTTGTCGTCCAGCGCCAGCTCTTGCGCCAGGTGCACGATCTCCTCACACGTCCGCGCGGTGTGCTCCTGTTTGAGTCTCAGGTTGGCGTTGACGTATCCGTCGTCCCCGAGAAAGCGGCTGCTGTACTGGCTGAACCAGCGTTTGAATCGTTCCAGTTGGTTCTGTTCCATGCGTGTCGGGCATCCAATCATGACGCGCCCATGCTATCGAAGAAAGACGGAGAGTGTATCGCAAAGCGCCCGGCGTGCAAGAAAAACCGCCTCGCTATTCCCAAACGCTGCAAGCAGGCTATAATGGCTCCGTTCGTTCGTAGCCACTATGAACGGCCTGTCTTGTCATTCGGTAGGAGAAGTTCGTTATGCCGACAGTCAAGGATATCGTGGTACGCAAACCCACCGAACAGGAGGTCAGCCGATGCAAGGCCTGGCCGATCTGGACCTGCGAACCCAGTTCCTTCGACTGGGCCTACACGGAGAAGGAAACGTGCCTGATCCTGGAGGGCAAGGTCACCGTCACCGATCGTCACGGGGCCGTCAGCTTCGGTCCGGGCGATCTGGTGGTCTTCCCGCAGGACCTCGACTGCGTCTGGAATGTGGAGGAGGCGGTCAAGAAACACTACAATTTCGGTTGATCCGAACTGACATGGGTCCTGCAGGCGCATAGGACCTGGACCTGGCATGGAGCCCACTGCGTTTCTCGCAATAGAGCAAAGGAGCACACCTATGGCCTTCCGGAACGTGTTTGTCTACCCAAGGTACCCTGAGAACCTCGAACGGCTGTATCGCCTGGCCTACAATCTCTGGTCCACGTGGAACTACGAGGCGATTCGGCTGTTCTACCGCGTCGACGCGTCCTTGTTCCAGAAGGTCAAACACAACCCCGTCATGCTGCTGATGAGCCTCTCCCAGGAGCGCATCGACGAGCTTTCCCACGACGACGGCTTTCTCTTCGAGCTCAACGAGGTCTGGGAGAACTACCAGGAGTACATGTCTCACACCGAGACCGGCGAACAGAACAAGGCGAACGCCCTGTCGCCGAACGACGTCATCGCCTATTTCTCAATGGAGTTCGGACTGCACGAGTGCATCCCCATCTACGGGGGCGGCCTGGGCATCCTGGCGGGCGACTTCCTCAAGGCGGCGTCGGACATGGCCCTTCCGATCATCGGCGTCGGCTTGATCTACCGGTTCGGCTACTTCACCCAGCGCATCGACCTTGACGGACTTCAGGAGGAGCTGTTCCTGGAGTTCGACAACCATCTGATCCCGCTCCACGAGGTGCGCGACGCCCGCGGGGAAATCGCCTACATCGACATGACGCTCGGCGGGGAGCCGCTGAAGGTCAAGCTATGGGAGATCCAGGTCGGCCGCACGCGACTGATCCTGCTCGACACCGACATCGAGGACAATCCGCCGGATTTCCGCGACATCACGCGAGAGCTCTACGTCGCCGACCGCGAGAAGCGCCTCCAGCAGGAGGTCGTCCTCGGCATCGGCGGCGTCATCGCTCTGGAGCGGCTGGACATCCATCCCACGATCTACCACATCAACGAAGGCCATTCCGCGCTGCTGGCCATCGCCCGGCTCAAGCAGTTGACGCGTGACCGCAAGCTCAGCCTCCCGGAAGCCAAGGCCCTCATCCGGGCGTCCACCGTCTTCACGACGCACACGCCCGTCACGGCCGGCAATGAGAGCTTCAAGATGCCGTTAGTGAAGGGATACCTCGAGCCGGAGGCCGCCGCCCTCGGCCTTTCCTTCGAGGAGTTGGCCTCGTACGGCCTCTTCGGCGAGAACGAGGAGGTCTTCTGGATGCCCGCCGTCGCGATCCGCTTCGCCTCGCACGTCAACGGCGTTTCCAAGCTCCACGGCGAGGTCTCCCGCCACATGTGGGCGGACCTGTTTCCCGGTCTGCAGATCCGCGAGATCCCGATCGGCCACGTCACCAACGGCGTGCATCGCTCCTGGCTGAGCCAGCCGTTCACGGAGATGCTCAACCGGCACGTCGGCCCGACGTACATCTATTGCGCTAGCGACCGCGGTCTGTCCGGCAAGGTCGCGCACATCCCCGACGAAGACATCTGGGAAGCGCATCGCAAAAACAAACAGAACCTCGTCACGTTTGTCCGGCGAAAACTCGCGATGGACCTGGCCGCCAAGGGGTTCATCCAGAGACGGATCGAAAACCTTACCCGCCTGCTGAATCCGGAATACCTGACCGTGGTCTTCGCCCGCCGGTTCGCCAGGTACAAACGCGCGACCCTCGTGCTCAAAGACAAGGAACGCCTGGCGAAGATCCTGACCAACAGCAGCAAGCCGGTCCAACTGCTCTTCGCAGGCAAGGCCCACCCGGCGGACAAGGCCGGAAAAGAGATGATTCGGGAGGTCATCCACTTCGCCAAGGATTACCGCCTCGAAGACCGCGTGATCTTCCTCGAAGACTATGACGTCGATATCGCCCGGCATCTGGCCTGGGGCGCCGACGTCTGGCTGAACACCCCGAGCCGGCCGAACGAGGCCAGCGGCACCTCCGGCATGAAAGCGGCCATGAACGGCGTTCTGAACCTCAGCGTCCTCGACGGCTGGTGGCCCGAGGCCTACGACGGCGACAACGGCTGGGCCATCACCGCCGGCCAGTACTACGAGCAGCCCGAACTGAAGGAGGTGGCCGAGGCCAACCAGATCTACGACCTGCTCGAAGCCGTCATCACCGAGATGTACTACGACCGCAGCGAGGTCGGCCTTCCGACGCATTGGGTCGAAATGATGAGGAACTCGATCGCGACCGCATGCTCCGGATTCAACATGAACCGCGTGCTGGCCGACTATGCCCGGCAGTACTACATTCCGGCCAAGCGGCAGCTCCAGAGCCTCTCGGCCAACGACTACGAGATGCTGCGGAAGGCCTTCCAGGGCCGGGACGCTCTGCTGAACAACTGGGATCGAGTGGTCATTCGCGACCTGTTCACCACCGTAGACCGCAAGGATCATGTCTGCCAGGGCGAGAAGGTGGAGGTCCGCTGCATGGTCGACTTCCACGGGGCGCCGGCCGACGCGTTCGGCGTCGAGCTGTACCTGAGTCAGAACAAGGTCGACGAGTTCACCGTGATCCCGATGACGGGCGGCGAGATGCAGGGCCATTCGCGTCCGTACACCTGCTCGTTCGACATCGTCGAGCACGGCCTGCTGAGCATGAACGTGCGCCTTCGCCCGGCCGACCCGATCCTGCGCGATTCGCACCCCGAACTGATCAAGTGGGCCCAGTAGGATGGGCTTTAGCCCATGCGGTTGAGTCCCGATTGCGCCAATTCGGTCCGA
>CAZNSM010000149.1:0-11909 GCA_964575615.1 uncultured Pirellulales bacterium | reverse complement strand
GGCCACAAATTCCTGCATAGCTGCTCGATCGAGGAGAAATCCAAGATCCTCGAGCAGCTCAAAGCGGTTCTGATGTCGCTGGATCTGGGGGATGAGGTCTTCTATTTCAGCGTGGACCAGGCGCCGGCGCTGAGCCGCAGCTTCCTGGTCGAGCGTCACCTGATCAGCCGGCACCACGCGATGGCGAAGGGGCCGCGAGGCGTGGTCATCGCACGCCGCGAGTTCTTCACCGCCATGATCAACGAAGAGGATCACCTGCGCCTCCAGGTGCTCAAGCCCGGCTGCCAGCTCTCCGCGTGTGTCGAGCAGATCGACCGGATCGACGACGACATCGAGAAGCAGGTGGACTACGCATTCAACCCGCGTTTCGGCTACCTGACCGCCTGCCCGACCAACCTCGGCACCGGGATTCGGGTCTCCGTGATGCTTCACATGCCCGCGTTGAAGATGACCGGTCAGATCGAGAAGTTTCTCGCGGCCGCCAAGGACATGAACCTGGCGGTGCGCGGCCTGTTTGGCGAAGGCAGTGAGGCGACGAGCGATCTGTATCAGATCTCCAACCAGGTCACGCTGGGCGTCAGCGAGCGGTCGATCGTGTCCAATTTCGAGAGTTCGATCATCCCGGAGATGGTGGAATACGAGAAGATCGCCCGACGACAACTGCTGGCCAAACAGGTGGACATTCTCGACGACAAGATCGCGCGGGCCACGGCGCTGCTTCAGAACGCCAACCTCATCAGCTCGCAGGAGGCGTTGTCTCTGCTGAGCCACCTGCGGCTTGGATTGAACATGCGGGAGCACATGCAGGCTTCGACGCCGGCCATCGACCGGCTCTGCGCGCTGAAGAATCAGAGCCAGGGGTCGGACTCCGACCGGGGCCTGTCCATCCGCACGATCAACCGCCTGTTCATGCTGACCCTTCCAGCGCACCTGCAACTGAACTACGGCAAGTCGCTCGACGCGGCCCATCGCGACGCCCTGCGGGCCAAGATCATCCGGCAGGCGCTGCACCAGCCAACGTAAGCGCGGCCGCAAGGCGCTGGGGGGCCGGCAGCGGAGAGCCGGGCGTAGCGGTGTCTCAGTACTCGTTGTTGAGCAAGCGGATCAGCTCGTCCGGGACGTAGTCGCTGGCGAAGACGAGGATGTCGTTGACTTCCGCCTTCGTCAGGTCGGCGGCAATCTGCTGGTTGTTGATATCGACGTTGACGATGATCCCGTATTTCATGTCCTCGGCCGGCACCGCCTCGTTTCGTCGGACCGCGCGCTGAAGGTACGTCGGGCGGATCTCGATGTTCACGTTCTTGCCCTCCGCCGGCGCCTCCATGAAGATGCGGAGGTTCTTCGCTTTCTGCCGCCAGAGGTCGTGCTTGAGGCTGCTGGCGACGACGTCGAGCGAGGGGACGTAGCCCGTGTCGAAGACGAACTCGTGGACGACGCCCACGCGCGGGACGGTTCGCTCGCCGAATCGCGTCCGCAGCTCGTCGAAGGCCTTGCGGAAGATTCTGTCTTTGTCGGGAATGCTCAGCTCGTGCGGCCGGTCGATGAAGAGCCGCTCGGGAAACGTGAAGACGGGGCCGCGAGGGGTCAGCACGAACGTGGGCAGCTCGACCCGCTTGGTGTTGGGCAGGATGAAGGTCCGCTGGACCCGCAGCTCGCGCGGGCCCGACAGCAGCGTCTCGAAGACCTCGGGGAACTGCTCGACCAGCCAGTTGCCGTAGTCCTGGAGCTTCGTGCGATCCTGCTCGGGCGAGATGGCCGGCCGGATGTCCACGCCGTACTTGACGATGTGCTGCGAAACGCTCTCTGACGCAAACTGATAGTTCATGTTCCCCTCTGTGCCAAAACCATGTCCCGCTGAGTATACCGACGGAACCATTCCCCGTCAAAGAAAAGGTCCTGCTTCGGGTTGACGGTGTCTGTGCGAGTCTTCGGGCGTCGCCACGGGCGTTCGGATGTCTTCACACACACGGTTGACGTGGGAGGGCGGCGCAGTCGAATCCGCCGGCGATGGATCGAGCGGGCCGCTATGACGAGCGGCGGATGGCGGCGGCAATCACTTCCGAGGGGCCGGCCTTGGACAGAAAGACCTCGGCGCCGGCCTTGAGCATGCGCTCGCGGGTCGTGTCCTCTTCGAGCATCGACAGCGCCACCACCCGCACGTGCGGCCACTGGGCTCGGATCTGGCGCGTGGCCTCCTCTCCGTCGATGATCGGCATGACCACGTCCATGACGACGACGTCGGGTTTCAGTTGGGCGGTCAAGGTGATGGCGTCGCGGCCGTTTCCGGCCTGCCCCACCACCTCGATGTCCGGCTCTTCTTCGAGCAGGGCGGCCAGTCCGTCACGCATGACCTTGTGGTCGTCCACGAGCAGAATGCGGAAGCGCTGTTTGGCGGCGGGTGTGTCCCTGGCCGGCTGCACGGCCGGCCGGAACGGGATTGAAAGGATCGGCGCGCCGGTCTTCTGGGCGGTGGCTTCGCCCGGTACGTTCAGCGGGATGGTCAGGATGAAGCGGCTGCCTCGATCGGGGACGCTCTGGACGGTCAGCGAGCCCCCGAGGAACTGGACGCGCTCGCGAATGTTGAAGAGACCGAACCCGTTCTGACCGGCTACGTCCAGACGCTCCGCCTCGAATCCACGTCCTTTGTCTGATACGGTCACGAAGAGGACTCGATTTCGCTGCTGAACCACGATCGCGGCCTGTTTGACGTTCGCGTGTTTGACCACGTTGAAGAGCATCTCGCGTGCGGCCTTGTAGAGGAATGTCTTGAGCGTCTGGGAAGGGAGGTCCACGCCGGCGCCGATCTTCAGTCGCACCCTCAGTCCGCACGTCGCATGGATCTGCTCGATGAGCCATTGGAGCACTTCGCGAAGGTCTCCGTGATGCAGGACAGGCGGACTGAGCTCGTGGGACAAGCCCCGAGATTTGTGAATGGACTCGGCGATCAGGCTGGTGGTTTCATCCACGATTTCGCGGAGTTCCGGCGTGCCTTTGAGCCTCCTGGCGAGGATATTGAGACGGAGTTTGGACCCGACCAGCAGTTGTTGAAGATCATCGTGGAGCAGCTCGGCCAGGCGCCGGCGCTCTCGATCCTCGGCTTCCGACAGTTCGGCCGTCAGCCTCTGGAGCTGGGATGTTCGCTTCTCCAACTCCTGCATCGTCTCCTGGCGCGCCGTCACGTCCTGGAGGTTCAGCACGAGGAACCGGACCTCGCCGGCGTCGTCCAGAAGAGGGGTCAGTTGCCAATTCCAGTAGCTGACCCCGCGTTCCGGGTGCTCCGGATAGACGAACGGCTTGGCGAGGGCATGGAACGGTTGTTTCGTCCGGACCACCTGCTCGAAAATCGCCTGGTTCTCCGCGTTCGGATACAGGTCGAAATGGTTCTTGCCGACGAAGTCTTCGGGTTCTCTGTCGTCCACTTTGGCGTAGGCATCGTTCACCTGGACGAAGTTGAACTGGCGATCCATGAACGCCAGCGGCGTGATGGTGTGCCGGAAGAAACCCTCCAGAAGTTGCGACCGTTCGCGGAGACTCTTCTCCGCCAGCCGGCGCCGCGCCACCTCCTCCTCGAGTCGGCTCACCGTATTGCCCAGCTCCTCGGTCTGGGCGCGGACCTCTTCGGCCAACTGGTCGTTCAGGCGACGCAGCTCCGCCTCCATCTCCTTCCGCTGTGTCACGTCGTACAGCACGCCGAGCATGTGGACGCCCTGGTTTCGCTCGTTGCGAAGGACCCTGCCGCGCGACGTGAGCCAGGCGGTCTTCTGGTCCGGACGAACAACGCGAAACTCGACCTGGAAATCGCCGCCGGTCGCCAGGATGTCCTGAATCTGCACCTGTAGTCTGTCCCGATCCGCCGGATGTACGTAGTCGAAGAACACCGTGGCCGAAGGGGGCGTCCGCGGATCGGCGCCGATCAGTTCATATACGCGCTCGTCCCAGAAACCGCACTCGTTCTGAACATCCCATTCCCACAAGCCCATCCGCCCGCCTTCCAGGGCCAGGCGCAGCCGCTGCTCGTTCTCTTGCAGGATCTGCTCGGTTCGCTTGCGCTCGGTGATGTCCTGAACGATCCCGAAGCCGCCCAGCACCTCGTCTTCCTCATCAAATTCCAGAGAGGCCTTCTCGCGCACCCATTTGACCTGTCCACCGACGACGATACGATGCTCGACGTCGTAAGGCTCTCCTCCAAGCGCCCGTTGCCATTTCGTGTCAACGTGCGAACGGTCGTCGGGATGGACGGCCGCCAGAAACATCTCATAGGTCAGGGGGGTGCCCTGTGGCACCCCGAAGATGCGGTAGCTCTCGTCGGACCAGGACAGAACGTTCCGCCGTACGTCCATCCGCCAACTGCCGATCTGTCCCACCGTCTGCGCGCGGTTCAGGTCCTCCTGGCTTCGGCGCAGCGCCGTTTCCGTCGCGATGCGCTGCATGGCGACCGCCACGAGATCGGACACCTCTTTCATGACGGCGATGTGTTCGGGACTGAACCGGGTCCGCGTGCGAGTGCCGAATGCCAGGGTCCCGATGAGACGGTCCTGGACCATGAGCGGATGGCAGCAATAGGCCTGGATGCCGTACGACTTGATCCGTTCCGTGCGGGGGTCCGCGGCGTTCAGGACATCCTCGACCACGACCCGTTTGCGGTCGCGTGCCGCACAACCGCAGACGGCCGCGCCATAGTCGAGCCACGTGATCTGGCGCGCCTGTTCTTCAGGGATTCCTGCGCAGGCGTTCAGGCGCAGTTTCCCGGCCTGCTCATCGACGAGGAAGTTGAAGAAGGTTTGACAGTCGAGGAAGTCCATGATCTGCCGACAGAGATCCTCGATGAGGGCCTGTGGATTGCCGCTCTGAAGGAGATGTGCCGCGGTGTTCGAAAGCAGCTCATCCCGACGGGCGCTCCATCGGGCGGCCTCTTCGGCGGCCTTGCGGCCCGTGATGTCGTAGCCGTACAGGTTCGCGCATCCTTCCGAGACCATGGGTGCTGCGGAGAAGGCATACGTCGTGTGCGCGCACGTCACTTCCAATTCGCAGACCTGGCCGCTCTCCAACGCGTGGCGGACCTTCTCCCGAACGGTGCCGGGAACCGCGCGGCCTTCCTTACAGCGCCATGATCGTAGCAAGAGTCTGCTGGCGGCGTTGGCGAACAGTAGGATGCCGTCACGTGAGACGCGGAGCACTGGCGAGGGGTTCTGGTCGGGGAACAGCGCCGTCACCCGCAAGGTCTCCTGCGCCTTCTGGTGTTCGGCCACGGCCTTCTTGATTTCTTCGGTGGCGCGCTGGAGCTCGAGTGTCTGTGCCTGAAGGCGCTGCTGCAATTCCTCGGCCGCCGTCTCGGCGAGCGCGCGATCGACGTCACAGGGCGGCAGGGCATGTGACGGCGAAACGGGTCGCAGCGGCGCGACCGCCGCTCGGGAGTGCTCTCTGCGGCGACGGCCGAGCCGGCCGGCGGCGGCCTCCTGTCTCGAACCCTCGGTCATCGCGTGGTCTTCTGTGTCCACTTCCATCTGCCCCTACGCTCTGTCCTGTCTCCGCCTCAAGCCGACACGCCATCCTGCCGTAGTATACGCGACAGCGGCTTTGTCAAGAAGCACAATTGCGCCGGGATCAAAGCAAAGATCGAATCGCAAAGTGCAATCCGCCCGAGGCGGATTGATTTTTTCCTTCTTGCGTTCTGCTTGGAATCCCTGTTGGTTTTCGTGTAAACGCCCGGACCCCACGGCGGCTCTATAGGGGTAGAGATCTCGACCCCGATTTCGCTGGTGTCGTCGGGAGGTCACGGCTTGGAAACGATCGTTTTGCAGGGCGGTACGGCTTTGTCCGACAGGAATTTCGAGAATCTGGTCCATGAGTATGGCCGGCAGGTGCTCAACACGGCTCTGCGCGTGCTGGGCGATGTGAATCTGGCCAACGATGTCCACCAGGAGGTGTTCTTATCCATCTGGCGTCGCTGGCCCAGCTACAACGGACAGACCTGCTGGCCCGCGTATCTGTACCGGGCGACGGTGCGAAAGGCGCTGGAGGTTGCGCGTCGGGCCAACGGGTACCGCCCGCAAGCTCCGCCGGGGCCGGACCGGGATGACCGTCGGCCCGACGGCGACATGCAGGCCGATGAGCTCCGGCAGAAGCTGGGCGCGGCGCTGGCGAAGCTGCCGGCCCATCAGGCGGATGCGTTTGTGCTGCTGCGTCTGGAAGGTCTGCCGACAGCGGAGGTGGCCGAGATCCTGGGCTGCTCCGGCCAGACGGTCCGCGTCCACCTGCATCGGGCGTTGAAGAAGCTCAGTCGCGAGTTGAAGCCCTATCTGGGCTGAGTGAAAGGCAGTGTATGAATCGCCACAGACAGATCAGCAGACTCCTTCCGGCGTTCGCGCTGGGTGAGCTGGACGACACGCAGGCGTCACAGGTGCGTCGCCATGTGGCCCAGTGCTCGCGGTGTCGGCAGGACCTGGAGCAGCAGGAACGACTGCTGTCGCGCATCGCCTGTCTGGGCGAGCAATCGGTAGATCGGCAAGCGTGCGAGTCGGCGGGGCGCAAAGTCCTGTCGGCCGCGACCCAGGAACGAATGGAACGACCGCGCCGGGCCGTCGAATCCGGTGGCGCGAGACTATGGAGAATTGTCATGAAAAATGGAGCCACAAAACTTGCTGTCGCGGCCCTGATCGTCGTGGCCGCGGCACTCGCCTTGTATACGTTCACCGGCACCGGCGCAACCGATGCCTATGCACAGGTGGTGGACCGGTTGCACAGTGCCCACACTCTGACCTATAGCATTGTCAACAAGACCGGCATGGAGACCATGCCGACCGTCCGGACGCAGATCGCCTTCAAGGAGCCGGGCTATCTGCGAACCTCCACGGCCGACGGGTACGTGACTGTCGTGCACGCGTCCGAGGCCGGCGTCAGAGGGCTGAATCTCGTGCCCTTGCAGAAGAAGTACATGACGTTCGAATTCACGAACGTCCCCGACACGCCGGACACGGGACCCTATGTGTCCGTCGAGAAGCTGCGAGCCCTTCCCGGACAGGCGGATGAAGCGCTGGGCCGCAGGCAAATCGACGGGCGGACGCTCGAAGGTTACCAGGTCCATGAGACGGACATGACCACCACGGTATGGGTGGACCCAAGGACTGGTGAGCCGGCCCGCGTGGAGATGGAATTCGCTGCGGCGCCGGGCATGGACATGGTTCTCAGCGACTTCCAGTTCGATGTCACGTTGGACGATTCGCTGTTCAGCCTCGAACCGCCGGCCGGATACGAGCCGATGGGAGTCGATCTCCAGGCAGACATGGACGAGGTCGGCGAGAAGGACCTCATCGCTTTCCTGCGACTCTGGTCGAGCTGGACCGCAGACCGGACCTTCCCCCCGACCCTGACGGGCACCGAGATCGGCAAGATCGCCATGCAGATGGGCCAGGAAGGCAAGTTCACCGGCTCCTCGGGGTTCGATCGCGATCAGGAAGCGAAGATCATGTACAACGGGATGGTGTTCATGGGCAAGCTGCCCTCGGGCTCATGGCGGTACGCGGGGCAGAACGTTCCTTTCGGGGACCCGCAGACGCCGATCTTCTGGTACTGTCCGGAAGGTGCAGCGACCTGGCGGGTGATCTACGCGGACCTGAACGTCAAGACCGTAACGCCCGAAAGGCTGCCCAAGTAGCCGTCGTGCCGATGTCGAGAAGACAGGGGCCGGGTCCCGATGGTCGTTGGGACCGGCCCCTTTGCGTTGGCCCCTACGGGGCGGTTACAGTGACCTCCACCGTCATGCTGTTGATGAATCCGTCGTTGTCGATCACGAGGCATGTTACAGTCCCCGAGAATTCGCAGTCCCAGGTGTGGCTGATGGTGGGCGTCATGGTGTAGTCATCGACGTGCCCGTCGTTGTCCCAGTCCCACGCGTACTGATCGATGTACCCGTCCGGGTCGTGGCACTCGCTGGCATCGAACGTGATGGGGGTTCCGACGGTGCCCGTGTAGGGCCCGATCTGGACGGTGACCGGCACGCAGGCCCCCGGTGTCCTGAGCGTTACGGGGACGCTCTTGGTGACGCCGGCGGAGCAGCTCACGGTGATCGAGCCATTGGCTATGCCCATGAACGCCTTCGGGATGGCGATGCGCGCGTGGACCTCGTGCTGACAGTCGGGCTCGACCGTGAAGCCGGTCGAATCGAACGAGATATTCGAACTGGCAATGAGGTTTCCCGGTCCCGTGATGTGGCTGCATTGCAGAGTGACCGAATCCAGCGCGACCTTCCCGTACGTCTCGCAGACCTGAAGGGCGACATCGTATACTGCATCCGGTTCCACGGTCAGTGTGACCTGATCCGGCGTGACCGCCAGCCCGGGAAGGCACGTCAATTCCCCGCACATCATGTCCAGTTGGCCGTTCGGACAGCCCGCGCAGACGTTCAGGGTGACACTCTCGCCTTGGCAGACTTCGCCCGTGTGAATCTGCTGGACGACGGCTTGCCCGTCGCGGACCGCTGCCACGTTCAACTGAAAGGAATCGTCGGCCGCGCCCACGAGTTTGATCTTGTAGTCGCCCGCCGCGTAGAGGGGCAGCGCGACCGTCTGTGTCGAAGCCTGCGCGTTCTCCTCGGCGAGGACAACCGTCCGCTGGTAGGACGCCCCCGGGATCTTCTGATCCACCGCTCCCGAGGCATAGTTCAGCCCCACGTGTCGGCCCTTCGGGTCATACACGTGCAGGTCGGCAAAGGCCGAGCTCAAGGTGAACGTCAGGAATGTCTCCGGGCCGGTGACGGTGACGCGCGCCGTGTCCCAGGCCATGTTGTCGCCCGGGCCGAACACCTGCATCCACACCTCGCCGGCAAATGCGCTGTGCCAGGTGTGCGTACAGATCGGCAAGGTGACACATTCGTAGTTCTTGTCCATGTCCCAGTCCCAGTGGTAGCCCTCGATCGTGCTGCCGTCGCCGATATACGAGGTGCTCGCATTGAACTCGATCGGTACGCCGACCTTGCCATAGTAGGGTCCGCCCGCGTGGGCAAAGAGATAAGGTATGGCGTTCGGATCGTCTTCCGCCAGTGCCGGATGCAGTCCCACCATGCCGACGCCGATCAGCGCGCCGAGCATGGCCGCCATCCACAGGTTCCTTCTTGTTGTCACCATGTTTTGCTGCTCCTTTCACGCACTCCGCGCAGAACGAATAGGCGCGAACTCCTCCGCGGGTCCGAGTCACACCGTTCCGACGCAGCTTCAAGTCCATATGGATTCGATCAACAGAGGGGAATGCCGCCGCGCGATGATTGCGGCGGGCCACGAATCCGGCGCGAGGTTGTCATCCCTGTGCCGTCGCCCACGGCGGGTCCGGCCTCCGGAGCAGGGAAACTCGAATCCCGAAGCACGAAATCTGAAACAAGCTCGAATGTCAGAATTCGAAATACCATACCGCCGTCTCCTGAGGTCACCCTGGCGTCGCAGGGGTTTGGAACATTCGGGCTTCGTACTATGGATTTGTTTCGGATTTCGACATTCGTGCTCCGCATTTCAGAGCCGGGGTGGTGAGAAATGCCCTGGCGTGAGCGTAGTGTGGTGCCCACGCATCGGATGCTTGTCGATGCGTTTAGACGAATTGCGCCATCGTGCCACGACATAGACGTCGGTCCCTCTCACGATGCCCGGCAGTCGCCGTTTCCGGCAATTGCCCGTTTATCGATATACTCCGCGTTCGAAGATCCGCTCCGCGTCTCAGACGGCTGTCCGAATCCCGCGCCGGTGCCGATCTCGCTGGTGAGCCGCCGTGATGCCGGCCGATTTCTCCACACGCCTTTCCTTCGGATTCCTACCTACTTGACGTCTGAGATCAATGAGCATTTCACTTGATTTTCATTTTTTTCCTGGGTGGGGGGCTGTTTGGCGTCTTTTCGTGTCGCAAGGTGGAGACGAGCCTCACTATATGGTGAAAGTGTGGATCGGACTTCGGTCTCTTGAGGTATTGACGATGGAAATGGAAAAGGACAACTACTACGTGGAACGTTGCCTGGATGGCCATCCAGACGACTTTCGCCATCTGGTGCGGCGGTATCAACCGATCCTGCTGGCCCATTTAGCCGGCAAGCTGGGCAGCAGGGACCGCGCCGAGGAGGCCGCCCAGGAGACGCTGGTAAGGGCCTACTTCAACATGAGCAGGCTCAAGGTGCCCGAGAAGTTCTTCTCCTGGCTGCTGGGCATCGCGGAGCGTGTGGCAATGGAGCAGCAACGAGCCGAGGGCGTCAGGCGGCAGCGCGAGTTGGTCCGGACCTCCTCGCAGGAGGTGTCGCCGCCGGAATTGTCCGAGGATTACGGCCTGGAGGCGGCCGTCGCCGGTCTGGCCGAGCCCTATCGACAGGTGATCCTGCTGCGTTACTACGGGCAATTGTCCTGTGCGAGGATCGCCGACCAGCTCGACATGCCTCTGGGCACGGTCACCAAAACGCTATCAAGGGCCTACGCTCTGCTGCGAGAGGCAATGCAGCGGCGGCGCGAAGTGTATGAGGTGTAGCCATGAACTGCGCAGAATGTAAAGAACAGCTCGTTCTCCATATCGAGCAACTCCTGGATGACGCTCAGGAACGGCAACTCGCCGAGCACCTGGAGAGTTGTCGGTCGTGCCAGACGGAACTGAGGGAGCTCGAGATCCTTCAGGGGCGTCTGGTCCGCAACGGCGAGGCCGCGCGAGGCGACCTCGAAGATCAAGTGATGAACCGAATCATTCGCGAACAAAACGTCAGGCTCAAGAGCGCTGCACAAGCCAGCGCGGGCCTGCGACTAAGGAGGTTTCTCATGAGAAGTCCCATGACAAGAGTGGCCGCCGCGGCGGTCGTGGTCGTCGCGTGCGCGCTTGCCTTCTCCATGTGGAAGGACACGACATCGGTCACCCTGGCGGGAGTCGTCGCCAAGGTCGAGCAGATCCAGTCCTATCTGTACAGGGAACGCGCCACCATTCGAGACCAGAGTGGAGGCGACTACACGCTGGAGGCCACGGCGCTGACGTCGAACGCGTACGGCGTGAGAACCGAACAGACGACGGTGAATGCGGCCGACGGACGGGAGACACGGTTGCTGTTGTACCTTCTGCCCCAGAAGAAGAGCATCGTCATCCTTAACCTGACGGAGAAACAGTATGGGCGCAGGGAACTGGACGACGCCACCCTGGCGAATATGAAGATCGATACTCGCGATCCGCGTGAGATGATCCGGAGGTTCCTCGCGTGCAAGTACAGCGAACTCGGAACGACCGTCATCGACGGCGTGACCGTGCAGGGGTTTGCGACGACCGATCCGACGTACATGGGCAACATCGCCGAGAATCTGTCGGCCCGATTGTGGGTGGATGTCCAAACCTGGCTGCCAGTGCGATACGAACTGGAAATGGATATTCGCGAGGGCGTACACATCAGCGCAGTGCAAGAGGGCTATCAGTGGGACATTCCGGCCATCGCTGGTGACTTCGAGCCTGACATCCCCGCGGACTTCACGACCGACCAGATGGATGGCACGCCCATGCCGTCGTACAGCGACGAGGGCATGATCGACGCGCTGCGCATCGCGGCGGACTTCACCGGGCGGTATCCCAAGACGCTCGACCATGACGCTCTTCAGAAGCTTGTCAAAGAGATGACCGACGCCCTCGACAGAGAGGATGGCAACCCGGCCGTCCAACAGTTCCGCGAGGAGATAAAGAACGCCGGTTCCAGAGAGGCGGCCATGCGGGTCAGCCAGGGGCGTTTCATGAAGCTCATGACGCTGACCATGTTCCCCCTGATGCTGGCCGGACAGGGAGCCGAACCGGTCTACCACGGAGATGTGGTTACGCCGAGCGATGCGGAGCTGCCGCTGATGCGATGGAAGGTCTCCGATGGGCAGTACCGCGTGATCTTCGGCGACCTGCACGCCGAGACGGTCACAGCCGAGGTG
>CAZNSM010000148.1:0-12033 GCA_964575615.1 uncultured Pirellulales bacterium | reverse complement strand
GGAACACGGTTTGTGGCGCCAAGAGGACTTCCTATGAAAGGCAGGATGATGATGCACTGGATGGTTGCGGCGGTGGTGGCGGTTGTGGTGTTGGCTCCGGTTGCGGCGGCCCAGCCGTACTTGTTCAGCTACTTCAAGGGCAACGGCGAGGACGGCCTGCACCTGGCCTGGAGCGCTGACGGCCTGACCTGGACCGCGCTGAAGGGCGATCGGTCGTTCCTGACGCCGCAGGTGGGTGGCAAACTGATGCGCGATCCGTGCATCTGCCAGGGCCCGGACGGGACGTTTCACATGGTCTGGACCAGCGGCTGGTGGGACAAGGGCATCGGCCTGGCCCACTCGAAGGACCTGATCCACTGGTCGCCGCAGACCTGGCTTGAGGTCATGGCGCACGAGGGCGGCGCGCTGAACTGCTGGGCTCCGGAGATCTACTACGATGCGCCCACGCAGAAATACCTGATCTTCTGGTCGACGACGATCCCGGGCCGCTTCCCGGCGACGGAGGAATCGGGCGACGGCGGGCCGAACAGCCGCAAGCTCAATCACCGCGTCTACTACGTGACCACTTCGGATTTCGCCGGCTACAGCGACACGAAGCTGCTCTTCGACGGTGGATTCAACGTCATCGATGCCACGCTCGTCCAAGAGGCCGACAAATACGTCCTGTTCGTCAAGGACGAGACGAAAGAGCCCGTGGCAAGGAAGAATATCCGCATCGCGACCGCCTCAGGAGCGGAAGGGCCCTATGGTCCGGCCTCCGAGCCGTTCTCACCCGACTGGGTCGAAGGACCCACCGCCCTGAAGATCGGCCCGTACTGGTACGTCTACTATGACGCCTACACGCGCCATCGCATGGAAGGGGCCCGGTCCAGGGACCTGGTGCACTGGAGTTCGATCACCGATGAGCTCTCGTTCCCGGCGGGAGTGCGGCATGGAACGGCGTTCGGCGTATCGAATGAGATTCTGGCGGCCCTGAAAGAAAATTAGCGGCCGCTGCATTGACGCAACAGGCCAATGCGCAAGGTCTTAAGCGAGAGGCCGCCATCGGCGGGGCGATGCGAGGAAAATCCTGCTGGCGTTTTGCGTACGGCGCTCCTATAGTCGCAACGACTCGGTTGGTAAGATCGGTCCTCGAAATGAGCGCCGCGGCGTTCGCACGGTGTTGTAGCGAACCGGCGGTGCATCGGTAGCGAGAACAGGACGATGGATACCACATACCCAGAGAGCGTCGGATGGCGACCCAAGCAGGCTGCCGGCGCGCGCCCGTGTCCGAGGTGTGGGGCGACCATGACGGAAGTGGATCGCGTGGTGGAAGGGGGCTATCTCTACATCTGGTACGAGTGCTGCGAGAGCGGTTGCGACGAGCAATGGCTGGCCCGGACGGCGGTCCGCGACGCGTGAGGCCGACGCAGCGAGGAACGATATCGGCGTGGTTGGTTTGGCGTGCGAAAGCCGGCAGTCCGCCGCAGGCGGATGCGGCCGTCTCGAACGCACGGAAACGGGCTCGGTCCGGCGTCTGCTTCGGCAGAATCGCGTCGAACCGAAGCTGCGGCACGGAGGTGAACAGGGATCGTCGTCGGAGGTGGAGTTGCGGCGGTCCTGTGCGTTCTCGAGGAGTGGTGATGCACACGCCGGCCTTCCTGCGATGATGGAGCGTCGTAGGGAGGCCCCCCGCCGTCATTCGCCGACGATCTGGCAGATGACGGTTCGCTTGCGCGCGTGCGTGTCGAAATCCACCAGGACGATCTGCTGCCAGGTCCCCAGCATCAGATGGCCCTCGACGAACGGAACGCTCAGGGATGGGCCCAGCAGCGAAGCGCGGACGTGGGAGTGTCCGTTGTCGTCGTGCCAGGTCTGCTCGTGTGCGTAATGGCCGTCGGCCGGGGCGATCCGCTCGAACGCCGCTTCAAGGTCGTGCTCGGCCAGACCCGGTTCGAACTCCGTGGTGGTCAGGCCGGCGGTCGAGCCGACGTGGAAGACTGTCACGGTCCCGTCCCGCACCCCCGAATGGGCCACTGCCCGCGCGACCTGGCCGGTGATGTCGACCACGTGATTGTTGCCCCGTGTTGGAACGTGAAGCTCTTCGGTTTTGACCATACTGCCGACCCCTTGACAAGTATTCCTCGATGGGAGCGTAGCGTACTGGCAAACTCGAATCGGTGCAAGGCCGATGTGATGTCGGCTCAGTGCCTTCGTCGGTTCTCACCGAGCGTGCGTCGCAGCAGATGACCGACGGCGATCACGACGGTCAGCAGGACCACCAGGGCCATGGCGGCGTACGGATCGTACGCGGAGACCCGCGCGTGCAGCTCTCGCAGGAACAGGGCCCAACACAGGATCGCGACATACGTGCGGGCCAGCACGACGGAGATGTTCAGCCAGACCGGCAGGTTCAGCAGGAAGCCGATCGCCGATCCGACGACGGGCCCGGTCATCCAGAAGGGAAACCACACGAATGCGAACAGGCCGATGATGCCGTACCGCTGGATCTTCGCCTTGTGCGTTTCGGCCGCCTGGTGGATACGGTCGAAGATCGCCTTGAGCGACTTGATCACCAGCAGGTGTCGCCAACTGAACACGAACAACGGATAGAAGACGAGCACGTGCAGGGTCTCGACCACCATTGTGACGGCGATCACATAGACATGCCCGAGGGAGACGGAATAGCCATAGGCGAGTCCTGCCGCCCGCCCGAACACGAGGGTCGTGGCGGTCATGCCGATGAGCATGTGGAACTGGCCCGGCGAACGCACGACCATTACGCCCAGCCAGACGGTGTAGGCGAAGGCCAGAATCACCGTGGCCAGCAGAAGCCTTCCTTCCGGCCCGACCATCAGCGACGCACGCGAAGCGCTCGGCGGGCCGGCCCTCTGGTCTTGACGCGGTTGTCCGGAAACTGGGTCCATCGTCGTATGTCCAATCCGCACCGTGCTACGCATCAATGGCCTTGCAGGCCAGATGCGCTCGGATGCTCAGCCGAGGCGATCCAGGAGCCGAAGCAAGCCGTCGAGGATCGTGATCGGGTGAGGAGGGCAGCCGGGAATGTACAGGTCCACCGGCAGGATGCCCTCGACGCCGTTGCAGACCTCGGGGTGATCCCGGAAACAGCCGCCCGAGATGGCGCACGCCCCTGTCGCGATGACGAGCTTGGGCTCGGGCACCGCCACGTAGGTCTTCTCCAGGGCCAGTTTCATGTTCGCGGGAACCGGCCCGGTGACGAACAGGCCGTCCGCATGTCGGGGCGAGGCCACGAACTGGATGCCGAACCGACCGAGATCGAAGACGACCGTGGTCAAGACGTTGGTGTCGGCTTCGCAGGCGTTGCAGCCTCCGGCACAGACCTGACGCAGCTTCAGGGATCGTCCGAACAGGCTTCGCGCCTTTTGATCCAGCGCCTCGGCCAGCCTCACCTCCCGGTCGCGAAGAATCAGATCGTTCCGTGACCGGCTCGCCAGACGATAATCGCGGGTGAATCCAATGGCCTGCGTCGGACACGCCTCGGCGCACGCGCCACAGAACAAGCATCGGCCCAGGTCGATCGCCAGCGCGCCGTTCTCCCTGCGGATGGCCTCGGTGGGGCAGGCGCCGATGCATCGCGTGCAGTCCGCCAGACACTTCGAGGGCTCGACCTGCGGACGCCCGCGAAATCGCTCGGGAAGGACGGGCTCGCCTTTCGGAAAGGCCACCGTGCGGTGTCCCTGCTGAAGTCGTGCCAACAATGGCTTTATCATGGTGGTGCCTCAGAGATCGTGGCCGCAATAGGACAGATTGAAGCTCTTGTTGCACAGCGGGAAGTCGGAAATCTGCTGGTCTCGCAGCGCCATCGCCAGTCCCATCCAGTTGTGGAAGGATGGATCGACGATCTTGTAATGCGCCAGCGCACCGTCGGGACCGGTCAGGGCGACGTGACAGATCTCTCCTCGCCAGCCTTCGACGAGACTGGCGGCGAATCGGTTGGCGCTTAGCGGCCGGGCCGGCGTCACGATCGGTCCCGCCGGCATGGCCGCCAGTTGATCGCGAATGAAGGCGACCGACCTTTGAATCTCCAGCCAGCGGACGTAGGCCCTGCCGAAGACGTCCCCGGTGTTCCAGGTGGACACGGGGACCTGGGCGAAGCGGTAGATGCCGGCGGGGAAGTTGAACCGGCAATCCATTTCCACGCCGCAGGCCCTCGCCGGGACGCCCACGAGGCCCAGTTCCCGGCAGGTCCGGATTGCAACCCTGCCCGTGTCTTCGAAGCGGCTGAGCACCGACGAGGTGTTCCACAGCAGGTTGGCGGCGACGGTCACGTCCTTCAATCCCTGAGCGACGCGCTCGGCCAGCATGTCACAGAGCCGATCCGTCATGTCGAAGCCGACTCCGCCGGGCACGACGAGGCCGCGTCCGAAGCGGTTGCCGCAGATCAGAGCGGTCATGTTGAGGAAGTCCCCGCGAATGCGTCCGCAGAACGAAGAGGTCGGCAGGTATCCGACGTCGCCGGCCAGCGCACCGAGGTCGCCGGTATGATTGGCCAGACGCTCCAGCTCCATCGCGATGGCGCGCAGGGCCTGTGCGCGGGGAGGCACGTTCCGGCCGGAGAGGGATTCGACGATCTGGCAGTAGGCGGTCGTGTGGCCGATGGTCGTGTCGCCGGCGAGGGTCTGCATGTAGTGCAGCGTCCGCTTGTCGGGGCCGCCCACCAGGGCGCGCTCGACGCCGCGATGCTGGTAGCCGAGCGAGATCTCCAGGTTCAGAACCTGCTCGCCGTGGCACTGGAAACGGAAATGTCCCGGCTCGATGATGCCGGCGTGCACCGGTCCGACCGCCACCTCGTGCACCTGCTCGCCGGCCACTTTGAAGAAGTCCATCACCGAAGGCGCGATCGGCTCTTCGTGATGCGGGCCGCCGGTCTCGTGCCCGGCGCGATACGGCGGATGAAACCGGGCCGGCTTGAGCCAGGGATGGCCCTCAGGCACGATGGACCACTGCTCGGCGATCTCTCGCTCGAACCAGTGGGCCTGCGTGCAGTCGGCGGTGATCGACGGGTATCGTTCGCCCACGTCGGCCGACAGCGCGCCGAGAGTGCCGGCGCCGTCATCCGCGAGAACTGCGAACAGGCGAAGTCGGCTGCTGCCCAGAGGGGCCGCGAAGAGCGCGGCAATCCTCATCCCCGAGGCGGCCGCGTCGATCACGGAACTGCGAAACGTGCCGATCTCGAGGACCGGGACCTGCTTGGTGTCGATCGCCTGACCGTTGTAGAACGAAATCGCGTTCGAGACAGGCATCAATGTCCTCCTATCGTCGCGGCAGCGCCGCGAAGCAGGCTGTCTACCGCCGGGGGCAGATACAGGCCCAGCATCAGCGTCAGGGCCCCCAGCCCCATCGGAGGAAGGATCGCCAGAATCGACTCGCTCTTGCCGGGCGGATGCAGATCGCTCGCAGACCGACCCTGTGCCATGTTCAGGAAGGCGGCGGTCATGCCGATGAAGATCAGCGCCAGCATCGCCAGGAACGCGACGGCAATCCCGATCCGCCCCTGTTCGATCATCGCTTTGACGATCGTGAACTCGCTGAGGAACGCGCCGAAGGGAGGCATCCCAGTGATGGCGACCAGGCCGGCAATCCAGAGCACGCCGCTCCACGGCAGCACGCCGAGAATCCCGCGAACCTCCGTCGTCGCCTTGGTTTTGTACGCCGCCAGGATGTTGCCGGCGACCAGGAACAACATCGCCTTGGTCAGCGAATGATTGGCAGCGTGCAGCATCGCCCCGAACGTGGCGCCCGCTCCGATGCCTACTCCCAGAGCCAGAATCCCGACGTGCTCGACGCTCGAATACGCCAACATGCGCTTGTAGTCGGTTTGCCCCAGGATGAAGATGGTCGCCCAGCCGATGGAGATCAACCCGAACAGGATCAACAAGTCCTGGCAGAACGCGGCTTGTCCGGCCGCCGCACAGACCTGGTAGCTGCGCAGGATCGCGAGGAACGCGCAGTTCAGAAGCGCTCCCGACAGCAGGGCCGAGATCACCGACGGGGACTCGCTGTGGGCGTCCGGCAACCAGGTGTGCAGGGGGGCCAGGCCCATCTTCGTTCCATAGCCGACCAGGAAGAACAGGAAGGCGGCTCTGAGCCAGGGGACGTTCAGGTTTGCGCCGTTTTCGATCAGCGCGTCGACGACGATGGCGATGCCTTCGCCTCCTTGTCTCGACGCGGCGATGACCATCAGGAAGTTGCCGAGCAAGGCCAGCGCGATGCCCACCGAGCAGATCAGCAGGTACTTCCACGTTGCTTCGAGCGAACGATGGTGCCGGTGGAAGTAGATCAGCGGCGCGCTGGCCAGCGTGGTCGCCTCCATGGCGACCCAGAGCAGACCGAAATGCCGGCTGACCGTGACCAGCGTCATCGTGGCCAGGAAGGCTTCGAGACAGGCGCAGAAAACGGCGTCCGGCGCGTTGGTGAACAGCGTTCCTTCCTCATAATCCTGCTGCTTTCCGGCGCCCTGGACGGCCAGGTAGCCGAAGGCGTACACCGAGCAGGCCAGAAACAGGATGCTGGTGATCGTCAGGAAGAGCAATCCGGCCGCATCGAGCATCAGCCAGCCGTGCAGCAGGGGCTGGGGCGTCGTGTTCCAGGCCCCCAGGGTCACCGCAATGTGGCCGACGCCCGTCAGAATGAGGATGACGCGACGCACCCGGACGTTGCGTATCAGCAGCGACAGCACGGCGGCGACGGCGGGAATCAGCAGCACAGCGCAGATCACGGAATCAACTCCTCAACCCGGACAGCTTGTCCGTATCGATGTGGTCAAACTCGCGGTTGATGTGGAAGATCGCGATGCCCATGACGAAGATGGCCACGAAGATATCCAGCAGGATTCCCATTTCGACCAGCATCGGTTGTTTGTCCACCAAAGCCACTCCAAACGCATAGATCCCGTTCTCCAGGACGAGATAGCCCAGCACCTGGGTCAGCGCCTTGCGCCGGCTGACGATCAGGAACAGCCCCGACATGATCGTGAAGAACGCGACCGGGACGATCAGGGAAGACATCACCGGCTCCGGCAAGGGCAGCCGGGAACCCAGCCAGATGCACACCACAAGGATCAGCGTCCCTACGGCGAGGGATTTGCCGTATCCGATGAACGGCTCGATCTCGCGCTGCGTGTTCACCTCGCGAAGGGTCCGCATCAGCATCCACGGGAACACGCCGCCCTTGAGCAGGATGATCGCGACCGCGAAGGCGGCCCCGTGCAGTTCCATGTGCCGGCCCTCCAGCAGCAGGGGCAAGAGGCCCAGCGCGATTCCCTGGACGGCAACCGTCCGGATGCAGGCCCCCAGCCGGCTCAGGCCCAGCAGCATCAGGTTCGTCAGAACCAGGAATACCAGCACGATATCTGCGGCATCGTTCATCGGATTACCTCAGGACCAGGACCACCGCCAGGATCGACAGCGTCATGGCGCCGACGAGAAGCTGGGGCACGTGCAACAATCTGACGCGAGCCATTGACGATTCGATTATGCCGACCAGCGCCGCCAGCAGCGCCATCGAGAGAAGCGCCGCCGGGGTGTCGAGCCACAGAACGCCGGTGTGAACCGGAACGACCAGGCCGACCAGCACCTGGCCCAGCAGCCACATCTTCAGCGCCGCCGAATAGAGAACGATCGCGAAATCGGGTCCGCTGTGGTCGAGCACCATGACCTCGTGGATCATGGTCAGTTCGAGATGGGTGTTCGGATCGTCGACCGGGATGCGGCAGTTCTCCGACAGGAACACGATCAGCAGGGCAAAGCCCACCAGCACCACGATCGGCCCGGCGTCCAGCCACAGATGCGGGACCGTCGCGATGACCATGTCGGAAAGGGACACGCAGCCGGTGTACTTGGCGACGGCGGCCAGGGCGATTAGCAGAGCCGGCTCGGACAGCGCCGAGAAGGTGACTTCCCGGCTGGCGCCCATGCCCTCGAAACTCGACCCGGTGTCGAGCGCGCTGAGGACCAGCAGGAAGCGCGCCAGACCCAGCAGGTAGATGAGCACGAGAAAGTCGCCGGGAAATGCGATCAACGCCCTTGATCCGCCGAACGGAACCAGCGCGGCGGCGGCGGCGACCGCCGCAAATCCGATCCACGGACCGGCGGCGAACAGCCAGGACGTCGAGCGGCTGTAGACCGCCCCCTTGCGCAGGAGTTTCCAGATGTCGTAGTACGCCTGCAACAGCGGCTGGCCCTTTCTGCCGGCGAAGATCGCCTTGGTCCGGTTGATGATCCCCAGCAGCAGGGGCGCCGCGACGAAGGCCAGCACAAGATGGACCAGCTTCAGCGTCGTCGTCATGTTACATCAGCTTCCAAATCAGGAGGATCCACAGGGTTAGCGCGATGTACAGGACATACACCTGGAGCCGGCCGTGCTGGAGCCAACGGAACCACCCGAGCGACCGGCGGATCCCTTCGAACGCGGGCTGATACAGATACTTCTCGCAGACGTCGGCGGTCTCGGTTTCGAGGGCCGCGTCGGCCGGAAACACGCCCTTGGGCGGGTGGACCTCCTTGTGGGTGTGCAGGAGGAAGCCGAACAGGTCGGTCAGAGGCTGCGCAAAGGACGTCGCCGTGTACTGCATGCGGCAATCGGGCGCCGCGTAGCCGCAGTCCCACGTGACCGCCTCTCGAACGGAGCGGCCCCTCAGCAGACGCCTGCGCACCAGCAGGCACAGAACGGCGATTGCCGCCAGCAGCAGCGCAACGACCACGAAGTGCGTCAGTGTCGACGAGGCGAAGGCCAGTTCGGTCTCGACCGCGGGCGGCGCCAGCGACGTGATCTCTCCTACAACGGTCTGCGCCGACCGAACAACCAGCGGCGACAACACGCCGCCGAGCACGCACAAGGCCGCCAGGATGGCCATGGCCGACTTCATGGCCCAGCCGACCTCGTGAGTCTGCTGCCCGTGAATGCTGCGCGGATGCCCGAGAAACACCGTGCCGAACGCCTTGGTGAAGCAGGCCAGCGCCAGTCCGCCGATCAGCGCCAGGCTGCCGATGACGATCACCGCCGGAATCGCCGCATCGAGTCCGCCAACCAAGCCGTTCTTGAAGGCGCCGAGATAGATCAGGAACTCACTGACAAAGCCGTTCAGGGGAGGCACGCCGGAGATGGCGATCGAGCCGACCAGGAAGGCCGCGGCAGTCCAGGGCATGCGTTTGACAAGTCCGCCCAGCAAGTCGAGGTGGCCCGTCCCGCTGCCGTGCAGGACCGCGCCGGCGCCCAGGAACAACAACCCCTTGAAGATGGCATGATTGATCACGTGAAACAGCCCGCCCGCAAAGCCGAGGACCGCCAGCGTCGGCGAATGGATGTGGACGCCCAGCAGGCCCAGGCCCAGGCCCATCGTGATGATGCCGATGTTCTCGACGCTGTGATAGGCCAGCAGCCGCTTGAGGTCATGCTGCGCCAGCGCGAACAGCACGCCCAGGATGCCGGACACCACGCCGATTGCGATCAGCACCCAGCACCACCAGGCCGCAGGCGCGCCCAGCAGTGTCACCGTCCTGACCAGGCCGTAGATGCCGGTCTTGATCATCACACCGCTCATCACCGCCGAGACGTGGCTGGGAGCCGCCGGGTGCGCGTGAGGCAGCCACACGTGCAGCGGCATGAACCCCGCCTTCGTGCCGAAACCGATCACCGCCAGCAGGAACAAGGCGCCCGCCAGCGACGAGGGAACCGCCGGGATCGTGTCGAAGTCCAGCGAGCCGGCATGAGCGCCCAGCAGGACGAAGAAAACGATGAGGAAGGCCGTTCCGATGTGCGTGGCGACCAGATAGATGTTGCCGGCCTGGCGGACCATCTGCCGCTCATATTCGAACGTGACCAGAAAGAACGACGCCAGAGACATCACTTCCCAAGCCACGAGGAACAGCAGCCCGTTCCTCGCTGCGACCACCAGCGCCATTCCCACCACCAGCAGGTTGTAGAAGAACCATGGGACGCCGAGGTTCTTCTCTTGCCGGGAGGGCCAGAGATATTCGGCGCCGTAGATCGCCGCTACGGCCGACAGACCAAGGATCGGCAGGAGAAACACCGCTGACAGAGGGTCGATCTGGACAAAGAACGAACCCAGAGGCACGTTCCAGTTCGCTCGCAGGGACTCAGTCCGCCCGCCGGCAAGCACAGCGCAAGCCGGGAGAATGGCTAAGAGACTTCCGACGACCGCGCCGCCGGCCCCGAGAAAGGACGACAGAGCCGGTCTTCGACCGCTCAGAAGTGACGCCAGTCCACCGATGAAGAGCACCGCCAGCCCACAGAGGAAAAGCGACATCTACCTGTCTTCTCCAGTTCTGACTTCCGAGGGGTCTTGTTTCAGACCCGATTCGATCCTCGCGATTCCGGAGAGAATCTCATCCCGGCTGCCCTGTTTCTGGAGAATCCCCCTGAGGCCCTTGTCACGCAGGATGTACGCTAATCTCGAGAGCAGATGGAGATGGGCCTTGACGGTGGGGCTGACCAGGGTGAACAGGCAGCTTACCGGCTTGCCGTCCAGGGCGCCGAAATCGATGGGCTTCTCCAGGAAGCTCAGGCAGACGATCGGCTCGGTTACGTGCAGGACGATGGGATTGCGCACGTGCGGAATGGCGATGCCGTCCCCGATTGCCGTCGAGGCCATGGCCTCGCGGGCCAGGAGCACCTGGAGGAGGAACTCGCGGTCCACCTCCGCCGGCAGGCGCATCAGGCTGACCACATTGCGCAGCGCCGACTCCTTGTTTTCGCCCTCGATGCGATAGTAGATGCCGCCCAGACTCAGCGCTTCCGAGAGGGCCTGCGAGGAGACCTCGGTCTCGCTCGGCTCGCGGAAGACGTCCACAGACACGTTGATCTGGTGGGCGGTCGCCCATTCGAGCAGTTCCGCCCGGCTGAAGCGGTACTGGCTGTTCACACGATAGGCGGGCAGAGAACCGTTCTTCAGCCACCTGTAGATGGTCTTCTCCGTCACCTTCAGCAGGCCGGCCACATCTCTTACCGTGAGTTGCATCTATCGCACCGAACGTACAATTGGACTTGCAATTGGACAAGCGTGGACAATCTATCGTCATGGTTAGCGGTTGTCCAATGGATTTTTGCGCAAAATGACCCTGATCGCAGAGGTCGGGCGTGAAGCAGGACATACAAAGGAAGAACTCCGGCTTCAGACCGGAAGAAGAATGGAGACGAAGGGAATCGAACCCTCATTCCTGCGATGCGACCGCAGTGTGCTCCCGTTACACCACGTCCCCGTGTTCAGTCTGTTCTATTTTAGAGAGAATCGGCAAGATGTCAACATTTTCTTAAGTGTCTTTTGAAAGATCACTTAAGCACTGTCAGAAGCGCCACTTCTCCAAACTGACGATCGATTCGATAGGCTCCCGGCGGTGCTCCTTGGGCGAATCGGCCGGATGGCCCAGCGCCAGAAGCTCGATGATCTGGACCTCCTCGGGAATCCCGACAACGGCGCGTACCTTGTCGGCGTAGAACGACCCGATCCAGCACGTCGCCAGCCCCAACTCCGTGGCCTGCAAGCACATGTGTTCGAGGGCGATGGATACGTCGATCGGGCCGATTGCCTGGCCGCATCGCATCACGTGGTCGCTGGCTGTACAGGCGACGATGATCGCGCCGGCGTTCTCGATGAACGTCTGGCCGTTGGCTGCCACGGCGAGCTTCTTCTTCGTGGCCTTGTCGGTGACCACCACGAAACGCCAGTCCTGCAGGTTCTTGGCCGACGGCGCCTGCCTGGCCGCCTCGAGGATCATGTCCAATTGTTCCTTCTCCAGCGGCCGATCTGCGTAGCTGCGACACGAATAACGACGGCGAATCGCCTCGGAAACGTCCATTCTTGAGCCTTTCTTGGTTCTGCGGCCCGCGCACGGGCACTGAGCTGATGGAAACGCGTGAATATAAAGGCGCCGGTCGCTTGACGCAAGGGGCAAAACGCGATATCCTGCCCCCCCGGTCCGGGCGGTTAGCTCAGTCGGCTAGAGCACCTGCTTTACACGCAGGGGGTCACAGGTTCGAGTCCTGTACCGCCCA
>CAZNSM010000147.1:0-12345 GCA_964575615.1 uncultured Pirellulales bacterium | reverse complement strand
CGCCGATTCCTTCTCCCGGCGCCGATTGCCAGACCTGAACAGAGGAACGCCGATGGCCGATTCCCGAAATCAAGATATGACACATCGTTAATAGGCGTCTCCTCCGTGGTTCGGTGCCGGGAATGGTCTTCCGCACGCGTTGTGACGCCTGTAACGCCCGATAATCGTTGATTTCAAGAGGAAAGAATGCTACACTCATCGCGGGTAATTTACAGGATTCTTGCCGTCTGCACGCCGATAGAATGAGTGTGTGACATCGCATGGAACAGTCCACGGCACCGGACCTGGGAGGTTCCCGTCGCAGTGCTGTTTTCGCGTTTCAGAAACCGGATTGAGGTAGAGAGGGTACTTCTGTGATGAAAGTGGCATCCCTGTCTGTTTCGTTTGCCGTGGTATGGTTCGCTGCGTTGGGTTTGGGGGGCGCTGGGCGGGGGGACGTGGCCAACGCGGCAGACCTCGACGGGCCGGTGATCAGCGAATTCATGGCCAGCAGTGGCAGCGCCGTTCCTCTGGGACCCGGAGAGATTCTGGATGAGGACGGTGATTCCTCCGACTGGATCGAGATCCATAATCCCGCCGGACAGAGCGTGGACCTGAGCGGATGGTATCTGACCGACGATGCGGACGACCTGCGGAAGTGGCAGTTTCCGGACGGCACGCTTCTCGGTCGCGGCGGTTATCTGCTGATCTTCGCCTCCGGCAAGGACCGGGCGGACGAAGAACTGCACACGAGCTTCAAGCTTAGCGCCGAAGGCGAATACCTCGCTCTGGTCCAGGGCGACGGCAAGACGGTGGCCCACGAATACGCCCCCAGCTATCCGCCCCAGCGCAGCGATGTTTCCTTCGGACTGGGTTTGCATGGCGGAGTCTTCGTCAGTCCGGGTTCCATCGCGTCGTATCACATCCCCGGTCCGGCCGATGCCGCCGGCGCGTGGACGGCACTGACGTACGATGACAGCTCGTGGCCGACCGGCGAGAGCGGATTGGGCTTCTCACCCACGGCGCAGATCAGCAGCCGTGACGTCGGCAGCGTCTCGAACCCCGGGTCGCACTTCGTACAGGGCGGTACGCACGTCGTGCAGGGCGACGGCGCCGACATCGGCGGGTCGCGCGACGGGTTTCACTTCGTGTACGTCCCGCTGCGAGGCGACGGCGAGCTGACCGTGAACGTCGCCGGGATGATTACGGCCAACGCATGGGCCAAGGCGGGCGTGATGATTCGCGAGACGCTCACGGCGGGCGCCCGCTACGGCGCAGTGATGGTGACGTACGGCAACGGTGTGGTCTTCCAGGCCCGTGCCGCTACGAATGGGACCTCGACGACCAAGGGGGGAAACGGGCACGCGGTGCCGTTATGGCTTCGTGTCGTTCGGCGGGGCGACACGATCAGCGGATACTACTCGCTCGACGGGATCACTTGGGCGCAGCAAGGCTCGGAGACGGTCGTCATGGGCCCGGATGTCTACCTCGGGCTGTGCGTCACGTCGCACGGGGCCGGGACGCCATGCACGGCGCTGTTCGACAGTGTGACCTTCGGCAGCGGTGAGAACAACGCGTTGCGCGAGGCGATGGTCGGCGCCCGCACGACGCTGTGGACCCGGTTCGAGTTCGACGCGGACGAAACAGCGGCCTTCGACTCGCTGCAACTGCGGATGCGATATGACGATGGTTTCGTCACGTTCCTCAACGGTACGGAGGTGGCCCGGGCCAACTTCACCGGGACGCTGCGATGGGATTGCGTGGCCGATAGCGATCGATCCGATCTGCTGATGGTCGAGTGGGTCCAATTCGATCTGTCGGCGCACAAGCACCTGCTTCGCGATGGGCGAAACGTGCTCGCTGTCGCGGCGATCAACAACGACAAGAACAGCGATACGCTGCTGGTCAGCCCGGAGCTGACGGCCGCCGGCGATGTGCTCGTTCCACAATACTTCTCCGTTGCGACCCCCGGCCGGCCCAACACCGCCGAGGCGATCAATCGGGTGGCGCCGCCGCAGTGCGATCCGCCCCGAGGGCTGTACGATGGGCCGTTCACCCTGACGCTTACCTGCGATACACCCGGCGCGGTCATCCGCTATACGACCGACGGCACCGCGCCGACGCAGTCCACCGGAATCGCCTATACCGGCCCGATCACCATCAGCCGCACCATATGTCTGCGGGCGGGGGCATTCCGCGCGGGCTGGACGGCCAGCGACGTCCAGACGCACAGCTACCTGTTTCTCGACGAGATTCTCCATCAGCCCAAGAACCCGGCGGGGTTCCCGTCGACCTGGAACGGGACGGTGGCGGACTACGAGATGGACCCCGACGTGGTCAATGCGCCGGCCTATCGCAACCTGGCCCGGGCGTCGCTGCTGACGCTCCCGACGCTCTCGATCGTGACCACCACCGACAATCTGTTCGGCACGAACGGTATCTACTCGAATCCCTGGGGGGAGGGTACCGCTTGGGAACGGCCCATATCGGTCGAATGGATCGATACGGACGGAACGACAGGCTTTCAGGTGGACGCGGGATTGCGGATCTACGGCGGCGCCTTTCGGGGCTTCAATCTGACGCGAAAGAAGTCGTTCCGAATCCTGTTCAAACGCGAGTATGGTCCGCCCAAGCTCGATTTCGATCTGTTCAAAGGTCAGGACGCGACCACGAGCTTCGACATGATCATCCTGCGGGGCGGCGCCAATGACGGCTGGAATGACTGGGGCCGGCAGAACACCCAGTACCTCATCGACGAATACATGCGGCGGACGCAACTGGCGATGGGCCATCCGTCCCCGCATGGGACCTTCGTCCATTTGTACCTCAACGGACTCTATTGGGGACTGTACAATGTGACGGAACGGCCGGTCGAGTCGTTCTGCGCCGCCTATTTTGGAGGAGAGAAAGAGGACTGGGACGCGCTGAACCGAGGCGAGGCGCGCGGTGACAGCACGACCGCCACGTGGAATGCCATGCTCAGCCAGGCGAGATCGGGACTGACCGACACGGCCAGCTACCAACGGATCCAGGGCAACAACCCCGACGGCACGAACAACCCAGCCTACGACAACCTGCTCGACATGGACAACTACATCGACTACATGTTCTGCAATTTCTGGGGTGGGACGGGAGACTGGCCCGGGCACAACTACTATGCGGCGTGTCGGAAGCCTCCGAACGCCACGGGGTTCAAGTTCTTCAACTGGGACGCGGAAGGCGCGATTGTGATCTGGTCCAGCCTCAACGCCAATGTCACGGGCGTCAGCGATGGCGCGGCCCAACCCTATGCGGCGTTGCGGGACAATCGCGAGTTCCGGCTGCTGTTCGGTGACCACGTGTACAAACACATGTTCCACGGCGGGCCGCTGACCAGCGAGGCGTCCTATGCGCGGTACAAGCAACTGGCGGATGAGGTTGAACTGGCCATCATCGCCGAGTCCGCCCGGTGGGGCGACCAGGCCAGCAGCACGCCGTATACGTTGGCCCACTGGCAGTCAACGCGCGACAACATTCTGAACACCTATATGCCGCAACGCCCGCCGATCGTCCTGGAGCAGTTACGCAACGCAGGGCTGTACCCGGCGGTCGACCCGCCCACGTTCGGGATTGGAGCGAACCCGCAGCAGGGAGGGTATGTGGCGCTCAACCAGCAACTCTGGATGCACGCGCCGGAAGGAAAGATCTACTATACGACCGACGGCAGTGATCCGCGGCTCCCGGCGGGCGCTTCGGCATCCGACACCCTCGTGACATTACTGACCGAAGACGCGCCGAAGCGTGTGCTCGTTCCGAGCGAAGCCAATGGAGGCAATCAACTGGGAAATGCGCCGGCGGCGTTCACCGTGACATACTACAAGGCCAGCGGCACGGTCGCCAGCTTGACGGCGGCCGAGCAGGTGATCTCGAATCCCCGCCAGCGCATTGCCACCGTCACGGAACAGGCGACGGTGATCAATTACTTCAATACGGGTAGCGAAGGCCATTTCGACAACAACCGCCCGTTCCCCGGCACGCAGATGAACGTGGACGTCGAGGACTTCGTTATCCTGGTCACGGGCAAGGTGCTGATCCCCTCGGCGGGGCCATGGACGTTCGGCGTCAACAGCGACGACGGTTTCGGCATGACGCTGACGCGTGGGAACCGGACCTACACGATGTCCTATGCCAGCCCGCGCAGCCCCGGCGACACGCTGGAAGTGTTCAACATTGCCGAGGCGGGCCAATACGATCTGCGGTTGGTCTTCTACGAGCGGGGCGGCGGGGCTGAGTTGGAGCTGTTCGCGGCGCCGGGTTCGCGCAACACGTTCAGTGAGACCCATTTCCGGCTCGTCGGCGACATCATCCGTGGCGGGCTCCAGGTCGGCGAGGCCAACGTCTGGTTCACCGATTCCTTCGACGATTCGAGCTGGACGGCGGGGACCGGAGGCGTCGGCTTCGAGACCGCCGGAGGCAGTTACCCCAATTACTTTGACATCGACGTCCAATCGGAGATGTACAACAAGAATGGCTCCTGCTATATCCGCATTCCCTTCACGGTGGGCGACGCGGAATACTCCAACGTGATCCTGCGGATTCGCTACGACGACGGGTTCGTCGCCTATCTCAACGGCGGCGAAGTGGCCCGGCGCAATTTCACGGGCGAGCCGGTGTGGAATTCGACGGCCAGCGCCGGCAACGCCGACGAGGCGGCGGTTACCCTGGCCAGCGTCGATATCAGCGCCCACGCCGGTCTTCTGCGGCAGGGAGCCAACCTGCTGGCCATCCACGGCCTGAACCTCTCGACCGGCAGTTCCGATTTCCTGATCAGCGTCGAGCTGATCGCCGGTGAAATCAGCCAGGGGACGATCTCGCCCGATGCGATCGAGTATACCGAACCGATCTTGCTGAGCGGCAGCACGCAAATCAAGGCGCGAACGCTGGCGGGCCAGTGGAGTGCGCTGAACGAGGCGACGTTTGCCGTCGGACCGGTGGCCGAGAGCCTGCGCATCAGCGAGATCATGTATCATCCGGCCGATCCGAACACCGAGTACATCGAGCTGACCAACATCGGCGCCGATCCGATCAATCTCTGCCTGGCGAAGCTGACCCGAGGGGTGGAGTTCACCTTTGGCGACGTTGGTTTATCGCCCGGCGGCTACGTGCTGGTCGTGGAGGACCGCGTCGCTTTTGAGGCGGTGTACGGAGGGGGCCTGCCTGTCGCCGGACAGTATGCAGGCAAGCTCGACAACGCAGGAGAACGCATCGAGCTTCAGGACGCCGCCGGCCGGACGATTCACAAGTTCAGCTACTCCGACGGCTGGTACGATGTCACCGATGGGATGGGCTTCTCGCTGACGGTCAAGACCCCGGCGGCCACCGATCCGAACGCCTTGGGCGGGAAGAGCGCCTGGCGTCCCAGCGCCTACCCGGGGGGTTCTCCTGGTTTCGACGATTCCGGCAACGTCGTCGAGTTGGGCGCCGTCGTCATCAATGAGGTAATGCCGGACGCCGCCGGTGGTCTGGGCGACTGGATCGAGTTGCACAACACGACGGACGAGGCTCTCAACATCGGGGGCTGGTTTGTCAGCGACGACGCCGATGAGTTGACCCGGTACGAAATTGCCGAGGGGACCATCATCGCTCCCGGCGGCTATCTCGTGCTCCTGGAGGATGAGCATTTCGGCAACGAGAACGATCCCGGCTGCCATGTGCCGTTCGGGCTGAGCCGCAACGGCGAAACGGTGTACCTGCACTCGGGTTCCGGCGGCGTTCTGACCGGCTACAGCGAGCAGGCCCCGTTCGGGCCGGCGCAGAATGGGATTTCGTTCGGTCGATTCGTTGACGCCGCCGGGGCATCCGCTTTCGTGGCTCTGAGCCAGCCCACCCCCGGCCAGCCCAACGCACTGCCACTGCCTGAGAATTGACCGGATACTGTGCCCCGTATGTTCTTGCCCGGCGGGCGGGGCTTTGGTATGCTTGCCCCCGAATCGCGGTCGCGATACGGAGTGACCGCGCGTTGAATGGATTGAAGGCGTAAGAATACGGGCGTATGGCGGATTGGACGATCAACAAGCCCCTGGGGCAGTGTTGCGGCACCGGCCGGGCGATCGAGCCGGGGCAGGAGTATTTCGGGGCGCTGGTGGAGAGCGAGCAGGGGCTCGAACGCCGCGATTACAGCGTGGAATACTGGGAGAGCGAAAAGCCCGGCGTATTCTGCTTTTGGAGGAGCCGGCTGGCGGACCCCGACGAGAAGAAGGAGCTTTTCGTCAGCGACGAGATGCTGATGGCGTTCTTCGAGCGGCTGGCCAACGAGACCGACCCGGAGAAGGTCAACTTCCGATTTGTGTTGGCGCTGGTGCTCATGCGCAAACGCCGGCTCAAATACGATGCGACGAAGATGGACGGGGCCAGGGAAATCTGGTCGCTGCGCGTCGTGGGAGAGAAAGACCTGGTCGAAGTGGTCAACCCACACCTGGACGATGAGCAAATCGAGTTGCTGACCTCGCAGATCGGACAGATTCTTCAAGCGGATCTATAGGAGGCGAAATTGGGACGGATACCCAAGGTGTGCCGCTGGCTGAGCGTACTGCTGCCGGCCTTTGCAGCCGGTTGTGTCGTGCAGGAGCCGGCGCGATTGCCGGCCTGTCCGGGCAAAGCCGGCGTTCAGGAAGCCCTGTCCGCGGTCAGCTCGCGCATCGAGCAGGCGGTGGCGTTCCGCGCCAGCGGCCAGTGCCGCCTGGCCTACTACGTCCCGGACGACGAAGGCGTGAAGCGGCACAACCTGCCCATCCTGCTGTGGTTCAATCCACCCTCCGAGGTGTACATGCAGGGCAGCATCGCCGTCGATCCCAAGGCGGTGGTCATCGGCTCCAATGCGGAAGCTTTCTGGCTGGCCCTGCGTCCCAAGGAGATGAGCGCCTACTATTGGGGCACGTGGGACGAGGCACAGAACGTCGAAGGGCTCATGGTCAGTCCGCAGGTCGTGCTCGAAGCGTTTGGGATCGTGCAGCACGACGGCGGTACCGATGCGAATGCTTGGTCCCTGACGAACGAAGCGGAATACGACGTGCTGATTCAGCATGGTGACGGGGAGCGCATCCTCAAGAAAGTCTACATCTACACGTGCGACTACCTCGTGCGAAAGATCGAATACTTCGGCGCCGAAGGTCAGATCATCGCGGTGGCTCAGTTGGACGGCTACAAGCCGGTGGCCGAGGGTTTTCACGTGCCCACGGACATCCTCGTCAGGGCGATGGCTCCCGATGGGCGTGAGGACACGATCGACATCAAACTCAGCTCGATCAAGGCCAAGGAACTCAGCGAGCAGGCCCGGCGGCAGGTCTTCACCCGCGACCCAAGAGAGATGGAGAGATTCGAGCAGGTGTACCGATATCGAGAGGGGGACTGGGTGTCTGAACGATAGTGATTCCGGGAAAACGCATGATGGACGGGCCAGGCACATGACTCGAACGGATCTGAGAAAGGCAATTCGCAACGGCACATTCCTCCTCGACGGGGCCATGGGGACACAACTGTTCGCCAGAGGGGTCTCGCCCGGCGTGTGCAACGATGCGATCAATATTGAATCGCCGGATATCGTCGCGGACATTCACCGGGCGTATCTCCAGGCCGGCAGCGACGCGATCATCACGAACACGTTTGGGGCCAATCGCTATGCTCTGGCCCGGCACGGCCACGCCGAGCAGGCGTATGCCATCAGCCGGGCCGGCGCCGAACTGGCGCGGCAGGTCGCCGGCGAGGAGCGATACGTGCTGGGCGACATCGGGCCCACGGGTGATTTCCTCGAGCCGCTCGGCCAGCTCAAGGCCTGCGATGTGCGGGCGGCGTTTGCCGAGCAGGCCCGGGGACTTCTCGATGGCGGTGTGGATGGGTTCATCATCGAGACGATGACCGCGCTCGATGAGTTGGAGGTGGCCATCAAAGCTGTGGAGTCGCTGGAGAGCGGCCTGCCCGTGTTTGCTTCGATGGCGTTCGACAAGGCGGGATCGGATTATCGAACCATGATGGGCGTGGACGTTTCGACGGCGGTCACGAAAATGATTGCTTTGGGCGTCGATGCGGTGGGGTTCAACTGCGGGACCGCCACGCTCGACGAGTACGTGACGCTGGCCCACAAGTATGTTTCCGCCGCTCGTTCGACGGGGATCGGGGTGGCCGTGTTTGCCGAGCCGAACGCCGGCAAGCCCGAACTGGTGGACGGCGAAGCGGTCTACCGGGTGACGCCGGAAGAGTTCGCCGCGGCGGCGAAGCGGATTCAGGAGGCGGGCGTGCACATCCTCGGCGGCTGCTGCGGCACCGCTCCCGCCTTCATCGCCGCTTTGGCGGCCGCGTTGAAGTGACCCGTTGGTGACTTATGATCTCGATCGATGCGTGGAACGGTGACGAAGCGGACGTGGCGTTGCTGAGACAATGCAAAGGAGCGATACGACAAGTCGTGCCGGACGCGGACGTGATTCTCTATGGGTCCCGGGCACGTGGCCAGGCCGACGAATACTCCGACTACGATATCCTGATCCTGGTCGATGGCGTCGTTGATATGGCCTTGAAGGAGAGTCTTCTCGCCCAGGTCTACCCCCTCCAACTGGACGCGGGGGCTCTGTTGACGCTGATGACCTATAGCAGGAAACAGTGGAACTCGCCTCTTCATCGCGCCATGCCGTTTCACAGGAACGTCGATCGGGAAGGGGTGATCCTGTGACCCAGGAAGAGCGCACGCTGGCAGCCTATCGGATGAGTCGTGCCCATGAAACACTGGAAGAGGCCAAGGTGTTGTTCGCAGCGGGGCATATCAATGCCTACGTCAATTGCCTGTACTACGCCTGTTTCTACGCGTTGTCGGCGTTGCTGCTGACCAGAGGCTTCTCCACGAGCAAACACGCATACCTGCGATCTCTGTTCCATCATGAATTCGTGAAGACGGGACTGGTTGCTCAGGAGTGGGGCAGGCATTTCGATCTGCTGTTCAGCAGTCGCCAGGAAGGGGATTATGCAGACTTCGCCTGCTTTGAGGCGGCAGAGGTTGAGCCTTGGCTGGAGCGAACGCGCGGCTTCATGGGATGCGTTGAGAAGCTCCTCTCCGATTGCACGTAGTTCATCGTTCTGGCGTGCCGGGGCCCTATGCGTCGCCAATCGAGGTGAACTGTCGCAGGCGGGCGATGTGGTCGAGGGTCCGGGCGGTAGCGCCTTGGTTTTTCTGGATGACCTGGCGGCCTCGTCGGGCGATTGTCTCGGCGTAGGCAGGCTCGGCGAGACACCTCGTCATCACGACCCGCAGATCATCAGCATCGACGACCTCGATGGCGCCCTGGTCGGCTAGGAGCGCCTCGACCGTCTGGCGGAAGTTGAAGGTGTGCGGGCCGAAGATCGTGCATTTGCCGAGGGCTGCGGCCTCCATCATGTCCGAGCCGCCCATGGGAACCAGCGTTCGACCGACGAAGACCACCGTGGCCAGGCTGTAGAATTTCCTCAGGTCGCCCATCGTATCGCCCAGGATCACGGTGTCGTTGTCACAGACGCCCCGGCCCGGCGTGCCTTTGATCCGGCTGTAGCGGACCAGGGGCAGTCCCATCTGCTCGATCAACTGCGCCACCTCGTCAAACCGCTCGGGCTTGCGCGGCACTACCGCCAAACGCAAATCCGTGAACGACGGGTCTTCCTTCAACCACTGGTACACATCGAGAATGATCTTCTCCTCGTCGTCGCCCGTTCCGCCGGCGACCCACAGGCGGGCGTTCGCGAGGTTCAACTGGTCCGCGAGGACATCGGCGCCTTCGACCCGGTCGGTCACTTGGGCGGTATCGTATTTCAGCGAGCTGGTCACCACGACCCGCTCGGCAGGGCAGCCCAACGCGCGAAATCGGTCGGCATACTCCTGCGTCTGGGCCAGCACGAGGTCGATCCTGCCGAAGAATCTGCGGACCAGCCATCGGAATCGGCGGTACTGGACGAAGCTCCTGTCGCTGATGCGTCCGTTGACCACGACGACGGGAACCGAGCGGCGATAGGCGACGTCGATGAGGTTGGGCCACGCTTCGAGCTCCATCAATAAACAGAGGGCCGGATCGAGCCGGCGGAAGGCCTTGCGCATGACCCAGGAGAAATCGAACGGAAAGTAAAACACCGTCCAGCGGTTTCCAAACAGGGCGGTTGCACGAGCAAACCCGGTGTCCGTCGTGGTGCTGACGACGATCTCGAAGTCGGCGAAGCGTTTCTCGAACTCGGTTACGAGCGTCTTGGCGGCGTTGACCTCACCGACACTGACCGCGTGCAGCCAGAGGCATCGCTTCTCTGGGGATTTCCGGCTGATGTTGCCGAAGCGCTGGGCCCAGCCCTGGCGGTACCGGTTGTGCCGGAGCCGCCTGTAGAGGACGACGGGACTGAACAGCAGTCCCGCAAACAGATAGACCACATCGACGATGAATCTCATATCGGTCCTGAACCGGGGATACGCCTGGTATTGACGTTGGCATGATATCCACCAGGACCCGATATGTCAAACGGCACGGACCTCATGGGACTTGAGCGGTCTGAATCCTGGGCCCAGCCGAGTTTTCTTGCGGTCACTCGACGGCGCTGGCGTCCGTTGCTGCATTTGGCTCGATGCGCTCCAGTTCCAGAGCGGGGTCTTCATCGAGGAACAGGCCGCCTCCTCGCACGATCAGGTTGAAGTCCACGAACAGGTTCATGCCAATGATGCCGTCCAGTGTCCCGCCTTCGGGCGACGAGACATCCAGCAGGACGACGGGCACTTGACGGGCCTGGAACCATTGGCCCAGGGCGGGAATGTCAATAGCGTCCACATAGTAGCCTGGCGTCATGGAGATTTCCCCGGTGACACCCTCGATCTCGACCTCGAATTCCGGGGCCGCCGGATCGAGCTGGAGACGGGCGGCAATGCGAGACCCGACCACCGTCACCTGCGCGCCCGTGTCGAGCATGAAGCGGTCTTTGTCGAGTGCGCTCTTCTCGCCATCGTACAGATCGACGCTATGGACGAAGAAGAGGCTCTGGGATGAGTTCCCGATGATCACCGAGGGGCTGGCCGGCGGGAAGTCCGATGCGAAGCCGCCACCGCCCAGGATGTCGTCGATATCTATGCCGCCAAGACCCAAGTCGAGGGTGGGGATGTACTGCACGCTGACGCCGCCGAGCGGACGCAATTCCAGCGGGATCACGTTCGAGAACTGCGGGGCTTGGGCGTCATCGGCGGCGTACAGACGGATGTCCGGCGCCGTGAACGTTTCGCCGTCGCGCTCGACAGTCAACATCCGGTCGTTGCGAATCACCGTGGTGTAGTAAACGCTCATCGGTGTGCCGATGGCGGTGGGCAGGTCGGGGAAGGTCCCCGGGTTTTGCCCGACCATGATTGCCACGTTGCTCTCGCCCTTCATATTGGAGGAGTCGAGGGCAAGGGTCTCAGGGTCGATCGCCGCCAGGCCGTCGATGAAGACGCCCAGGGGCTGCGTGACGGAGGCGACCACCGATCCCGTCACGCCGCTGACCACGGTTTCACTGGCCGTGATCAGTCCGGGGTAGATGCGGGTTCGCATGCCGCCGGCGTAGCCCATGACGTGAGCGCTGGCCCCGGTGTCGAACAGTCCGATAACATAGTCCGTCTGTGGATTCACGCCGGTGGGGTAGTTCCCCCTGACCGACGTTTCCACGTCGGCCTCCAGCTCCAGCTCGGCCTTGCGCCGGGTGGTGATGGAAACGGCAATCCAGGGCACGAAGCCGTCGACCGGAGGCGATTCGACCAGCATTTCATTCGCCAGCAGGGCGGTGGCGGTCCTGGCGGGAGCGGAGTAGAGGCTGATTTTCTGGTCGGTCGAACGCTTGGCGGTGCCTTCTTCCTCCGATCGCAGGGGCACGGGGCGATCCTTCGGATACTGGATACCCTTGATCCGCCTGCCGCCGCCGGCCTGCCAATCGACGTCCCGGCGTTGCCAGCCTTCGTTTGCGGCCCGGAGGCCTGATGCCAGCGTCAGCAGAACGACAAGAATAACAGGAAGTGCCTTTCGAATGGCTGTCAAGTCTGACCTTCTCACGGGCTGTCCTTTCCAATTCTCACCCATTATAGCATATCCGAGAGTCGTTTTCTGCCAGAAAGGGTGTGCGCCAATGCTCTCTACTCGTATAGTGCCGTCGCGGGTCATCGGCGCAACGTTGAAAACTAAAGGCAGTTGCCCGCTTGACTTGTTCCCCGACGGCGGTAAGATAGCAGTTGGATGGATTTCTGTCCCCGTAGCTCAATTGGATAGAGCGTTGGCCTCCGGAGCCAAAGGTTAGAGGTTCGAGCCCTCCCGGGGATAGTGGGCGGCTTCTTGTCCGCCCGGGGGACGTTGGCGTCAGGTGTTTGCCTCCATA
>CAZNSM010000146.1:0-12359 GCA_964575615.1 uncultured Pirellulales bacterium | reverse complement strand
CGTCGATGGACAACTCACCGAGTACTTCCTCCAGCTTCCCGAAGAGGCCAGGCGCTACTGGCTGGGAGCGGCGTCCCACGCGGACCGTGCGTCCATGCATGGACCTGAGGAGTCGTCCATTCTCGGCGATCCGACCTGGCGATCTCTCAATCATCTGACGTCGCGCCTGGCGGCGCAGGCGCTGTCACTCGATCCGCCGCAGGCTGCCGAACAGACCCCGGCGCGCGAACCGTCGTGTGAACTGCTGCTCTGGGGTGACGACCTGCCCGTGTGCGCGCACGATCGCTATGCCGAAGCGGCGACGCTTCTGTTGGGCAATCAGATTCCTTCCTCCCTCCTCTCGCAGGACAGTCCCGGACGGCGGGCCGAGCAGTCCGCCCTGGAGGAGCTGGCCGAGATCGAGGGGCTGGTGGCCGCCGGCAGCTTCGAGTTGGCACGCTCGCGTTTGGAGGTGCAACGCAGGATCCTCGTCGCGCTGGACCATCAGGTCCGTCGGGACGAGCTGCTGGCGCAGGTAGAGGCCGAGCTGCTCCGGATCAAAGACGACGAGAAGGACTTCCGGCAGCTCCAGCTCCAGCGAACTTGCTCGCGACTCGTCAGCGAGCTGGAGCGGGTCTGCAAACTGACGAACCTCGCCGCCGCCGAACGGCAGATCGAGGATCTCAAACACCGGCTCGCCGAGCACAAGTCCCGGCTGGGACCGCAGGGCGGCGCCGAGTTCGTCGGTCTGCTCGACGAGCTCTCCTTTCGAGCCGAGCGGCACTTGGGTCGCCTGAGGCGACTGGACGTGCGAAAGAGAATCCGCGAGCCTCTGCGACAGCTTCGCCGTACATGGCCGGCCGATTGGACCGCTCCGGTCCCCGATTCGGCCTACGCGGCCCTGGCGCAGTGCCATCTCAACGATCCGAGCGGACACGTGGAAGACTGGTCCCGCCTGCGGGACCAGCTCGATGCGCATCAGGCGCAGTTCCGGCTGCGAACCGCGCTGGCCCAGTGGTCGAGCGGGCCGGCCCTGCCCGAGAAAGTCGAGGCGCTCCTGGCGGAGGTGCTGACGCTCTGCCCCGACTCCTGGCACACGATCGCCCCGTTCTTCGGCCTGACGGGCGAGCGGCCCTCTGCGACGGCGTCGGGGGCGGCTACCGACATGCAGACGGCTCTCGAGGCAGCGGCCCGTCACATGCTGCCGGCGCCACCGGCTGATCCTGAGGAGCGCGGCCAGAGCCACCGCCGCGACCTGCTGAACCGCGCCGGCTCGCTTGTGAATCGGGCGTTCCGCGAACTCCACGGAAACCCCGGGCGATTCGCGCGTCTGTGGGAGTGTCTGCGAAGCACGTTGACGCCTGCTCTGGCCGATGCGCCGGTGGAGGTGATCGCCGACATTTCGGCCGTCGCCGGACGATGCCTGGACCATTGGCCGGCCAGAGGTTCGGGGCTGGCGGGACGATCGGACCCGCGCAATCCCGTGCGGCTGTTTCTCGAATCGTGCGAGAAGACGCGCTGTCTGGCCATGGCCGAAAGGCTGCTCGACGCAGAGCCTGCGAAGGTCCAGGAGGCGTCGGAACACATCGGCTGGGCTCTGGGGATGGGACTCGACACGAACGATCAGGTCCGGCGGGCCGCTGCGTGCGTCTACCTCGCCGGACGCCACGATCAGGATCCGCCGGCCCTGCAACGGCAAGTGCTCGACGGCCTCGACGCGTGGGCCGAAGGGCTTGCCGAAGACGCCGTACGCTGCATTACAGAACAAGAGATCATCGGCCGGATCGCGACGATCAGGACGCCGCTTGGCTCTGCGCCGTCCGACCGGCAGGAGATATGAGGGACGGTTGACGTCCCTGGAGTACTATGAGTAGAAGAATCTCGTCCATTCTGGTTGCCGCTCTGCTGGTCGGCACGTTCGCGAGGGACGCCGCGACGGCACAGACCTCTGACGCGATCCTGACGGGGGCACCGCCCTGCTACGTGGTGATCGCCGTCGACGTCTCGGGGGGCATGGAGCGGGCCGACACCCCCGCCGACGACGGTCGGGGTCGGCGAGTCACGCTCCGCGCCGATGCGCAACTGATCGCCATGCAGTTCCTGCCATACCTCTACTCCGACCTCCACATCGGGGTGTGCCATTTCTCGGACCGCGTCCGGTACAGCCTGCCCAGCGAGGAAACGGCGCCGCTGCTGGCCTGGGGCGGCAGTTACCTCAACGAGGCCGCCTGTCGCAATATGGTGCGCGATCCGGCGTTCACGGGGAGCTTCTATGCCGAGCTCGATCAGGGCCTGGACTGGGCGCTGGCGCGGATTCAGGCGGCACGACGGCAGCACGGCAACGGTCCGGGCAAGATCATCCTCCTCAGTCGGGGCGATCCACGCGATGCCGCGCGGGACATCAGGACCGCCGGCCCCCTGCTCGATGCAGCCACGAGGCTCGCCCGCCAGGACGTTCGCGTGTATCCCGTGATCGTCAACCGAGCGTCCTATCGCACCGGGGCCGGCGTCGGCGACACGCCGTCGTCGGAACGAACGGCAGAGCAGATGATGGCGGCGCTGGCCTCGCTGACCGGCGGCAAGGCTTATCGCATCACGCGCACGATGGGGCTGCCCGACATCCTGATGGATGTCTTCGGCCTGGGCACGGCGCTGGCCGAGAAGGCTGCGATCAGTCGATACGACTGGGCGACCGTGATCGTCGGTCGCACGCCGGCGGCTCTGAGCATCGCGCCGTCCGCAGACGCTGCGGACGCCCAGACACGCGTCTGGGCCCTCGACGAACGGCTGGAGGCGGACGCGGGCATTCGGAGCAACAGCGTGACCAGCAGCCAGTGGCAGGCGACGATTCTTCGCCGGCCCGACGCGCCGGAGCGAGCCTGGGAGGGACACTGGACGCTCTCGCCGCCGGCCGGGGCGCGCCTCTATCGCATACCCGATTTCGTCGTGCAGCTCGAACCTCGGCCCGCATCGCCCTGGTGGGTGTATGAACAGGGACAAATCGCGGCGCACGTGGTCGATCGTCACAAGGGGACTTCCATCCGGACGAGCGATCCGGCGGGCGATCTGTCGGTCCGCCTGACCTTCGCGTCGCAGGGTCAGAGCGAGCCGTCGCCTCTGGACGGTGGGCGGTGGACGGCCCCTTCGCGACTCTACGAGAGCGATCCCTTCGCCATCGGGGCCTTCGGTCTATACGAGTTTCGAGGCGAGCTGCTCCACCGTATCGGCGATGCGGACGTCTCGCTGGCCGATGCGACGAGCGAGGTGCTGGTGCATCCGCCCTGCGTTCGTCTGAGCGCTGTCGGGGCATCGGGCGAGGTCCTCGGCTCCGTGTCCGATCTGTCGGAGCCGCTGTCCGTCAACCTGCACGGAGGCCAGTCGGTGGCGTTTCGTCTGGCGCCCGAAGGGACCTCGGGCGCAAAGCCCATGTCCGGCGTGCTCCATGTCGAGCCGCTCGCCCAGACGAGCTGGACGTTTGAAAAAGACGATCAGGACAGTCTCATCGCCGGGCCGATGGAACTGCCCGAAGGCGAGGTGCAAATCTCCGGCTGGGCCGAGGCGCAGGTCGAGACGTCTGCCGGCGTCATGCCGTTCCGCTTGCCGCGCTTCGAACTGGCCTATGGACCGGCGCCCGTGCGAGTCGAGTGTACCTTTACCGACCCGCGCCAGGCGCTGTGGGTGGGCGAGCTTCACCGCCAGTTGGTGACGGTCTCGGCGTTTCCGGTCTTCGACGCCGACCGCGAGCGAGTCGCACAGATGTTCCCCGAAACGCTCAGCGGCGCGCGCCTGCGAACGGTTGACCTGACCAGCAACACGGCCCAGGTGATGACGCCCCGCGTTCGCCTGGTGGGCGTGCCGAAGCCGACCGGCTACAAAGGACGTGCGCTGGCGGCGACGTATGCCCTGGAGTCGGAGATTCCGTTGCCCCGCGCCGACCGGTGCGAGATCAGCCTCGACGGGACGATCGAAGGCCTCCAGGGGGCCGTGAAGACTTATGCGGTCGTCGATCCGATCGCGACGGGCCTGCTGCGATGGGCCCTTTATCAGCCGCCCGGCGAAGCGCCGGCCCAGGGCCTGGCGGAGACGCTCTACTGCGGCGAGCCGGTCCGCTTCACGACCCAATGGCAGCCCGGCCAGGATATCTCGTCGGTTCGTCTGGAGCTGACGCGTCCCGGAGCGGACGGACCTGTGAGCCTGAGCGTGACTCCTGCCGCGGGCGAGCGCCAGGCGTCGTTCGAGCAGACTCTGCCCGAGCCTCTGCAATCGGGACAGACGTATCCAGCGCACGTATACGTGGTCACAAACCCGCCGGCGGCGGCAACGCCGGTCGAGATCAAGCTCGAGGCCGGACGGGTCCACGCGCGCGACCGACGCCTGCTGCTGGAGGAGCTGAGCATCGGAGAAGAAACCGGCCGGGACGTGGCGTGCCATACATGGGAGCCGGTCCGAATCCCGCTGCGCATCGTGTTCGGCGGCTACATCGCGGGCAACTCGCAACACAGCGAGCGGATCGATCAGATCAAGACATCGTGCCGCGTGACGGTGACCTCGCCTTTCGGCGACGTGCAGGACGTCAGCGACTCGATCGAATGGACGGCGCTGACTCCCAGCGACATGCGACAGGGCCGGGCCACACGATGCGAGTTGAAGGGATACGCTCCGTACGTTCCGCGCAACATCGGACGGGCGGCGGTGGAGATGCGCATCGAGTTTGCGAGGGAACAGGCCGCACCCTCGACGGAACGCGCTTCCGGCCATCTGGCGATCAAGGAGCCTCGACTGGCGCTGAGCGTCCAGAGGCTCACATCATCCGGTCAGAACTCTCTGTTCGATTCACAAATCTGGGCGGGCGGTTCCGGCGGCTTGTCGGCGGTGACGACACAGCTCTCCACGCGCCTGCAGATCGCCGTGCGCCCGGTCAACTGGACCACGGCGACGCCGGGCATCTCGCTGCGCGTGCTGCGACGACCGACGCCGGAGGCGCCATGGACAACCGCGTTCTCCGTGGAGGGCGACCTTGCCGGCGGCTCGCTGACGCGCGAGGCCCAAGTCGGCGACAACGGTCAATATGCGGTGGAGATGGTCGGGCGCGATCCGCAATCCGGCCAGATCGTCGCCAGCCTGACGACGCCCGTGCTGCTGTCGATCCAGCCGCACGAGATCGTCCCGGTCCTGACGCCGGCGGCGTGGATCACGCCCGGCGTGCGGCAATGGCCTTTCGAATACCGTGTCACTGTCCGCAAGGAGAGCGCCGACGCGCCGCAGGTTGCCGCGATGGCCTTCGAATTCCAGTTGCCCTCGGCCCGGCCCGTCTGGCAGGAAGGAAGCGTTCACGCAACCGAATCGGGCCCCGCCGGGGCCGTGCCGCTGTCGTTGAGAAGCCCGGACCTGCTGGCCCCGCTGGAGGACCCCGCGAGCGGCGGGGTGCAGTTCCGACTGTCGTCCCAGGGCCAGGAGCTGGTTCGCTGGGAGCATCCGAACGTGCGCGTTCTGCCGCCGGTGCTGGAGCGGCTGGCCTTTCGGGGCGACCGGACCGGCGCCGAGATCGAGTCGGCCGCAGGGCGCATCGATTTCAACGGTTCGACGGCGCTGTGGGCCAGGCCCGTCTTCCGCGCAGCGCCGGAACTGACGGGCCAGTGGTCCCAAGGCCCAACGACCGTCTACCTGTGGCCGGCCCGCGATCGCGATGAGCCGGGCCAGCCGCCGACTTCGCAGCTCATCCAGGAGTTGAAGACGAAAAGCCCCTCGACCCAGGCGTTCAGCGTGGAAGGCGGCAAGGCGGAACCCGCGGCGAGGATTCTCCCCCGACTGGCCCACCGGGGCTTCTGGGGACGGCCCAGACCTGCGGCGACACACCGGTACGCGGTCGTCGGCTGCGCGACCTATGCGATGCCGGGGTCTGGCGAGGGGATGCAGATCTCCGAATGGACCGATGTCACGTTCGTGACGATCGCGACCGCCAAGGTCGTGCCGTGGTGCTGGTGGACGCTGCTGGGCGCCGCCGTGCTGCTGCTGGCGGTGTTCGTGCTGAGGCTGCTGGCCCCTCGTCCCAGCCGGCTCGGTCTGGATGTCCGGCTCGCGGAGAATATCGCCACCGTGGAACCCGCATCGTTCCACAGCCCCGTGGTCATCGACCTGCGAGAGACGCCTCTGCGGACCGACATCGACCTGCACGTCGCGCACGCGCTGAGCCGCTCGAAAACGACCGGCGTTGGGCCGCTTGTGGCCGTAGTCGCCTCGGCGGGCGTCGTGCTCCGGCGCGCGGTTTATCCGCGACGATGGGTGTGGGCGTTGATCACGCCGCGAATCGGCACCGGCGCCCGGCACGTAGAGAAAGGACTGCTGTGCGTCTGGACGGGGCCGTTGGCCAGACAAGGCCGGGTGTGGTCCGGCCAGACCGGCGCGATTCCGATTCCGAGTCCGGGACAGGCCGCGTCGATCAGCCTGGACCTGCCCTATCAGATGGACGGAACCGCCCGATCGATACGGGTCAGCGTGCGAATCCGAAACGGCGAGCCGCCCAGCCCGGTCGAGACGGTCGAATCACAAATGGGTGTATGAACGCGAATGACAATCGAAAGTCGCCGAAGAAGACGCGAGGAAACAGATCATGCGACTGAGTGACAGTCCTATCATCGTACGCCCGACGTTGATCGTCGGTCTGGGGGGCACCGGCGTGCTCGTCTGCCAGTGGGTCGAGCACTACATACGCGAGCTGCTGGGCACCGTCCCGCCGTTCATCCGCTTCCTGAAGCTCGACACCGACGCCTCCGACGACGGCGGCCCGCCCGAGGGCATCCTGTCGGACTTCATCAACCTGTTTCACTATCTCGACGTCGGCGAGGTCGTGCGGGACAATGCGAGCTTTCCGGAGTTCCATCCGCATCTGGACTGGATGCGCGGCTTCCGCGAAGACGCCACTTTCGCTGATTACGGCTGCCAGGGCATTCCGCGCCTCGGCCGGCTGGTGTTCTTCGAGCTGCGCGAGAGCATCATCCACGAGGCGGTGGCCACACGGTTCAGCAGCCTGCGCACGAGCACGCAACAGCCTCTGGACGAGAACGGAGGCCCCTTCGTTCTGGCCTCCGACGGCGCGCCGGTGGTCCACATCGCCAGCAGCGTCTGCGGCGGGACCGGCGCCGGGATGCTCATCGACATGGCGTACAACCTGCGGTGGTGGTCGCGGGAGTCGTTCCCCAAGCCGGCGGAGATCGTCGGCCACCTGCTGTTGCCCGATGCCTTTCGCATCGACCCGATGCTGCGGCCGAAGCTCGAAGCGACCGCGTGTGCGACGCTGGACCAGATCGAGTTTCTCAGCGACGAACGGCGTTCGGATATCCGCGTCCGTTACCGCACGGACCGTAGCGGAGAGGACTGCTTCCGGCGGGACACGGGACCGTTCAACTTCCTCTACCTGCTCAACGGCCAGGTCGACATGGGCAGCGGCGACCGCAAGCACCTGGTCCGGCTGATCGCTCGCGCGCTGCGGGCGCTGACGGTCGAGCCGCTGAGCCAGCAGGTGCGCTCGGACGCCAACAACAAGCTGGCGGAGATTCTGCCGCAGCGCGATCCGGTGAACAACCATCGCCAGTGCTTTTCGAGCTACGGTTTCTGGTGCGGCGTGCCGGGACACCGAACGCACAACATTCAGTCGCGCGTCCTGGCCGACCTGGAGAACCTCAACGCCGGACAGAACAACGGGCGGCCCCACTATCGCCGACAGGTGCAGCAGCGAATCGCCAACAGCGCCGGATTCACCCCTTCGGCGCGAGAGCTCGTCCCGCCGACGATCTCTTTCCCCTGGGAGCCGTCGGGCAAGGGGACATCGCCGGAGGTCGTCTCCAGCGTGCTCGCCAGTCTTCGCCGCCACGTGGAGGTCTCGCTCGTTCCGCTGGCGCGAAAGGAGGCGGAGAAACTCGTCGCTCCGCACAAGCCCATCGAGGCGCTGCTCGCGGCGGTGGACGAGATGATCGAAGAGGATTTCTTCAACGCCGAGCCGTTGCAGCCGCTCAACCAGATCGGCGCCTGCCTGGACGCCTGGACCGAGGCGGTCGAGACGATGCTCGCTCGCCAGCAGACATCCGCTCCGGCCAATATCAATGCCGTGGTCGCGGACATCCTCACGCAGGCCCGCAGCGCGATGGAAACGCTGGCAGTCCGCGTGCCGGCCCTGTCCTGGACGTCGAGCGACGTGGTGCCGGCGATCGACAAGACCATCGACGCCTGCTGGCCGCCGATGGCCGAGGCGCTGCTCCACGAACACCTGACCGAATCGCTCAAGACCACCGCTCGCGTTTTGCGGGTCCGCAAGCAGTCTCTGGACGCGGTCATTGCGCTGGCATGGCAGCGGAAGTCGCTGGGCGAGAAGACCGGCGGCAACGGTGACGCTGTGACGGACGTGGGATCCGCCTCACCGCTTCCGGCCGGACGCGACCGCGAGGCGGATTTCTTCTCGACCCCGCTGTGTCTGCCGCTGGAATCCGAAGACGCCCTGGACGCGGTCGCCGCCAGAGACTTCCGGCAGAGCCTGATCAAGCCCGTCCTGACCTCGTGTATCCTGTCCATCCGCGAGGCGAAAACGGAACTGGCGGAGGTCCGCATCGTGGAGGACCGGCTGGCCGAAAGCCTCGCCCGATTGTCGGAGGGCATGAAGCGATTTCTGAACGACATCGAACACCATAGTTGGGACCTGTTCCGGAACGGTCCGTCGGCAAGTCAGTCGATCAACGACCATCCATACTATCGGAGCATCTGCGAGATATGGCGCTTGGCCGAGCCGAAGATCGACCTGGACAAATCGCGCAAGTACGCCTCGCCGCTGTCGGTGGCCGTCGCCCAGCAGGTCGTCGGGTCTTGCGTTCCGACGCTCCTGACGCACAACATGGAGGTCAGCCTTCGCGAGGCGGGCGTCACCGAGGCGTGCAATCAACACACCGGGGAATGGCTCCAGCTCATGCGACTGAGCTATGGTTTCTGCCTGGAGGCGATCAGCCGCTACAGCAAGTACGTCGCCGCGACCGACGAATACGTCCGGCGGATGGGGTTCGAGTTCTCCGACCTGTGGTTGGACAAAAACTGGTACACCGCCTTCCAGAGCGCTCTGGCTGAATGGCGGGACCAGTCGAGCCGACAGGGCAACCTGCTCGAACGGCAGATCTACGAGGCCGGCGCCGCCAAGGTGGGCTCCTTCCGCCGGATGACCGAGACCGTGAACGAGCGGCTGCGGCAGCAACTGCGCTCCCTGAGCGATCCGGCCACCTCCATTCGCTTGGCCGAGCTTCAGGGCGGCACGAACTCGCGGATCGATCTGATTCTCCAGGAGATCGCCCTGACCGATTGCGACGCGGTGCAGGGAGGTCTGAGCCGGGGTCTGGCGCTGCTGGAGCACGTGGTCGAGCAGGTCGAGCAGTGCATCGAGACGGTCCCGCAAAGCGAGCAGAAGATCGCCAGGGACGTGCTCGGCGCCTGCCGCGAAGACCTCCGGAGGTTCAAGGAAGAGGTGGACGTTGCCGACGTGGTGAACTTCTGAACGAGCCGAGATGCTGATGGAAGGCTGGTGAGCGTTCGTGAGCGGAAATGACACACAAGCGAAAGGAATCGGTCCAGCGCCGATTCTGTTCGTCGCCGTCGGAGGTCGCGCCGAGCAGACGGTGGCCGCGTTTGCCGAGACGGCCAGGGGCCTGACGGTGCCCGTGCAGGGCCCGTTCGCCTTTCTGTCGCTGGACCCGGCGGGACGGCGTGTGGCGGCAGGTCACTGGACCTGGCTTTCCGACTTCGACATTCCGGCCTGCAGCCAGACGAATGGCCTGTCCGAGGAGTCCCTGTCGGCGACCGTCGCATCGCTGATTCGCACGCTGCACTCGAAGGAGCCGGCGGCCGATGCGAACCTCCCGGGCCGCGTCCGCATGAGCTCGTACATCCTGATCGATCTGTCGGAGGCCGGCTCGGTCGACCGGGCCTTGCCCGCGATGGAGCTGCTGCGGACAGGTGATCCGGCCCATGACATGGCGATCGTCGCGCTGACGGGCCGGACCGCGGCGTCCGGCCGCGAACTCGACGATCTTTGGTTCGAAGCCTGGACCCGCCTGACGGCCCGCCTTCAGGACGATCTGCTCGCCCAGAAGATCTACCTGCTCGACGGACGCGACGCCGGCGGCATGTGGTTCGAGCGGCCCGAGCAGATGGACCAGTTCGCTGCCCAGTTTCTCCTTCACCATGGGGTGACCTGCCGGGGTCCCCTTCGGCAAGACGAGAGACGCCGCATCAGCCCGCAGGAGAGCGTCTTGAACGTCTGCGGATCGTTCGGCCTGCGTGCGATCCACCTGAACCTTCCGGAGGTGATCCGCCGGACGGCGCAACGGCTGGTCCACGAGGACCTCGCCGGCCTGTACCAGGAGGTCCTTGCCGAGGAGCGACGCCGACATATCGACGAAGAAGCTCAGAAGCTCGTGGAACGAATCGAGAGCATCTACGAGGCCGCCTCGCAGGCCCGCCCGAGCGACGCCGATGAGTCGCATGCCGCCGCGTACGAGTTGGCGGTGCGTAACGAGGATGCCTGCGAAGCGATCGGCGCCGCCGTCGGACGCGTCTGCGGCCGTGCGCCCCTGGCGAGCCTCAGCCATCTTCTCAAGTGCGCCGAACCCCGGCTTCGGTGCCTGCTGACGCGGCAGAAGCTCGTCGAGCGCCAGCAAGTTCGTAGCCGTGCGGCCGAGATGCTTCGCCGTCAGGACGAACAGACGTATCAACCCATGCGAGTCTGGCTCGGCAAGACCGAGGATGCCTGGGTGGACCGCTTCACTCCGATCGGCCAGACCCGGACGCACGTGAGCGTGAGCCGTCCGGCCGGGACGACCGCCTGGCGTTTCGGACTGCTGTTTCTGACCGTGGGATTTGTCGGGCTCGCGGCGGGGCTGCTTTCTGAAGAACGCGTCTTCGCCCTCGGAGGGGCCCTGCTGTCCCTGGCCGCGGCGGTGCTGGCGACTCAGCCCACCGGCTGGACCACGCACAGCAGGACCGTCGTGCCGGAAGGACGCGACGTCGGCAAGGCGGTTCCCGTCGTTTCCTACCGCAAGCGTGCCCCGCTGTGGATGCGCTCGCTGGCGATCGCGCTGGCGGCGTGCGGCGTGGTCGCCGTCGCGTGGTCGCTCTGGCCCGATCTGTGGACTGTGGCCACGGCCCTGCAATCCGGCGTGGCCGCCCTGCTGGCGATCATCGGCGTCAGCGTGATCCTCACCGGACCGGTTCAGGTTCGCGCCGATCAGCCCAAGGGCGAAGAGGCGCCCGATCACCTGAGTCCGCCGTTCTGGACGTGGCGCGCGTTCGGGCTGTTGTGCCTGGCGTCGGCATGGCTGGTTCTGTGCCTGCGGGCGCCGAGCCCTCTCGGGCCCGATGCTTCTCTGCGATGGGGCTGCCACGGGGCGGGCTTGCTGGCGATTGGTGTGGCGGCGGCGCTGGCCCTGAGACCGCGCGTCGGCCGCGTCCGGCTGATCGAACGCATTCCCAAGGTCCCCGAGCCGCTGGCCGGCGGCATCAGCATCCCGACCCGCGAGAATGATCTGATTCGGGAGGTCGCCGCCATGGTCCAGTGGATCGACCGGCTCACCCTCGATCCGCGTCAGGCCCTTCTGCGTCAAGGCATGTCCGATGCGACGCCGGGCCGCGAGGTGCTGTTCGACCTGCTGGCGGCGGACTGGGATCGTCAGTTGGCCCAAGCCTTCCGGCAGACGTTGCGCTCGCGCATCGGACAGTCTCTGCGCGATCTGGCGCTCGAACCGAAGGCCTGGGCGCAGTGCGTCGTCCGGCACCTCCAGGACCCGCAGGCCCGCAGCTCCGATCTTGGCGTCCTGTTCACGCTCGAAGTGGTCAAGGTCTGGGTGGATTCTCTGTCTGTCGCCGAGTTGGCCGCCTGTGTCCGCCCGGACGCCGAGCGTCTGCCCCATCTGCTGGACCGGGCGGCGATGCCCAACTGGCCCGCGCCGCGCGTCGCGCCGGAGGTCGGCATCTCGGTCGTTGCCGTCGGAAGCGCGCTTTGGGGCGCCCTGTCGCCGTTGACCCGGACGGCCGGACCGGCCGCTGTGGTCCGCCGCGACTGGGATGCGCAGACAAACGATGTCCTGATTCTCCACATCGTTCAGGGGTTGACCGAAGGCTGGCGCGGTTATCCCGCCCTGCCGGGGCAGCGCCGTGAGCCGCCGCACCGGGACACGGCGGATTCGACCCTGTCACCGTCGCAGCAGAGTTCCTCGTCAGCCCCGCAAGGCACCTGACATCAGAGCAGGAAAAGTCCGCGCGCCCAAGCACCTTCGTGATCCTGAGGTAGTCCGCAGCCCTCTGTGTCAGACTGCGTGAGACAGTTCCTTGCCGATAATTAGAGTAGAGGG
>CAZNSM010000145.1:0-12490 GCA_964575615.1 uncultured Pirellulales bacterium | reverse complement strand
TCGCGCGCTGGTGGCGCGGTTCGACCCGGAAAATCCGTGGCGCGCCTATCGGGAGATCTGCCGGCTCTATGGTGTCTGACGATACCGCTGTCGCGCTGGCGATCCCGCTGGTGATCGCTCTGTTGTTGTACCTGATGCTGCGCCTGGCCCTGCTGCTATGGCGCGACCGCAAGCACGAAATCCGAATCTCGAAATCCGAAACAAGGCCGAAAGCCCAAAGCCTAAAATCCGGAAACGGCCTTCCGGCGGGATTGTAGGGGCGAATCCTCATTCGCCCGTACCAGGGACATTTCGTGGCGGCACTGTCCGGGGCTTTCGGGGGTCAGACAGCCAAATTCGCGGTACCGTCCGGGTTTTGGGTTGACCCAGGGCGGCGGAAAGGTGTATTATAGGGTCGAGGTCGCGTTGGCTGTCGGATGGCATGCGGCGGGCGGTTGGATCAACGCAGGTGCGCGACCCGAGACTCGTACGGGCGAATGATGATTCGCCCCTACTCTTTGCGCTCGAGATGCCATAGGGAACGTCCGGGAGTCGGTGCTTGCGGGAGCGAGTCGATCCCGGTGACGTGTTCGAGGACTGCTTGTACTTCTGATAGGAGGAGAGCATGCGTTGGTCTGCTTCACGCCGCGATCTGTGTGGAAGGGTCCACAAGGCAGCGCTACCTGTCACTGCCCGTAAGTACGGGCGAATGATTATTCGCCCCTACCTGCTGCTGGCGGGCGTGGTCCTCTTCACTCCGGCCGCACAGGGAGCCGTTTCAGGGGCGCTCTTGGCGCCTCCGCCGCCGCCGGCGGTCGCGCCGGTAATCAGCGGCGTCTATCCGAATGACCTGGACGGCAACCGCCTCGACGATGAGCTGGACAGCGCCGCCCTGACCTTCGGGCCGTCGGCGCTGTACGAGACGAGTCGATCGCTTGGGGCGCTCACGCGCGCGACGAGCCTCAATGTCGAGCTGATCTTCAACGAGCCCGTGACCCAGGAGCAGATCGATGCGTTCGGCCAACTGGGCGGCGAGATCACCCACATGTTCCAGGCCGTCTCCTACGGCTGGAACGGTTGCATCCCGTTGGACTGTGTCAGTCTGTTGCCTTCCGCCATGGGGCCGACGCTGGTTCTGGTGGCGCCCAAGACCCACGAGATCCGCCTGCACATGGATATGGCCACACAAATCGCCCGGGTGCGTCCGGTCTGGCAGCCGGGATTTGCCGGCAGTGTCGCCGGTTTCCGGGGCGATCCGAACACCACCATCGCCATCGTGGATACCGGCGTGGACGAGACGCACGTGGACCTCGCCGGACGGTGTGTCTACTGGAACGACATCAGCGGTGACTATGAGCCCGATCCGGTCGACTACTACGGGCACGGCAGCCTCGTCGCCGGCGTGGCCCTGGGTACGGGCGCCAGTGGCGGCGCCGAGACGTTCGATCTTCGTTATACCTATTCGCTGGAGTCGTTGAGTTGGCTTCACGTGGTCGAGCCGATTTCGCTTCCGGCCGGTCCGGTTACCGTGACGACGTCGGCCTATTGGGATGGGCCTTCCGCCTGGCTGGATCACATCTATTGGCGCGCGGGGACCCTGCTGGACAGTCCGCAGTGGATTGGGACCGGCGGAGAAGGAACCTCCGGATTGACGGTGAGCCACACATTCGATGCCAGTGAGGAGCAAACATTCGCCCCGATCCTGGCGGACTATGACGACGACTATCTCTACAATGTCTCCATCGTCAGTCGGGTGTCTCCGTATCCGGCGGTAGGCGACGGGTACAACACGTTCTGCGGCGTAGCGCCGGGTTGCCGGTTCGCCGCCGTCAAGATGGCCATGAAGGACGGGATGACCTATGGGGATGCGTTCGATACCGCCGTCGATGACCTCGTGGTCCGCCGCACGGAGAAGAACGTCAAGATCATCAACTTCAGCGCCGGACTGGTGGATGCCTGGGGACTGCCCGTCCAGAGCATGTCTCTGCGCGACAAGGTCATCTCGGCCGTTCGCAACGGAGTGATCGTCGTTGTCTCGGCCGGCAACAGCGCCAACGAGTCGTCCGAAGAGGCCCGGGGGATGAGCGACCCCGCCCGGGCCGCTCTGGCGATCACCGCCGGAGCCTCCAACGACAACAACGCCCTGACGGAGTACACCACCTACGGATTTCGCGATCCCCGCAAGTACACCGGCGAAGACTACAAGCCGGACCTCGTGGCGCCGGGAGGGTCGTACTACTATACAGCGGTCATGTCCGTGGACACCGGCACGACCGATGGTGGTCTTGGCCCGGACCGCGAACCCCACGACTACACAGCCGCACAGGGTACGTCCTTTTCCAGCCCATTTATCGCCGGCTGTGCGGCTCTGGTCATCGAGGCCCTGGAACGTCAGGGGATTCAGTGGGACTTCAACTCGGACCGCCATCCCAGGCTGGTGAAGATGCTCCTGTGCGCTACAGCCTCGGAGACGAACGCCCGTCGCGAGAACGGGCAGTTTAATCCCACGCTCCAGCGTGCCTCTCGCGGGCCGGACGGTTTTCCTGCCGGCAAGGATCGCTATGAGGGGTACGGGCTGGTCAATGCGGATGCAGCGGTGGAGGCGGTCAGCCTGACGTATACCCCTGGAACCTCGACCGGTGGGGAGCTTGGGCCGACCTTGACCGACCGGCGGGTCTGGGCGCGGACGGTTCAGCTCGCCGCAGGAACCGGCATGGACGTGACGCTGGAGAACCCGGCAGAGGGTGATTTCGATCTCTATCTCTACAGTATGACGCCCAGCGCCTCCGGGACTCCAATTCTGCTGGCGTCGAGCGCGAATCCTGGGGTCGGAGTGGGTGAAACCCTCAGTTATACGTCCGCCTCGGATGCCTCTGTGCTGCTCGTCGTCAAACGTGTCTCGGGCTCCGGAACGTTTGACCTCGCCTCCGTCCGGACGGAGCCTGAGGCTCGGAATTGATGATTGATGATTGATGATTGCAGAATGATGATTGCCAACGCAGATGCGACGCGTACCTGCCGTACTTATCAATAATCAATCATCCATAATCAATCCACCTCGCCTGTTGTTCGGCGAGTGAGATTCGCCTTGACCTGGAGGGGTCGAAACAGGTATCATAATCGATAAGGCGACGGCGGATGGTTTGTATCAGGACGAGCTTGGCGATACAGGAAGAGTGAGAAGACAGGCCCTTTTGGCTGGCGAAGACACCAAAATCCGGATGGGGAGACCGCTGTTCTCGGAGACGGCCCGGGGTCCAAGCCCGGTACGCATTTATCCCATTTCATAGTGCAAAGGAGGGAGTATGAGTCTGTACAGGTCGTGCGAGAATCATTCTGGGGGAGCCGCATTGCAGATGCGGAAAGGCCGTTTCTATCGGACTTGGCCCTTCGTGTTGTCGTTGGTGCTGTTTCTGACAGCCGCGGCGATGGCGAGCGGGCAGTCCCTGACTCCTCCGCCCTGGCCCGATGTGCCCCCGACGATCAGCGGGGCTTACGAAAGCGACCTGGACGGCAACCGCATTGACGATGAGCTGGAAAGCGGTTTCGAGCTGGCGACGCTGCCCTCGTCGCTCTATGCAGAAACCAAATCACTTGGCGGGGAGCTGGCGAGCGAGAAGATGGTCGACGTCGAGCTGGTGTTTGACGAGCCGGTGACGCAGGAGCAGATCGACACGTTTCTGGTGATGGGCGGCCAGATCAGCTACATCTACCAGGCCGTTTCGTACGGCTGGAACGGGCGAATCGCCCTGGGCAAGGTCGATTCGCTGCCTGTGGCTATGGGACCATCGCTGGTTCTGGTGGCGCCCACCGCTCGCGAAGTCCAGTTGTACATGGACCTGGCGTCACAGATTGGCCGTGTCCGTCCCGTCTGGAAGGGCGGCTTTGCCGGCCACGCGCAGGGATTCAAAGGCAACACGAACACCACGATCGGTTTCATTGACACCGGCGTCGACAAGTCGCATTCCGATCTGGCCGGACGAAGCGTCTATTGGAGCGATGTCAGTGGAGAGCAGGAGCCCAATCCCGTGGACTATTCCGGGCACGGCAGCCGCGTCGCCGGCGTTGCCGTCGGGACCGGCCAGAGCGCCGGGGCCGACACCTCGGAGCTGCGGTACACCTACGTGGAGGACTGGCCGTCCTGGGCTCACATCGTGGACCCGATCTGCCTTCCTAACGGCATGGCTACGGTAACCTCGTGGGCATACTGGAGCGGTCCGGTCGCATGGCTCGATCACGTGTCCTGGCTGAGGGGCGATGGCGAGATGCAGGGCTTCGAATGGATCGGAGACGGCCGGGAAGGGCTTTCCGGGATCTCCCTGAGCAATACGTTTCACGCGATCGCGCAGAAGGTGTATTCCCCCGTCCTGGCCAACTACGACGACCTGTCGCTCGACAACGTGGTCATCACCACGTCGGTGGCGGCATATCCCGGTGTGGGCGACGGGTTCAACAAATTCAGCGGCGTCGCCCCCGGCTGCAACTACGCAGCCGTCAAGGTGTCGACCCGCGATGGACTGGCGTACCAGGACGGATTCGGGACGGGGATTGACGCCCTGGTGGCCCAGCGGGTCTCCAAGAAGATCAAGATCATCAACATCAGCGCCGGACTGACGGACAGTCTGGGGTTGCCCCTGGAGGATGCGTCTCTTCGCGACAAGGTCACGTCCGCCGCGCGCAGCGGCGTGGTCGTGGTGGCAGCCACCGGGAACAGTGCGGACGAGTCCATTGAGCTCTTCCGCAAGATGGCGGATCCGGCACGGGCTGCTCTGGCCATTACCGTGGGGGCGTCCAACGACGAGAATCGACTGGCCGACTATTCCACCTACGGCTACATCAGTCCCCGAGAGTATGCGTCGGAGGACTTCAAGCCCGACCTGATTGCGCCCGGGGGCGACTACTACTACACGGCCATCATGTCGGTTGACAGCGGCACGTGCGATGGGATGGGCCATCTGGACACGGTGCCCAACGATTACCGCAGCGGGGTCGGGACCTCGTTTGCGAGCCCCTTTGTCGCCGGCGCCGCCGGTCTCGTCATCGAGGCCTTGGAGCGGACGGGGATCACATGGGATTTCACGTCCAACCGGCATCCGCGACTGGTGAAAATGCTGCTGTGCGCCACCGCGACCGAGACAAATGACATCCGCCAGGGGGGCCAGCGCAATCCATCGCTGGAGCGCAATGCCCCTGGCGCTGAGGGCTTTCCGGCCGGCAAGGATCGATACGAGGGATACGGCCTGATCAACGTGGATGCGGCCGTGGAGGCCGCCGGTTTCGTCTACACCCCCGGATCGTTCGTCACAGTCGCGCTGGGCGGGGGCGCCGCGGATCGTCGCGCCTGGGCCGGCACGATTCATCTGGGCGCCGGCGCCGGCATCGACCTGTCGCTGGACAATCCGGCCACAGCCGACTTCGACCTGTATCTTTACAGCATGACGCCCAGCGACACGGGAACGCCCGTCGTTCTGGCGGCGAGCACGTCGGCTCAGGCGGGCGCCTCCGAGACGGTCAGTTATACGCCGCCGTCCGACACTTCCGTCCTGGTGGTGGTCAAACGTATCTCCGGCTCCGGGACATTCACCCTGAAATCTCTGCAGGTCGGTCCGCCGACGGCCCAGAACACGGCGGTCAGCACCGGCGCCGGCTCGCCCGTGACGATTACTCTTGCGGCGGTCGATGACGGCGCGCCCAATCCGCCCGGGCAACTGACGTACAGCATCCTTTCCCTGCCCCGGCATGGCAAGCTGGAGCGCCCCGGCAGCGGTTCGGCCGTCACGACCGTGCCGGCTGCGCTGGCCCAGGGGAGCAATCAGGTGGTCTATCGGCCCGACGAAGGCTGGATCGGAGAAGACAGCTTCACGTTCCGTGCTGACGATGGCGGCGTCGCTCCGTTTGGCGGACCGTCGAACGTCGCGACGGTGAGCATCTCGGTTGTGAGCGAAGTGGAGCTGGTCTGCAAGGTGGCCGCCGGCGAGGACGATGCGCACTCCAGCAGGTGGAGCACCTACCAGAAACTCGGCGACGAGGCGCTGGCGGTGGGCCAGTACACCGCAGGAATGCGTTTCTGCAACGTCGAGGTGCCTCAGGGCGGCCAAATCGTGCGGGCGACGTTGAGGATCTGCGCCCATTCGAGCGGGCTTTCTGGCCAGGTCACGGCCGGGCTCCGCGCTGAAGCGGCGGATAACCCCGGTTCGTTCACCAGTGTGCACCGTACGAATGCCCTGACAATGACCACCGCCTCCCAGGATTGGAGTTGGGACGGCGCTGCGTGGGAGGCCGACGCGTGGTATGAGAGCCCCGACATCGGCTCATTGATCCAGGAAGTGATCGACCGACCCGGATGGTCGCCGGGCAACGCGATCGTAATTGCCTATGTGGCCAGTGATTACGATGGCAGCGACCGCAAGTTCTGGGCCTACGAAGGCAGTCCCGCCAAGGCGGCCGAACTGGTGATCGTCTATCAACCGTAGACGGAAAGACGCGGAAACGCAGTCTCAGGCAGTCTGAAACGACAATCCGGATGCCAACGCGTCCGGATTGTCGTTTTTTGCGCGTCCATCTGGTCACCTTGAGGGCGGCATGCGTGAGACAGGCTGTCGCGGCCGAACCAGCGAACGTGCACATGCAGTCTGCGTAACAATAGGGTTGAACGATACGTGGAGGCTGTGCATAATGTGGATGACTTCCAGGAAACCGTCTCCTGTCCGCTTGGACAGGGACGGACCGCGCGTATCACAGCACAAACAGAGGACTGGTGCAATCACGCATTGAAAGGCGAAGAGGATGTACACTGCACCGCAGTTTTCGGTTTTCATGGTCAACAAGCCTGGCGTGCTGGCCCGAGTTCTGGGGGAGTTTGCCAAGGCAAGAATCAACATCACCGCAATCACCATGATGGATTCGGCCGAGCATGGCGTCATGCGGGTCGTATTCGAGAAACCGGAGGCCGCCAGAGAAGTCCTGACGAAGCTGAACATGCCGTACAACGAGACGGATGTGCTTTGTGTCGATTTGGCCAACAGATCCGGTGCGCTGGCGACTGTGGCCGAGAAGCTCTCCAAAGGGCACATCAATATCTCTTATGCTTATTGCACCGCCGGAGGCAAGGGCGGACGAACCACCGGCGTTCTGAAGGTCTCCGATGTCAAGAAGGCCATGAAGCTCCTCCAGAACCACAATAAGCAGAGCCGGGCAGAGACCAGCGCGCGTCGTCCCGCTGCCGGCCGCGGGTAACGGGTCATTCGGGCGACGAGGGCATTCCGCTGTCGCGACCGGGGAGCACGACCGGTTGCGAGCGACGTTTGCTCACCGGCCCCGCGGTGTTCTCGGACGTTGTCATTCCAGGACGGCATTCCTCCCCGAATCCTCCCGGCCCGGTTTGTGCATGTGTGATGCGCGCTTGTGCCTGGCCCTGTGGAGGCAGTGAAGCTTGGCGGCTTCGTAACGAAGCTGTGCGACTTGCCCTGTTTTTCCGATATCCCATTGCGATTTGGCTTTCTTTGACGATGGGTTTCTGCTACACTGCGCGGATGCTTTTACGGAAGGTGTTCGACAAGAAGGGATGCAATGAGTCGAGCGGAAATCGGAGCCTATTCAGCCAGGGTCAGGGCAGCCCATCGTTATGAGGTGGTCAATGCCGTGAATCGACCGAAGATTGCGGGTGCGCGGTTTCATTTCATCGGAGCCGGCGGCGTCGGCATGAGCGGCCTGGCGCAATTCCTCATCGAGAAGCACGCGATCGTCAGCGGATCGGACCAGTCGGCCACAGCGGTCACGTCGCGTCTGTCGCGTCTGGGGGCCGACATCCGCGTCGGCCACAGCGCCGATCACATCCGGCCCGACACGGAAGCGGTGGTCGTCTCGGCGGCCATCCAGGAGAGCAACCCGGAGCTGCAACAGGCGCGCCGGCAGGGCTGCCACGTGTACAAGTACGCCCAACTGCTCGGCGAGCTGATGAACCACTTCGAGAGCATTGCCGTCAGCGGCACGCACGGCAAGAGCACCACGAGCGGATGGCTGGCGTATTGCCTGCGACAGGTGGGGGTCGACACGAACTTCGTGGTCGGCGCCGAGGTCGGCCAACTGGGAGCTTCCTCCGGCAGCGGCGACAGCAGTTTCTTCGTCGCGGAAGCCTGCGAATACGATCGGAGCTTCCTGAATCTCAAGCCGCAGGTCGCGTGCATCCTGAATATCGAGGCGGATCACCTGGACTGCTATCGCGACGAGGCAGACATTGTAGAGGCGTTTTATCAGTTTGCCAGGGGCTGCAAGCCCGATGGATTCATCGTGGCCAACGGTCAGGATGCGAATGTGGCCAAGGTCCTTGACCGGCTGAGCGGCGAACGGCGGATTGTCACGTTCGGTTTCGGCACGAAGTGCAGCTTCTATCCGCGCCACGTCCGGCCGTATCAGGGCTCGTACGGCTTTGACGTCTATCGAGAAGGCTGTCGACTGGGGGTCACAAAGCTGTCTCTTCCGGGGCGACACAACATCCTCAACTCCCTTGCGGTCATTGCGGTTGCTGTCAGCATCGGCGTGGAGCCGGATGCGATTCTCGGTGTGCTGGATCGGTTCACCGGAGTGGATCGGCGTCTGATGTTCAAGGGCCAGGTCAACGGGGTGACCGTTCTCGACGACTACGCCCATCATCCGACCGAGATTCGGGCCAGCCTCAAGGCCATTCGCCAGAAGTACCGCCCCCGGCGGCTCTGGTGCGTCTATCAGGCGCACCAATACAGCCGCACGCGGTTCTTCCTGGATGCGTTTGCGGCCAGTTTCGCCCAGGCCGACAAGGCGATTATTCCCGAGATCTACTTCGTTCGGGATACAGACGTCAGCCGCAGCGAAGTGAACGCCAAGATCCTGGCGGACCGAATTCGCGCCGCTGGAGCCGATGCCGAATACATCGGAGCCTTCGACGCAGTGTGTGATTACCTGGAAAGAGAACTCGGCGCCGGCGATTTGCTGGTCACCATGGGCGCCGGCGATGTGTGGAAGGTGGCAGATGAATATATTCGACGACTTGGCGGAAATCGTTGAGCCCAACCACGCGATGGCGCCGCACACGTGGTATCGGCTGGGTGGTCCGGCCGACTACTTCATTCGGCCGCAGACGGTGGAGCAGTTGCAGGACGTGGTCAAGCGGTGCAACGACAACCGTATCCGCATCCACGTGATGGGACTCGGATCGAACTTGCTGGTCAGCGACGAAGGAGTTCGAGGGGCCGTCGTCAAGCTGGAAGGGCCGGTGTTCAGCGCGGTCCAGTTCGATGGGGCGCAGATCACCGCCTGGGCGGGAGCCGAGTTGAGCAAGCTGGTGCTGGACTGCGTCGAGAAGGGGCTCGCGGGTCTGGAGATCCTGACGGGCATCCCCGGGTCCATCGGCGGCGCCGTGAAGATGAACGCGGGAGGGCGATTCGGCGACATCGGTTCGGTGGTCGATTCGGTGACGTTGATGGACGGCCAGGGGACCATCTTCGAGAAGAGCAAGCCGGAGCTGATCTTCGATTACCGTTGCGTCAACATCCGGGCTCCGTTCATCTTGAATGCGACACTGACGCTCAGTCCGGGCGATCCGAAACAGATCATGCGGACGCTGAAGGAGAACTGGATCTACAAGAAGAACAACCAGCCGCTCAACACGAGGAACTGCGGGTGTGTCTTCAAGAACCCGCCGGAAGCGTCGGCCGGAGCGTTGATCGACCGCGCGGGTCTCAAAGGGTTACAGATCGGAGGGGCGGTGGTCAGCGAAAAACACGCGAATTTCATCGTGGCCAACGAGGGTTGCACGAGCCGGGATGTCATGCGGCTCATCGAATCGGTCCGCAAGCGGGTCCGCGAGCACGCCGGCGTTGAATTGCAGCCTGAAATCGAGATCTGGAAGTAGAACGACGGCGCGTCTGTTCTTCGGACGCGTCGGTCGGATGGGCTTGGGCCGGTCGGTCGAGTCGTCTCATGCCGCGAAAGTCGAGGATTCCATGAAGGTGGTGGTTCTACAGGGAGGAGTCGGTTGCGAGCGCGAGGTGAGTCTTCAGAGCGGCCGGTGTATTGCCGAGGCACTTCGCGAAGGGGGAATGGAAGTCGTGGCCTCGGATATCACGCCCGATGACATGAGTGTGCTCGACAGGTCCGAAATCGACGTGTTTTTTGTGGCCTTGCATGGCCAGTTCGGTGAAGACGGTCAGCTTCAGCAGATTCTGGAGGACCGGGGCCTGGTCTACACGGGGTGCGGCCCGGAAGCCAGCCGGATGGCGTTTGACAAGATTGTGAGCAAGAATCGATTTGCTGCGGCGGGTGTAGCGGTGGCGCCCACGATCGAGGTCAGCCGGGGGATGGCGCTTGGCGACATCGAGGCGCGACTCGCTGGTCTGGGCGAGCGTTTCGTCGTCAAGCCGGTCCGGCAGGGCAGCAGCGTGGGTGTCTACGTGGTGGATGGTCCGCCCACGGTGGCCGCCTGTGCCTTGAAGGTGTGCGAGGAGTTCGGCGACTGCATGATCGAGCCGTTCGTTCGCGGTCGTGAGATCACGGTGGGAGTCCTGGGGCGCGAGACCCTGCCGATTATCGAGATTCGAAGCAAAACAGGGTTCTACGACTACCAGGCCAAGTACGTGGATGACCGGACCGAATACTTGTTCGATACGGTGGCAGATGCCCAGGTCAGGGCGCGCATCAGCCGCGATGCCAGCGCCTGTTTCGACGCGCTGGGCTGCCGGGACTTCGCACGGGTCGATTTCATCTTGAGCGACGATGGGGTGCCCTATGCGCTGGAGCTCAACACGATCCCCGGCTTCACCACGCATTCGCTGCTGCCCAAGGCCGCCGCCCGGGCCGGCCTGTCGATGAGCCAGTTGTGCGTACGCATCGTCCAGACGAGTTTTTACCGAAAACCAGTGCAGCAAAACGTCCGAACGGTCGATTCTGATAGTATCTGTTTCTGAGATTCAGGGCGGGTGCGTTTGGAACGACACAAATGAGGCAGTGATTGAGGCGATCAGTGGCCAGAAAGAAGCAGAGAATCAGTCTTTCGGAGCGATTTTCCTCCTGGTGGGGGACGCGGACCAAGAGAGAGGCACAAGCGCGGAAACAGACGCTGACGACCGCCGTGAAGGTGGCGGCGGTGATGCTCGTTCTGGTGGCCGCGGGCGCATTTCTTCGCTATGCCGAGGGTTACGTCGGCTCGGCCAAGCCAATGGAGGAAGGGCGTCTGGTGCTCGTCGGTGTGCCGGCGTGGGCCAACTGGGACCTGAAGGCCAGGGTCGTGGCCGCCGCCGGAGGGGATCGATTTCCGGTTCAGGAGGAAACCGCCGAAGTGGTCGCCCGCAATCTCGCCCAAATGTCCTGGCTGGACGATGTCAGCGTCCACGTTACGTATGATTCCGTGTGCGTCCAGGCCCGCTGGCGCAAGCCGGTGGCGTTGATTGAACGAGGTCCGTCGAAGTTCTACGTCGATGCCGACCTGGTTGTGCTGGACTACATGCCGATGGTGCACCTGCCGATCGTGGAAGTCGAAGGTGTCTCTCAGGGGCTTCCACCCTCGCCCGGGACCGTGTTCGACCGGGATGATCTGGCGGCGGCCGTCAAGCTCATTGTTCTTCTGAATCGCATGGACGCCGAGGTGACGCCCAAGAGCCCCCTGCTCGAACAGATCGCCAATGTCGACGTGACCAACTACAAGGGACGCCGGAACCACAGCGATCCGCACATTGTGCTCAACAGCAAGGACGGCACGCTGATCTACTGGGGCGCCGAGATCGGAGAGTGGGCCAAGCACCTGGAGGCCAAAGACGAGCAGAAGCTGGCGAAGCTGTACACCTACTACAAAGAATCCGGTTCGCTCAGCGCCGGGGTCAAGTACATCAATCTCTACGATCCTCAGGACAAGGTCCCGCAGCCGATTGACAAATACCGGTAGAGAACGTTGCCAGGGCCGTTCCGAGATCGGCGTACTGATAGGCGATCTGATAGCGCTGGCAGATGCTCTTGAGCTTTCTCAGGACGGTTTCCGTCAATTCCGCCTGGAAGTCCCGATCGCCGTCGCAGCAGAAGATGCGACAGCCAGTGAACCGATGTCGATGGATCGTGCACCGTTCCTCTTCCTGGTAGGGGCATCGTTCGCCGGTCATCTGCCTGAGACTGGAGGTATTCAGTTTGGCCGCGAGATAGACCAACTCGGGCGGCGTCACGAAAAGCAGATGGTCGTAGCTCAGGAAGTCGCAGCACGCCCCGCAGGCCGCACACTCTCCGACCAACTCGCGATCCTGCTGAAGCTGTGTATCGATCCAGTCGTAGAGGACGGCTACCTCGGCGACGACTCGGCGATGTCTTTCTGATTCTCCCACCATCGTCTGTTTCTCTGGATCCTCTCGATTTGTTTGGCGCTATAGTGCCGTCCCCGGTTGATTCCCGGGCATCGCAGTCCGGCTCGGCTCCAGGCGTTGGGCCCGGACAGATTGTCCGGCCAGAACGGCCACGAGCGGCACTGGCTCGGCCGGACCGGATAGATCGCGCA
>CAZNSM010000144.1:0-12491 GCA_964575615.1 uncultured Pirellulales bacterium | reverse complement strand
TCAGCCCGGCACAGTGCACGTCGGCGCTGGGGTCGTTGGCGCTGATGAACAGCCGATATGTTCTCTTCGCATCTGCCATAATCGCAAGTCGCTACGTCTTACCACCCTGATCCCCAGACATCAATCACCAATTTCTTGCTGAAGGTCTGATGATGTGTGTGAGAAGATCCTGCCATGGGTGTGGCAGCCTCAAACGGCAGCGCAGCGGACGTTTGGGGATGGTGGACTTGCCAGCCGAGGCGATGGCAAAAGGGTCGCCCCTGCACGGAACCATCCCCAATCCCGATCTACATCGGGATTGAGGGTGCCACATGTGCCTCTCTACCCCGGAATGGGGCTTGCCATGAAATCTGCACAGACACGTCTGATGAAAGGAGTCCATTCTGGTCTTGCCTCTGCGAGCCGTTTCGCCCAAAATGCACTTTGTCGGCTCTTCGGGCATCCATGACCATATGGTAGAATACAGGAGCAATACGGTGCGTGACTGGCCGGAATGGTGGGAGTGGGAACTGGAAATCAGTCCGCACTTGGTCAAACGCGCGATGGATCGTGGTTTTTCGGAACTGGATTTGCGGGCAATGCTCGATCATCCAAAGGATTGGAGACCTGATGTGGTCGATGACCGATGGGTCGTTGTAACCACTCATCGCAGGCGAATCTGGGAAGTCGTAGTGGAACCTGATGCTCGTGCCAAGCGTCTGGTCGTGATAACCGCGTATCCGTGTGGGGAACCTTGACATGAACGAGTCATATCTTGAGGTGACATTCCGCCATGGGCAGGCGCTTGCCGCCTATTATTATCTGCCGCGCCGGTCGACGGATAAGAGCGTGCGGACCAAGCGGATCGAGCCAGGCCTTGTCATCGACTTCACACAAGATGGAAAACCAATCGGAATCGAGATTCTCGCGCCGGACAGGCTAACCCTGGCGACCTTCAACCGCGTCCTCCGCGAGCTCGGCTTCCCTCCGCTCAAACGCGCCGACCTGGCCCCCTTGAAGGCGGCATAGAGGCCAGACATGCGAAATCTGAAATTGGACTTGAACCTTGTGATACTATATGAGTATATTACCACGTAGTTACAGAGTCGGGCCGTCTCGTGGCGCCCAATGAGAAGGGCCGGAGCCGTAGGATTATGGGCACGAGTAAGAACCTCTTGTATGAGAAGCAGGCGGAGATCGCCAAGGCCATCGCCCATCCGCTGCGCATCGCGGTGATCGACTTCTTGCGCGATGGGGAGAAATGCGTCTGCGATATCGCCGAGCACGTCGGGTCCGAGCGATCAAACGTATCGCGGCATCTGGCGGTGATGGTCAACGCCGGCGTGCTGAGCTGCCGCAAAGAGGGCCTGAAGGTCTTCTACTGCCTGAGGACGCCGTGCGTCATTGACTTTCTCGGCTGCACGACCCGCGTCCTGAAATGCCAGGCCAAGGAGCACGAGAAGCTCCTGGCCTCTCTGTAGACTTGGGGAATCGATTCCATGGATTGGAAAAGCGAGTGGAAGAAGCTCGTTCTGATTGGCGGAGTCTTCGCCGCCTGCTTCTACCTGCCGGTCGGGCTTGGCCGCTTCGACGGCGCCGTCATGGAGGCGCTCCACCTGGTCAAGTGGTACGCCCGCGAGCACGTGCTGCTGTGCCTGGTGCCGGCCTTCTTCATCGCCGGAGCCATCTCCGTCTTCGTCAGCCAGGCGTCGGTGATGAAATACCTTGGCGCCAGGGCCAATAAGGTCCTCGCTTACGGGGTCGCCTCGGTGTCGGGATCGATCCTGGCGGTTTGCTCGTGCACGGTGCTGCCTTTGTTTGCCGGCATCTACCGGATGGGGGCGGGTCTCGGACCGGCCACCACATTCCTCTACTCCGGCCCGGCGATCAACATCCTGGCCATCATCCTGACCGCCCGCGTCCTTGGACTGGAACTGGGCATCGCCAGGGCCGTCGGCGCGATCCTGTTCAGCGTCGTCATCGGCCTGCTGATGCACCTGATCTACCGCAAGGAAGAGACGGCCAAGGCCGATGCACAGATGGCCATGCCGGAGCCGCAGGTCAATCGTCCGCTGTGGAAGAATGCCCTGTACTTCGCCTCAATGGTGGGCATTCTGGTCTTCGCCAACTGGGCCCGCAGCGGCGACGTCCGCGCGGTGTTTCTCTGCTGTCCCGGCGGATTGACCACCTTCAAGGTCGAGGGCACGCTCGTTGACCGAACCGATGAGACGGTGACCATCGTCGACACCGCGGGCAAGACACATGAGGTGTCGGCCGAACTGCTCCGGGATGTGCAGGAGGTCCGCAAGAACAACTTGTACGAGTTGATCCACCGCCTCCGCTGGGTGCTGGTCGGCGGCCTGCTCGCGGCGTTTCTGCTCATGGTCGGCCGATGGTTCAGCCGCAGCGAGGTCAACGAGTGGGTCGAGGCTACCTGGGGTTTCGCCAAGCAGATCCTGCCCCTTTTGCTGATGGGCGTCCTGATCGCCGGTTTCCTGCTGGGCCGTCCGGGGCATGAAGGCATCATCCCTACCGAATGGGTCAACAGGGCGGTCGGGAGCAATTCGGTCTGGGCCAATCTCTTCGCGGCGGTCGCCGGAGCATTCATGTACTTCGCCACGCTGACCGAAGTGCCGATCCTTCAGGGCTTGATGGGCGCCGGCATGGCCAAAGGTCCGGCACTGGCGCTGCTGCTGGCGGGTCCCGCCCTCTCGCTGCCCAACATGCTCGTGATTCGCTCCGTCATGGGCACGCAGAAGACCATCGTGTTCGTGACGCTCGTGATCGTAATGGCCACGATCTCCGGCATTGTTTTCGGAGCGATGTGAAGGACGACGGGAATAATGGAATCGTGGAATACTGGAATGGTAGAACTGTGGGGAGAGAGAAATGGAGCGACGAAATATCAATCGCGGCTACATGAAGCTGACGGTATGGCAGGATGCGATCGCGTTCTACGTGCATACTGTGTCGGCTTTTCAGGATTGGCCCTATGAGATGAAACGTGTGGCGGGCCAGCCGATCGCCAGTGTCGATTCGATCCACCGAAACATTGCCGAAGGATATGGACGCAAATCTTTGAAGGAATACCTTCAGTTCCTGAACATCGCTCTCAGCTCTGCCGCCGAATCGGTATCGGGCCTTCACGCCTACCGTGCGAGCGGCCAACTGACAGAGGCGCAGTTCGACGCCCTGGACGGCGAAACCTACAAAATCGAGAATGGTCTCAAACGTCTCATAGAGAGTCTTCAGAAGAAGCAACGAGAAGGAACCTGGCAAGATGAATTCTGAAATGTCACTATGCGAGGCGGCAACGAGAGACACTGGATATATAGTTAATCTGTCCAGGATTCCATATTTCCAGTATTCCACTATTCCAGCGAGACAATCGGAGATCACGACATGAAGAAGATACAGATTCTGGGGACGGGATGTCCCAAGTGTACGAAGCTGGCGGAAAACGCCGAAGCCGCCGCGAAGGCGCTGGGGCTTGAGTATGACATCGAGAAGGTCACGAAACTCGACGAGATCATGGCGTTCGGCGTGATGGTCACGCCCGCCCTTGCCGTCGACGGCAAGGTGAAGGTCGTCGGCAAGGTGCCCTCGTCCGCTCAGATTCAGCGGATGCTGGAATAGCGACCCGGCTGGACAACAGCAGGCATACTCCAAAGGAGGATCGAAATGGGCAATGCACACGAATGCGCCGGCGGAGAGACATTGATCTTCGCCTGTTCCGGGGCAGCGGACGTGGGCGCCGTCAGCGACCGGGCGGCGCGGCAGATGACGCGAGACGGAATCGGCAAGATGTTCTGCCTGGCCGGCGTGGGCGGCCGGGTCGAAGGGATCGTGCAGAAGACCAGGGCCGCCTCGCGGATCGTCGCCATCGACGGCTGCTCGCTCGATTGCGCGAAGAAGTGTCTTGACCAGGTTGGCATCGGCAGTTTCCAACATCTGCGTGTCACCGACCTGGGCATGGAGAAAGGCCAAACCCCGCCTAACGACGAGAACGTTGCGGCCACGGCAAAGGCGGCCGCCGCCCTGCTGGCGTGACCGAAAAGGCATGAACATGAGCTCGATGTGGAAACTCTTGATCGCAGCGGTCGCAATCGCCGCCGCGGTGACGGCTGTCGTGCTGCAACGACGCGCGGCCGTCGCGCCTTGCCCCACGGACGGAGCAAAGGTCGTCACAGACGGCTCCATGCCCCGCGTTCCGCTGCCCTGCCTGGTGGAATTCTCGGCTGGCGACTGCGGCCCCTGCAAGACGATGGAGCCAATCCTCGACGAATTGGCCAGGGACTATCAGGGCCGGTTCCGGGTCGAGACCATCGACATCTGGAAACGGCCAACGGCGGGTGAAGAGCACAACATCCGCATGTACCCGACGCAGATCTTCTACGATGCGATGGGCAACGAGCTGTTTCGCCACGAGGGTTTCTTCTCCAGAGAAGACATCCTCGCCAAGTGGAAGGACCTCGGTCAGGATTTCGGGAAACCGTAGATGACTGACCAGCTTCTCAGCCAGGTTCAATGCCCGTGTGGTGGCGGCAGGAGCAGTCCCCTGCTGTTGCTGGCGCTCATTGCGGGGACCTGGCTGGTAATCGGTTTGCTGAAAGCGGTCTTTGGAAAGAAAGGTGCAGATTCCATGAGTAAATCGAAGAAGATAGCCATCGTGGTGGTTCTGATCGTCGCGGTGGTCGCCGTGTTCGCCGCCAAGCAAGACCGCTCCCGCGCCGAGCCGGCAACGCCGCAGACAAATGCAGACACCGTTCAACACCACGTCGCTGCCCACAGTTCCGAGCAGTCGGCAGAACAGGGTCGACCCACGTTGATCGATCTGGGGGCCGGCACCTGCATTCCCTGCAAGATGATGGCTCCGATCCTGGAAGATCTCAAGGCCGAATACGCCGGGACCATGGACGTCCGCTTCCTCGACGTCCACAAAGACCCGGAACTGATCTCCAGGTACAACATCCGTGTCATTCCGACGCAAATCTTCTATGACGCCGCCGGCAAAGAACTCTTTCGTCACGAAGGCTTCTTCGCCAAGGAGGACGTCCTGGCCAAATGGCAGGAGCTTGGAGTGGATCTGGTGTCGCAACCATGATACGGGAGTTGTTCACACATCTGACGCGTGCTGTAGAGGCGACGCCGGCGATTGCCATCTTGGCTTCGTTCGTCTGGGGCATTCTGAGCATCCTCTTGAGCCCGTGCCACCTGGCGAGCATCCCGCTGATCGTGGGTTTCATCGACCAGCAGGGCCGGATGTCCACGAAGCGGGCGTTCGCCATCTCGACTCTGTTCGCGGTCGGCATCCTGGCTACCATCGGGGCCATTGGAGCCATCACGGCGGCCGCCGGCCGGATGATGGGCGACGTCGGCCGCTATGGCAACTACTTCGTCGCCCTGATCTTCTTCCTCGTGGGCCTGTACCTGCTGGACGTGATCCCGATGCCCTGGTCGGGGCCGGGCCAGATCGGGATGAAACGCAAAGGGCTTCTGGCCGCCTTGATCCTGGGCCTGGTCTTCGGCATTGCCCTGGGCCCGTGTACGTTCGCCTATATGGCGCCGATGTTGGGCGTGACGTTCCGAGTCGCTTCCACGAGCCTGCTCTACGGAATCATCCTGCTTGTGGCTTATGGCGTCGGACACTGCTCGGTCATCATCCTGGCGGGTACCAGCACGGAATTGGTCCAGCGCTATCTGAACTGGAGCGAGAAGTCCAAGGGCACTACGATCGTGAAGAAGGTCTGCGGCATCCTGGTCATTTTAGGCGGTCTCTATCTGATCTACACAGCGCCGTGATCGTGAGATTTCAACTCATTCATGCAACTGATGGCAAAGGAGGAAAGACCATGGATCGAAGGAAGTTCCTGGCAACCACTCTGACCGCAGGCACTGCGGCATCGCTGACCTCGACGGCGGCGGCCGCTCAGGCAGACAGGACGATCCGGATCGTCGGCGTCTCGTGCAGTCCGCGCAAGGGCAAGACGACCGCCACGGCGATCCAGGTCGCGCTCGACGCTGCCAAGACCGTGGACCCTCGGATACGAGTGGAGCTGATCGACCTCGGCGGGCTTCAGATCGCCGGCTCGCTGGGCGGCGCGACCTCGGCAGAGGCCCGGCAGCCGGAAGACGACTTTGAACTGGAGGTGTTGCCGGTGTTACAGGCGCCCCGTGTGCCGGACGGCATGATCATCGGCTCGCCCAGCTATTTCCGCAGTATGAGCGCCCTGTGCAAGGCCTTCCTCGAACGGCTCCAGGTCCTCCGCGAGCCCAAGCTCCTGCTGGCGGACATGGCGCTCGGCGCGCTCGCCACGGGCGCCTACCGCAACGGGGGCCAGGAACTGGTCATCCAGGAGATCCACACCGCCATGCTGGTCCACGAGGTGATGGTCGTCGGCGGCAAACCGCGCGCCCACCAGGGCGCGACCCTGTGGAACAACTGGAAAGACGACATCATGAAGGACGAGTTCGGCATCGAGACCGCCAAACAGCTCGGCGTCCGCGTCGCCGAGGCGGCCCTGCGGCTGAAGACATAACGGAGGCTATTGCATCGCATCGCCAAGCTGTGAGGATTCCCCTTGACACCTGACGGTTGGCTTTGAAAATGGTGGCCATCGGGGATGGAGTCCCCCGGAAACCGCCCGTTGGGCTGATGACTCCTACCGAACCAAGCCCGGTGGGAGTAATGTTGGCCCCTGTCGAACGATTCCTTCCCGGCAGCAGAAAAGGCAGAAGATACGAAGGAGTCGTTATATGGGGTACAAGCTGATTGGTCTGGCCGTCGCGGGCGCCTGCGGCGCCATGGCTCGATACGGGCTTTCCGGTCTCTTCCAGCGGGGACAACACATCGGCTTCCCCTGGGGTACGCTGACCGTGAATGTGCTGGGCTGCTTCCTGTTCGGTCTGATATGGACGCTGACGCAGCAGCGGTTCACGGTCAGTCCGGAGACGCGAGCGATCATTCTGGTCGGTTTCCTCGGTTCGTTCACCACGTTCAGCGCGTTCCTGTTCGAAACGGATCAGATGCTCGAGCAGGGCGAGTGGCTCATGGCCGGATTGAATCTGGCCGGTGAGCTGGGACTTGGCCTGGCGGCGTATCTTTTGGGAGCCTTCCTCGGCCGGACAATCTGATTGGAAAGGAGTCAATCCTGTGATTCTACCTTCTGAGACCCAGTTGCTGCGGATCTTCATCGGCGAGAGCGATAAGCATGGACACCGGCCGCTCTACGAAGCGATTGTGGAAGAAGCCCGCAAACGCGGTATGGCCGGCGCGACTGTCCTGCGGGGCGTAATGGGATTCGGCAAAGCCAGCCGCATCCATACCATCAAGATCCTCCGCCTTTCGGAAGACTTGCCCATCGTCATCGAGATCGTGGACAAGCCCGAGCGGATCGCGGCCTTTCTGCCCGACTTGGACAACATGGTCCAGGATGGCCTGGTGACACTGGAGTCTGTGCAGGTGATCAAGTACCATGCCGATGGCGCGAGGTAACAGCCGCCAGGAATCAGGCGGGAACGATGGGGGATCACGCCGGCCTTCGCGGCGGCACGGGCGGACTTGGGAGCTTGGGATTATGGCGGACGGCTTTCGTACAATGTGGGTGTCGGTGTTCCTGACATTGGCGTGGAGCGCATGGGCCTGCGGGGATCAGGCGCCGCAAGGCGGCGGCGTGGGCACGCAATTGCCTTGCGAGAAAGCGACCCATGTCGACTCGGTGACGGGCGCGGAAGTCACCATGCTGACGACCTCGCCCGCCAGGGATGACAAGATCTACCAGACCCATCCAAACTGGACAGCAGACCAGAAACACATCGTCTTCCTGTCCGACCGCACCGGCTCGAGACAGTATTTCGCCGTCTCCACCCAGACCGGGGTCATCACGCAACTGACCGACGACAGCGGGCCGGGCAACGCGTGCCTGAGCCGCAGCAGCAACCGGATGTTCTACACATCGGGGCGGGAGATCTGGGACCTGGACATCGATGCGGCGAGGCGGCAAGGCACAACCGCCTCGAACAGTCCCTATCGCCGCAAGGTGGCCGACCTGCCCGAGAACACCGAGCTCAGTGGGACTCTCACGGTGGACAGCGACGGCAAGACCATGTACCTCGGCGTTCAGCGTGGCGACACGTGGGCTTTGCTGGCCCTGGACACCGAACGCGGCGAGTTCCGCACGATACGGGACGTGGAGTTTCGCGTGGGCCACTGCCAGGCTCATCCGAGGATCTGCGGCCTGATCATGTACTGCTGGGAGACGGGCGGAGACTCCGAGCAGCGGATGTGGGTGGTTCGCGCCGACGGCTCCGAGAACGGCCCCTTCTACCGCGAGACGTACGGCGAGTGGGTGACGCACGAGGTGTGGTGGGGAGCGGATAAGGCGCTGTTCACCCTCTGGCCGAAGGACGAGGAGATGCTGCGCGAGCCGCACGGTATCGCGTACGTAGCGCTTGGCGACCGGTCGCTGCATGTCCTGAATCAGAAGAAGTACTGGCACGTCGGCGGCGACCCGACGGGCGAGCGCGCGGTCGGCGACACCTTCGACGGCCAGCTCTTTCTCGTGGACGCCCGGACGGGCGAGGCAAGACTTCTGACGCAGGGACATCGGCCGAAAGGCGCCACGGTCCATCCGCATCCATCGTTTTCGCCGGACGGATCGTCGGTGCTGTTCTGCTCGGAGAAGAACGGCAATTGGGATTTGTGCCTCGTCCGCGTGCCGTGACGGGCACGCGCGGTGTGCGCCTATTTCACAGTCACCACGTCGCTCGCACTGAAGCTGTCGCTATCTTCGAGGTCGCCCTCGAGCGTCAAGGTCACCCGCCCAGGCTCAAGATCCAGATCAACCACCGCGAACTTGGCCGCAATGTGTCCAAGGTTGTCGACGTACACATCGGTCGGAGCGGCGCCATTAAGGTCCAGCGATCCCGCCTCGACGGAACCGGCGGGAATATTCGTGTGGACCGAGACGGTATCGACCTTGGCCAGGACGATGGTGCTTGGCGAGACCATAATCGCCGCGTCGTCACCTTCGAGCGCACCGTTGGCCATGGCCATCCCGGCAAGGCCAATCCCAAGAAGCCCACACAGCGCCACGACTCCAAGAAGCGTTTTCTTCATCGGTCGTCTCCTCGCAAAAGGGACAATGGGCCGCGAACCACAGTCTGCGACTGTCGACCAACCCCAAGGATATCCTACCGTATGTCCCCTGTGCCTCAAAACGATTTTGTACGCCGGCACGCAAAAAACCGTTTCCCAGTAAACAGATAGGAGTTCTATACACGCGGCGGTCTGGGGCGGCGGCGATCTTGTACGAGCGGTTCTGGCGGGATATACTGGCGCGAGCGAAAGGCACACTTCTTTGACTCGGCAAAAAGGAGGACCTATGGACCGCGATGTTCCGGTTGTACGAAGCGTGAGACGATTTGTGATCGGGATTCTGGCGGCGCTGTCGTGGGGCGTGCCGGTGGCGTACGCGCAGCCCAACACGCTGAGCGTCGAAGAACAAAACGCCGGCTGGCGTCTGCTCTTCGACGGCCGGAGCACGGCGGGCTGGCGCGGGTACAAGTCGAGCACGATGCCCGCCAGTTGGAAGGTGGAGAACGGCTCGCTGCTGGCGCGCCGGGAGGAAGGCAAATCCAGCGGCGACATCGTCACGGTCGATCAGTACGGCGATTTCGAGCTGTCGCTGGAATGGAAGATGACCAAGGGCAACAACAGCGGCGTGATCTACCGCGCCACCGAGAACGAGAGCCAGGCGTGGGAGTCCGGGCCCGAGTATCAGATTCTCGACAACACGACACACCTGGACGGGCTGAACACGCTGGCGTCGGCGGGTGCGTGCTACGCCGTGTTCGCCCCGGCCCGCGACGCGACGCGGCCGCTCGGCCAGTGGAACCAGACGCGGATCGTCGGGCGCGGCAAGCACGTGGAACACTGGCTCAACGGCGAGAAGCTGCTCGAATACGAGGTCGACAGCCCGCGTTGGCAGGCGCACGTCAAGACCAGCAAGTTCTTCGAGACCGCCTACGGGCGCGGCAACTGGGGCCGCGCGCTCAAAGGGCACATCGCGTTGCAGGACTACGGCGGCGCCATCGAATTTCGTAGCATCAAGATTCGCCCGTTCGCCGAGGGCCAGGCCGCTCAGCCATAGCCCGTTCGCGAATCATCGAGTTTGTCCTTCTTGGAGAGGAGACTCATACGATGCGACTGATTTTGGGTTGTCTTGCGGTCGTTCTGGTTGTCGCCGGTGCGCCGCGTGCGGTTCGTGGCGCGGAGCAGGAGCCGATTCAGATCGGCAACCGGTGGGAGCTGCTCGTCGATCGGTATCTGATCGAGCAGATGGACGGTGAGGTGGCGCTGCGTCTGCACGAGCCGGCGCCGCAGGAGATCGCGCTGGTGCACGACCAGCCGTGGGAGGGCAACTCGTGCGGATACCACACGATCTTTCAGGATGGGCCGATCTACCGCATGTACTATCGCGGCTGGAACCACAACATGAGCACCGCCCAGCCGACGCATCCGGCGGTCGTCTGCTACGCCGAGAGCCAGGACGGCATCCAGTGGGAGCGGCCCGCGCTCAATCTGGTCGAGTTCGAAGGCTCCCGGCAGAACAACATCGTCTGGGCGGGCGCTGGAACGCACAACTTTGTGCCGTTCAAGGACATGAACCCGCAGTGCCCGTCCGAGGCGCTGTACAAGGCGGTCGGCCAGCGCGAGGACGGCAGCAGAGCGCTCCTGGCGTTTCAGTCCGCCGATGGACTGCGCTGGCAGTTGACCTCGAACGAGCCCATCCTGACGCAGGGCGCGTTCGACTCGCAGAATCTGGCGTTCTGGGACGCGGTCCGGCAGGAGTACCACTGCTACTTCCGGGACTTCCGCGATGGGCGACGCGACATCAAGGTCTCGACCTCCGCCGACTTCGTCCGCTGGACCGAGCCCGAGTGGCTCGTGTTCCCCGACGCCCCGAACGAGCACCTGTACACGAACGCGGTGATGCCCTACTACCGCGCGCCGCATCTGCTGATCGGATTCCCGACGCGATTTTTCCCCGATCGCGGCTCGCTGACGGAGGGGCTGTTTATGAGCAGCCGGGATGGACGCACCTTCGATCGCTGGGCGGAGGCGTTCATCCGGCCGGGCCTCAATCCCGACAAGTGGCACAACCGCAGCAATTACATCTGGTGGGGCCTCGTCGAGACCGAGTCGCCCCTGCCCGGCGGCAGCAGGGAGCTGTCAGTCTACACGGACGAGAGCTATTACTTTGAGGGCAAGGCGGTCCGGACGCGGCGTTACACGTGCCGGATCGACGGCTTCGTCTCCGCGCACGCGTCGCTCGCGGGCGGCGAGGTCGTGACCAAACCCATCGTGTTCGAGGGCGATGAGCTGGTCGTCAACGTCTCGACCTCCGCCGCCGGCGGTCTGCGGGTGCAGATCGAGCACCTAAACGGCCGGTCCGCGACAGGGTACGGCCTGACCCAGTGCCCCGAGATTTACGGCGACGCCATCGAGCACACGGTCCGATGGCAATCCGGCAGCGACGTCAGCGCCCTGGCCGGCCGGCCCGTCCGCCTGCGCTTCGCCCTGCGCGACGCCGACCTCTACGCCTTCGGCTTCCGAAACCGGTAGCTGCCATGTGGAGTGACATGACGGATAAATGGGCAGTCGTTTCGGACAGAACAATGCCCGCTATTCGCTTGGGTATTTCCACCGACAAAGAAGCCAAGAAAGCACGAAGACGATCGCGGGTAGCAACCAAACAATGGAGGTAAGGAATCCCCCTAATAGGCACCTCCATACGATCAGGAAGGCCAAAGGCAGCATATAGAATACAAATGTCTGGCAGTTCCAAAGACCACAACTCAACCTGTGGACTTGGCCCCATCGACCCCAGAGGGGTTTCTTGCCCATGCGCCGAAATCTGTATTCTTCAATCGCCTCATTGAAAAGGCTTTCATCCTTTTCGCAGAACAGCCGGTCCACCCTTTCAAGGGTGTGTTTCCCATAGAAATATGACAGTGCTTTGACGAAGGCTTCCATGACCCAGAACAAGTATATGGCCACGAGAAGCGGCAGTATCGGAAAGTTCTGCCCTTTCTCAACATACACCCTGGCAAAACCCAGGTACGCGACAATCACCGCAATGTTCCACTGCCTGACGCTGGTGCCATGGTCGCTCAGCTTCAAGGCTGCGCTAAAGGTGTGGTCGTACTCTCGCTTGATGTGCTCCAGTTTGCGGCTGTGGAAGCCGTTTTCGGGTAGGTTCATGATTCGCATCCTTCACATTGGTTGTCTTCTCCGACCATCCAGCCACAAAAGGTGGACGTCTCCTTGTGAGCATGTTGTACGGTCACTCTCGCGGAAAGGCAAGCGGCAGTGAAGGGGCGAATGGTTGGCAACGGGTCCCAGGGCGGAGCGTCGCAGCGGTAGAGGGCGTCTCCAGGACGTTGGCTAACCGAACAGATGTCTCCGCATCTCATCGAACTGATCGAGGATCGAGGTGACCTTCATCTGA
>CAZNSM010000143.1:0-12695 GCA_964575615.1 uncultured Pirellulales bacterium | reverse complement strand
GAAGGACTCGTGTGGGTGGAGTTGTTCTGGGCTCCGAGTCAAGGCGTGGTGGCATATCCCGAAGGCTACGAGTTTCGTACTGACCACCGCGCCGGGGACAGAGAACTCGTCCCGGGCTTGTGGTTCTACGACGAGCATTACAGTCCCAAGTATCCAAAGTACATGGAATACATTGATGGATTGATTAGTGCAAGAGCGCAGGCTGAGGGTCACCGCTTTCGATAGTCATTAGCAGGCGAACGGGCGGGCCATGATCCTGGATCGAGGCATGATGAGCTTGTCGGACAGGCGGGTGATGCAACGTGGCAACTTGCTGCTGAACGACGTGCTTCCGGACCGGATCAGCGGGGAGGTGGGCTGGCAGCAGAAGTCGTACCCGCTGGGCGGGGACGGGACGCACGCCTTGGTCTGGCTGTACAGCAAGGACAGCGGCAGCGACAGGTAGAGGCGAATAATCATTCGCCCCCACATCTCCAGTGGAAGCCGGGCGCTGCGGGCTCTTCGGGTCAGTAGATCGAGCGGATGCCCTTTTCGCTGACTTTGTCGACCAGCTCCTTGAAGTCCTTCAGCAGCACGTTCAACTGCTCGGTGCTCTCCAGGAGCTTCTCGTAGAGTCTTCCATCGTTGACGAGGCGTCCGGCGGTGCCCTGTCCGGCGTTGACCTTCTCCATGGCCAGCCGCAACTGCGACAGGGCCTTGCTCACGTCGGCGCTGGTGTTGACCAGGGAGGCGACCAGTCGCTCGGCCTTGGCGTCGGCGCTCTTGAGCGTCTCGCTGCCTGTCGTCGCGAGGTTCTTATACTCGGCCAGCGTCTCCTCGGCGCTGTCCATCACCTCCGTGGCCCGCTTCATGGCGACGGAGATGTTCTCGGTTGCCGTCGACAGATGGGCGAGGGTTGCCTTGACGTTCCCTTTGTTATCGGGGTCGCCGATGATGTCGTTGGCATTGCCGATGAACCGACCGATGTCATCGACGAGGCTGTTGAGCTTCTTCTGGCTTTCCTCGGGGAAGAACTCGCTGGTCAATCCGGTGGAGCCCTGGAGCGTGAGCCCTTCGGCCAGGAACGCGGTTTCGGGGCGGTTGGGATCCAGCGGCGGCGCGGGCAGCTTCTCCGGATCCACCTTCAGCTCGATGTAGCTGCTGCCGAGCCCCCGCGTCATGAGCTTGGCTTCGACGTTCGAGGGGATGTCGGTATAGCTCTTGTCGATGCTGAGCACGGCGAGGGTCTGGTGGTACTTCTTGCCGGTGTGCGCGTCCTCCATGACCCTCGGGGCCATGACCGTCGTGACTCGACCGATCTGATAGCCGCAGAAACGCACCGGGGTGTCCTTCTGCACGCCGGGAGCAGTGGGGAATCGCACATAGATCTGGAAGGACTTCATCCGGCTGACGGCGGTGGGCAGATCGCCGAACTTGAAGATCATCCATCCGAGGGCGGCCAGACCCACGATAACGAAGATGCCGACAATGACGTCACGCCGCCTCTGGGCGGATTCATAGTCACTCACCACTGCGTCCTTTCAAATCCGTTCGGCCTTCCATGAACAGCTCCCGAATCGCGCGGAGCGGATAACCGCTGTCGTTGAGCGTCTTGATCAGGCGGATGCGCTCGACCGCCTTCTGGTCGAACAACCGCCTGCCGGTCGGCGTGGTCTGGGTAGGTTCCAGCAGGCCGACCATGAGATAATATTGCAGAGACTGGCGCGAAATGCCAGCTTTTTCTGCCGCCTGCCCGATCGACATCAGTTTGGTCTTCTCTGTCACCGTGTTCTCCCTCTGCCCGCTCACGTCCGCTCGTCGGCGGGGCGGTTTTGCCCGTTGTTCTGCGGCTCGGCCGGCGCCGGCTCGGGCCGATGCCCCTTGGCGGATCCGGTCTCCAAGCAGGTCCGCACGAGGCAGATCAGCGAGGCCCGGACCCGCTGCAAGGTCATCGACCGGACGGTCTCGGGACCATGTTTCGGGTGCTTCAACTTCCTGGCGGCGCCCGGGGCCACCATCACCACGTAATCAAATCCGGGCGGAATCTCTTCCTGGCTGAGCCGGAACGCCTCACGAAGCAGTCGCTTCAAGCGGTTCCTCACGACCGCATTGCCGCACGTCTTGCCCACCGAGACTCCGAAGCGGGCGTGGTCGCGCCGATTCTCGGCTGCCCAGACGGTCAGCAGCGCATCGCCCGCCCGCCGGCGGCGGTCCAGGACGGCCTTGAACTGGCGGTTGCTTGTCAGCCTCTTGTTCTTTGGAAGCGTCAGGCGTTTCAAAGGTTCAGTGATCTCAAGAATGACTTCTGCCAGACTCAACAGCTCCATCGACGTTCGCGATGGATTCCCTGGACGCAATATCGTCATTTTCGGGCCACCGTCGCCACCTTTCGCCGCAAACACGAGAGGCCGACGAGATGACAGGATCATTCTGTGGCCCAGGATAGAGAGGTTATCGGGCCCGGCGAATGACACGTCGATGCGCCGGCGTGGCGTCCGACGTGAGAGCGTCGACGCCCGGAAGCGGCCAATCGGCTGCAGAGCGACTGGAGATAAGGCGTGCCTCCTACACCCCGCTCATGGAACACAGAGCCCGGACGGGCAGGCATTCTCCCCTTTCTTTCGTGTCGAGCAGGTCACTTCCTGTCGGCGGTGATCCCCGGCCAATCGTCCGTCCGGAACGGCGAGGCCGGTAGACCGGCGCCGTTGTACAGGTTGCAGACAGGGTTGTTGGCCCAGGCGTAGCGAACGGCCACCGGTTTGGAGACCTTGTCGCTGCGGACGACGACGGTGTCGCCGTCGATTTCCGCGTCGGCCCAGACGAACTTGCGATCCTCGCCGGCGACGGCGAATCCCTCGAGCGGCTTTCCGCCTCCGGCCACGAGGCCTCCATTGATGTGATCGAAGCGCAGGATGACCTCGTCACCCCGGACTCTCATCGATCTGTACAATGGGCCGGAATAGGCGATGGCCTTGCCGTGGGTCCTGGCCAGCGCCCAGAGGGCCAGACGCTTGCCGACATCCTGCTTGTTCTTCGGGTGGATGTCGTTGGCCTCGCCGATATCGATGATGACCGCCATTCCCGTATTCGGCAGCGACAGGGTCATCATCTGGGCCTCGCGCAGCTCGGCCCACTCGCAGTCGCCGGGCTCGGGTTGCGTGGCCATGTAGTTGGCCAGTTGCACGAACAGGAACGGGAAACGGCCCTGTCCCCAGTCCTGACGCCAGTTCGTGATCATCAAGGGGAAAAGCTCGCGATACTGATACGCTCGTCCCGCATTCGACTCGCCCTGGTACCAGATGGCTCCGCGGATCCCGAGGGGAATCAGCGGTGCGATCATTCCGTTGTAGAGTACCGCAGGGGCGTTCGGGTTGTTGACCCACACCGGTGGCTGCGGCCTTGGCGGCATCGACGCGAGATCGAAGCCGACCTTGTACCGCCATGCGCCCGCCAGCGGAATAGGGGCGTCGCCTTCCGCCTGGTGGAGCTTCATCTGGTCGGGTTGGCCATAGATTCCGCCGCCGCCGGCGGTGTCGAGCACCTGGACCACAATCACGTTCCGTCCGGCTTTGACGATGCCGGGCGGCACCGTGTACTGACGGGCGATCTGCCATTGTCCGGGCTCGCTGTGGGCGCCGACCTTGACGCCGTTGACCCACGTCGTGTCCATGTCGTCGATCGGGCCCAGGTCGAGCCTCAGCTCCTTGCCCGCCCATGAATCCGGGACCGTGATCGTCTTGCGGAACCATACCAAACCGTCGAAGTTCGACAGACCCGCTTGCTCCCACAGCACGGGCAACTCCATCTCTTTCCAGTCCGCATCGTCGAAGTCCGGCTCGATGCAGCCGGCGCCCTGCGCCTGGGCCGACTCGATTCCCTTCTGCCACTGGGCCAGGGCCTCCTCGTACTTCTTCAAGGAGGCGTCGGGGTCGGCCTTGGCCTTGGCGATCTGCTCCATCCGGGCCTTGAACTCAGGCATCTTCTCAAGCGTCTTGGCGCTGGTCCATGCCTCGGCGACGGTGCCGCCCCAACTGGTGTTGATCAGCCCGATCGGGACGTTCAGTTCCTGGTGGAGGTGCCTGCCGAAAAAGTACCCGACGGCAGAGAAGCCCGGAACCGACTGCGGATTGCAGGGGCTCCACTGTCCCACGCAGTCGTCCTGCGGCGTGTCGGCGATCTTCTTCTGAACCGTGAACAGCCGGAGGTTGGGGTAGTCGGCTTCCGCCACCTCCTGGGCCCCGTTGGCGGCCGAGTGAAGCGGCCATTCCATGTTCGACTGGCCCGAGCAGACCCACACGTCGCCCGACAGGACGTTCCGGATGGGGATGGTGTTCTTGCCCGAAAGCGTCAGCTCGTATGGACCGCCAGCCGGCGGCGCCGTGATCGAGAAGGACCACCTGCCGTCCTCGTCGGCGTCGGTCCTCCGCTGCATCGTGTGCCAACTGACGTTCAGGCGAATCTCTTCGCCGGGATCGGCCCAACCCCATATGGTTGCTTTCTGCCCTCGCTGGAGCACCATGTTGTCACCCACGACGGCCGGCAGCCGGATATCGGCACAGGCCATGTGAGCGCCGATCAGCAACAGGATCATCGCAAGGATTGCGAGACTCTTCTTGGGGCGGGAGATTCCTTGACGGTTCATTGTTCAACTCCTCGAATCGTGAATCAAGACTGCGTCGACCCCGGCAGGGGATGGCCTTGTGGTCTGTGGATCACTTCTTGTCGGCCGTCAGGCCCGGCCAGCCGTCCGTCCGGAAGGGCGAGGCAGGCAGTCCCGCCTGGTTGTACAGGTTGCAGATCGGGTTGTCTGCCCATGCGTAGCGCACTGCCACGGGCTTGGCAACCTTGTCGCTGCGGACCACCACGGTCTGGCCTTCGATTCGGGCGTCGGCCCAGACGAACTTGCGGTCTTCTCCGGCGATGGCGAAGCCCTTCAGCGGCCCGCCGCCTTTGGCGACAAGGCCGCCGTCGACATGTTGGAAGTGCAGCACGATCTCAGAACCTCTGACGTTCATGGACGAGTACAGCGGCCCGGAGTAGACCACGTCCTTCAGGTAGGTTCCGGCCAGGGCCCAGAGGGCCAGACGCTCGCCCACGTCCTGTTTGTTCTTGGGGTGAATGTCGTTGGCCTCGCCGATATCGATGATGACCGCCATGCCCGTGTTGGGCAGGCCAAGCGTCATCAATTGGGCCTCACGTAGCTCGGCCCACTCGCTCTCGCCCGGTTCGTCTTTGACTTGCAGGAAGTTGGCCAATTGCACGAAAAGGAAGGGGAAGTCGTTCTGTCCCCAAGCCTGCCACCAGCTCCGGATCATCGTGGGGAACAGCGAGCGGTATTGATAGGCACGGCCGGCATTGGATTCGCCCTGGTACCAGATGGCGCCTCGGATGGCGTAGGGAATCAGCGGGGCGATCATGGCGTTGTAGAGACCCGACGGCGAGTGAGGGTGCCCGGGGCCGAGCGGGGCGTAGGGCCTTGGGGGCGCGCTGCGGCTTTCGGCCTTGGCCTTCTCCACGGCCTGCTCCCACTTCTGGAGGTTCTCCTTGTACTGCACCATGGCCTGTGGATAGTTGGCCACGGCATCTTCGTATCGCTTGAGGATGGGTGCGAATTCGGGGTCGGCACGCAACATTGAGTTGCTGGTCCAGGCCTCGGCCGGCGTGCCTCCCCACGAGGTGTGGATCAGACCGATGGGCAGATCCAGGTCCTTGTAGAGGCGACGGCCGAAGAAGTACGCCGTGGCGGAGAATCCGGGAATCGTCTCGGGACTGCACTCGACCCAAGTGCCTTCGCAATCGCTCTGCGGCGTATCGGCGACCTCCCGCTTGACGCTGAACAGGCGAATCTTTGGATACCGGGCCGCCGCAATCTCCTGTTCGGCATTGGCCGAGCTCTGAACGGTCATCTGCATGTTCGACTGGCCCGAGCAGACCCAGACCTCCCCGACCAGGATGTTCCTGACCGTCACCGTGTTCTTGCCCTGGAAGGTGATCTCGTACGGCCCGCCAAAACCCGGGGCCGCCACCCTGAACGTCCACGTACCGTCCTGCTCGGCCTGGATTCGCGGAACGGCCCGGCTCCAACTCATGCGGATCTCGATCTCTTCGTTGGGGTCGGCCCAGCCCCAGAAGGGCACCGTATCGCCTCCCTGCAAGACCATATTGTCCCCGAGGATCGCCGGCAGACGTACATCGGCTCTGACGGGGCACGAGGAAGCCAAGCCAAGGAGGAACACAATCAGGAGAATGCTGAGGTGGGGGGCGGCAATGGTACGGTTCATCTCGGCTCCTTCATCTGCACATTTGCCTTGCTTTCGCATGTCGGTCCGGACGCGGCATCCTGTTTGGCTCCGCGTCGGACGAGACTTCCTCTCCTACTATAAAGGGGGATCATCGGCCCGTAAACAGTAAACGGGGGACGCCAATCAAGACGCAAGCCCCGTGCAGGACGGCACGCGGCGTCATCGCGGCAAAAAAATATGGGTAGGACCTTTACCTCCTTGAGGCCGTTGGCTATAGTATCTCACCATATGGAAATTACCCAGGGAGGATATTCCTATGGCTATCAGGAGCAGAGTTCGATGGTTGTCTTTGGCGGCATTTGCCACCATGGCGCTGGTCGTTCTGGCGGGCTTGGCCGGATGCAAGAAGAAGGCCCCGCCGCCGGCACCGTCTGACACCACCGCCGAGGCGCCCTCTGCTGCCTCGGGCAGGGAGCAGGCCGGTTTGGACCCGCTCGATGCGGCCGCCAACCTCTTCCGTGAGCCGTCTGTGAGCATCCAGAATGTGGTCAAGGCCGCCAAGACCTGGAGTCCGGCTGCCGAGCAGTGGTGGGGCAAGATCGCGCAGGATTTCACCCTCACCGATATCAACGGCAACGTCCATACGCTCAGCGACTACCGGGGCAGAAATGTGCTGGTGGTCATCTGGACCACGTGGGTGGCGACGTGCCGGCTCGAGATTCCGCACTTGAAGGAGTTGCGGGCCGCCTATCCCGAGAAGGATTTGGCCATTTTGAGCATTTCAAACGAGCCGCCTGCTCTTCTGAAGGAGTATGCTCAGAAGGAGAACCTCAGTTTCACCGTGCTGTCGGGCGGCGGCAGCAGCCTGCCGGCTCCGTTCGGCGAGGTCCAGTTCGTGCCGAGCACCTTCTTCATCGATCCGCAGGGTCGGTTCAAAGTGGCGGCTACAGGGTTGGTGCCGACCGAGGACGCCAAGGCGATCGTGCAGGCCCAATAGGGCGGCAAATTTCTCAAGAATTGGGCTGGACACCATGTGGGCGGACCGCTATAATTCTTGGTTTCGGCAGTTTTTCACTGATTTGAGGCAGAAGATTCCGAGGTTGTAGGCCATGGCACATAAGAAGGGACAAGGTTCTTCGAGGAACGGACGGGACAGCAATCCGCAGTATCGCGGCGTGAAGCTCTACGCCGGCCAGACGGCCAAGGCCGGGGCGATTCTCGTCCGACAGTGCGGCACCAAGTTCTTTGCCGGTTCCAACGTGGGCATGGGCAGGGACTACACGCTGTTTGCCAAGATGGACGGAACCGTGTCATTCCACGGCCGTAAGGTGCACGTGCTCTGATCGGTTAGCTTGTTCCGTAGCGTGATCTCCAAAGGATGGTGAAATGCCATCCTTTTTTTGTGGGTGGGTTTCATTCCGGGTTTTCTCCAAGGGCTGTTTTGGGCTCATGTTCGTTGACGAGGCACAAATCTGGGTCAAGGCGGGCGACGGAGGCAACGGCTGTGTCAGCTTCCGGCGGGAGAAGTTTGTGCCGAAAGGTGGCCCGGACGGCGGCGATGGCGGCCGCGGCGGGCACGTCTATTTCGAGGCCGCAGGCGACCTCGATACCTTGCTGGATTTCGCGGGCAAGCACCACTGGCGCGCCGAGAACGGCCGGGCCGGCCAGGGCAGCAACAAGTCCGGCGCCGACGGACAGGACCTGATCGTTCGCGTGCCGCGGGGCACGCTTATCTACGACACCGACTGGAACCTGCTGCTGAAAGACCTCAACGAGGTTGGCATGCGGGTCCTGGTCTGCAAGGGGGGCAAGGGGGGCAGGGGCAACAAGACCTTCGCGACCGCGACACATCAGACGCCGCGGGAGTTCGAGCCGGGCAAGCCCGGCCAGGAACGCAACCTCAGGCTGGAACTCAAGCTGATTGCCGACGTCGGCCTCGTGGGCCTGCCTAACGCAGGCAAGAGCACCCTGATCTCCCGCTGCTCGGCGGCACGACCGAAGATCGCGGCCTATCCGTTCACGACCCTGGAGCCCGTGCTGGGCATCGTGGGCCTCAGCGGTTTCCGGCGATTCGTGATGGCCGACATCCCCGGCCTGATCGAAGGCGCCAGCGAGGGCGCCGGCCTGGGGCACGATTTCCTCAAACACATCGAGCGGACCGCCATCATCGTGCACATTCTCGATGTTCTGCCTCTGGACGGCGCAGATCCAGTCGATAACTACCACACAATCCGTGCCGAACTGGAGCGCTACAGCCAGGTCCTGGCGGACAAGCCCGAGGTCATTGTCGCCAACAAGATCGACCTCGACCCCGACGGCACGGCGCTTGCCCACATCCGAGAAAAGCTCGGCCGGAATGTCCTCCCGATCTCTGCCGCCACCGGCCAGGGGATCAAAGACCTCACCGAGCTGCTCTGGCAAAGAGTCAAGGAACCCAGAGCCTGATTCTCCCATAGAGTGGAAAGGGGCCGAGCCGGCACCAATCTGTCTGCTCGACCCCTTGGATGATTCTCTCACCGGATTGCGGCCTGATCCTGGGGGCTCCGACACTCCGGGCAACGCAGGCAGGCCGCTTCGGCTACCGCGACTTGTAGTCGGCGGGGATCGCCGGTTCGAAGTCGGTGGCGGTCAGGCCTGGATTCCATTCGAACCGGTCGGCGCCGCCACCGCTGCGCACGCCGTTCATCGTGTACGTTTCTTCTATGCTGACCGGTAGTTGCGTTTGGACGTCGATCCAAAGACGTGCCGCATAGTCCTCGCAGGACGAGGATGCGGACCGGATGACGCCCAGGTCTCTGGTCTCTATACCCTCAGTCTCGATGCCATCTGTCGTGCGCCTTCCGAGCGACGTGAAATTGGACGTCGTGAACCGCCGGACCCAGTCGCGCGGGTCCATCTTCTGGGCAGGTCCCATCGCCAACTGTTCTTCGCCCAAGGGCATTCGCACGTAAGCCTTCTTCTGCGGCCAGATGCGCACCCCTTCGCTCCTGCGGCGAAGGAAGTACTCCACCATGACCAGTTCTCCGCCGGTATACTGCTCCATCTTGAAGCCGTAGTCATCGGAATACCAGAAGTTCATTGTCATCTCTTCTCTGGTCTGGGTCTCACCGGCCGTCTCGGCGGGGACACGCCACGAGGTCATGCGGCACGTGAAGTCATTGATGGTATCCATGCGTTGGGCGACTTGGGCCCAGGCGATCGTCGCTCCGGTGGGCGAGCCACCGAGGAAGTAAATGCCGATCAGGACTGCCAGGACAATGGCGGCCGCAGCGGCCAGCTTCATCATTTTGCCGTTCATCAAAGGTCCTCTCAAACAGCGGCACATCGGAATCTTCGAGTGCACGCGTTCCGGTTCTGTGGCGGGCTCCGGCAGGGCATCCATCAGCTCTTGCCGGAGCACGTCGTGGTCCTGACGAAATGCTTCATACGTCTGGTTCAGATTGTCATTGGACTGCTCGCTCATCGTATATCCTCCAGCTCGTGAGCCAGGAGCGTTCGGAGTTGCTTTCGGGCCCGATCCAACGCTCGATAGAACCCCGAGCGGGATAAACCGACGAGCCGGCAAGAATCCGGCGTCGAGTTACCCTGCAAATAGAACACGTGCAGAGCCATGCGTTCTCTTTCCGGGAGTTGCGCGATCTTCCGGCGGAGGGCTTCCGATGCCATCACCTCCGGCAGTCCCTCCGCCACCGCCTCGGACTTGGGAAGCCTGGCGTTTTTCTGCCGCTCGCGCGACCTCTGACGTCGCCATTCGCGGCATCGCAGCCGCGCCATCGTGACGATCCAGGGGCCGAACCGGTCAGCCCGGTGAAGCCCGCCGAGCCGCTCGTAAGCCCGCAGGAAGACGTCCTGTGCCAGGTCCTGCGCATCGGCCAAGTGCTTCGTATGGTCGTAGCAGATTGCCCGAATCAGCGGGGCATAGCGGTCGTAGAGCGTCCCGTACGCGTTCTTGTCGCCTTTGGCTGCGGCCTGCACGAGTTCTGCGTCGTTCTGTTCTGCCACGTGGCATCCTCGGATCCAAGTGCACTCGCAGATATAGTGGCCGCTCCCCGTCGGCTGTCTACCGCAATCCGCGATTTTTCGCCGCCAGAGGTCGAGATTGACAGGTGTGTCAAGATCGGTTAAAAGCATTTCTCGCGGTGCCGGGAAGAGGCGCCGAGTCGCAAGTCTGAAGATTCCGAGTGTGATCTATGAATATCGTGGCGGTGGATGTCGGCAACACCAACGTGGCGGTCGGGCTGTTCCTCGACGGCAAGGAAGAGTCCATTCAGTCGCTGCCGGGGGGCGGGGAGGCAGCTCTCAGAGACTGCCTGCTCTCGGCTTGGCAGAAGGTCCCCATCCTGGATGCCTCGATCGAGGGCAAGCGGGACGGGGTCATCGTCGTCAGCAGTGTCAAGCCGGTGTGGACGGAGTTCGTCCGCAAGGTCGCCGAGGAGGACCTCCACGAGAGAATTCACATCATCGGGCAGGACATCCCGCTGCCGATGTCGGCCTGGGTGGACGAGCCGAAGAAGGTGGGAACCGACCGCATCGTATCGGCCGCGGCCGCCTATGACGTGGTGGAAGATGCGGTCGTGGTGGCCGATTTTGGCACCGCCGTGACGATCGACCTGGTCGATGCCAACGGGGTCTTTCAGGGGGGAGTGATCTGTCCCGGGTTCGAGATCAGCGCCCAGGCGCTGAACGACAGCACGGCCCAGTTGCCCAAGATCACAGTGCACCGCCCGGAAACCCCATACGGCAAGAACACCGCCGACGCAATCAATTGCGGGCTGTATTACTCGATCATCGGCGCGATGGAAGAGATCATCCGGCGCTACGCCGAGCAGCTCGGACGCTGGCCTCAGACGGTCATCACCGGATCGGGCGCGGCGATGATCAAAGACGACTGTCCCTTCGTTGACAACTACGTTCCCCACCTCGTCGTCAAAGGCATCGTCCTGGCCTACATGAAGCACATCGAAAAGCAGAGCGAGATGGCCTGATATCATGGCGGTCTTCGCAGCAGTCATGACCGGGTCGGGTGCGGGGGCGATTGCCACGATTCTGCTTTTCGGCGAGTCGGCCCGGGCTGTTCTGTCAGAAGTCTTCCGGTCCTGCGGAGAGGGACCATCCGCTTTCGAGACCGGTCGCATCCTTTTGGGTCACATCGTCGACGGCGCCGAGGTCCTCGATCAGGTCGCCGTCGGCTGCGAGGGACCGCACGCCTTCGCCATTCACTGTCACGGCAATCCACTCATTGTCGAACGGATCATGGAGTTGCTCGATGGACGCGATGTAGAGCTGCTTGCTGCCGAGTCGCTGTTGGACAGGATGTTCTCTGCGGAGCGATCCCGCAATTCGATTGCCGTCGAGGCGAAGCTGGCGGTGACCAAGGTCAAGACTGTCGAAGGGGCCCGCATCATCATGGCCCAGATCGAGGCTGGACTAGCGCAGACGGTCCGACGGTGGTCCCGGGAAAGCGATTCGATGTCACTGGCCGAGATTGCCAGCCGGGCCGGGCAGATACTCCGTGACAGCGAGATTGCTCGCCTGATCGTCGAGGGCTGCACGGTTGCACTGATCGGTCCGCCCAACACGGGCAAAAGCACGTTGCTGAACGCCCTGGCCGGATGCGAGAAGGCCATCGTCACCGACATCGAAGGCACCACGCGAGACTGGGTCTCTGCGGAGATTCTCATCCCGCCGCTGGCGGCCACCGTCGTCGACACCGCTGGCCTTGGCGCCGATGTTATCGCGGCAGACGGCGATGGTATCGACCGGGCCGCCCAGACCAGGAGCGTCGAGATCCTCCGCCGGGCGGATTTGGTCCTGCTGGTTCTGGACCTCAGCCGGCCGGAAGCCCGGATTGACGAGAGACTCCTCGAAGCGCTGGCCGACAAACGCATTCTGACCGTCCTGAACAAATCCGATCTGCCGGCGCGCCTCGACCTTGCCGCACTGCCTGCCGCCGTGGGCGAGCCTGTCTGCATGAGCGCCAAACAGGCCATCGGCATCGATGGCCTGATCCGTGCCATTCACCGGACTCTTGGCGTCGCCGACTTCGATCCCCACACTCCCGTCGCCTTCACCACACGCCAGCAGACTCTCCTCAAACGGCTCGCGTTTACAGAAACCCCTCTTGATGTACCCGCCATCCTTGCCCAAATCCTCCGTGGCCCGATGGAACGTTGACTATGGGGTGTTGGCAATGGCCTACTTGATGCGGTACAATACTGCTATGATTGCCGAAACGGACCGACAGCAGATTGAGGCGATTTGCCGAAAGTATGGCGCCAGGAGAGCTCTTCTGTTTGGCTCCAGCCTCGATTCGAGCCGCGAAGCGCGCGACATCGATCTGGCGGTGGAGGGTGTCCGTCCCCACGAGTTCTTTCGTTTCTATGGGGAGTTGATATTCGCTCTGTCCAAGCCGGTTGATGTGGTCGATCTCTCCGGCCAGTCAAAGTTCCTCGACCTCGTGCGGCGCGAGGGAGT
>CAZNSM010000142.1:0-12807 GCA_964575615.1 uncultured Pirellulales bacterium | reverse complement strand
GTCTGGAGTCCTTCGAGCCGAACCTTCGGTGATGTAGTATGCGAGTGAGCCATCGCGGGTGGACCATTTCACCAGGGCCTTCACTCTCCCACCGAGTCTCCGCTGCGAGCCCAGGATGGGCAGATTCTCGCGGATCGCATGCGGCAGGAGTCTCAGGCCACGGCCCGTGCTGCTGTGAGCCTTCCTGTTGGCCTCCACACCACCACCATTCTTACCACGTGAACTTCGGCGTCTCCTTTTCATCCCTGTCCCTCCATTCGCTCGTCGGATGAAAACATCTCCGGTGCGATCTCTGCGAGCATCCTGGGCTTCCAGTGCAGGTCGCGTTCGATGGGCAGGCCCATTGGGCCCCCGACGCTTTCCAATTCTGACAGCGCGACATAGCCCAGCTCTTTGTCCTGACCCTCAACCAATGCAAAGAAGTGGAAATCCACCTCCTTGCCGATCTCGTCGGTGATCGGAGAGCCCTCCAGGATGTACCACGTCCACGAACTTGAAGGGGTGAAGTACTTGATGTACGCCATAGCCTTTCCGCCCTTGCCATCCTGGGCATAGAGCGGCGGCAGTATCTTACGGATCTCCTGCGTCAAGAGCTTCATACCGCGAACCCTGTCGTTGACCGTCCGTCTGTCGGCTGTAACTGCCGTATCGCCACCGACGCAAACCACTCGTTCTGCGGGCAGGTTCACCTCAGCCGCAATGCTGCCCAGGAACTGAGCCATATTGCGTTTCTGGGTATCCCGTGAAACGGGGTAGGACTCGCGCGCTGGGATGGGCGTTCCGATCACTTCGACCTGCGTGGGTTCCAGTTCGATCACCACGCGGCCGTTTTCCTTGCCGAACCACTCAAAATACGGCGCCTGACCATAGTCATAAGGCGGCAAGCCTGCCGTCATGTCACCGACCTTGCCCGTGTGATGCAGGGCAAAACCTTTCGTGTACTCGTTGGCATCGGCCGGTGGCTCTGTCTCTGCTGCATCGCCTCTGAAGCGAATCTTTGCTCCCCGAATGTCTCTGTGGAAATTCCCTTGCAGATCGAAGGTCACCCTGTCCTTCATTCCGGCAAACCGCATCCATCCCGTGACTTTGCCGAGACGGGTGTTGTCGAGTTCGCCCTCGATCAAATATTGTGTTGGTCTCCATGCCATGTTGTTTACCTCCAAAACGTGCGATGGCGCGCCTCGATTGGATAGCGTGCCATGCTAAGTCGATGATGAATATGACTGTCGGGCCTTCTTCACATAGCAGGTGACATCTCCGGGGGTTGCAGCATCTGAGCTGTGCCGTCCTCGTGGGTGATCCAGGTATTTGGGCCCTGGGGCCGAGTGTGTTCACGGATGGCCATGGGCACGACCGATATGAACATCCTGCCGTCGCTGATGCGTGCCGTCATTTGAAGGCCTTCGACTACAACCAGCCTCTCGCACCAGAGGTGCTGCGACCGGATCTCCTTGCCGGCCTTGACCTCGATCTGCTGGATTGTCGGCAGCCGGGCCCAGCTGTAGCCGTCATAGTCCGACGAGATGTCCACCACGACAAAGGGCGATTCGAACTGACCGAGGGCAGAGAGAAGATGGACATTCGCTTCGTTCGCGTCGTCCGCATCCATGCACTCCTTGCCCAGGCGATAACAACTGGCCAATGGAAAATCCTTGGGCTTGATGACTTCAACCGGTTCGACTGCCTCGCCGGTGAGCAACCCGACCCGGAACACCGGCTGGGCCTCAGGCAGCTCGACTCCAAGCTCTTTGGCCCTGAGGTACTCGCTGTACTTGAGCTTATGCGAACCTCGCCTTTGGATATACAGATAGGCCTGCTTCTCGATGGCCGCCTCGAGCTTCTTCAGGGCCTCGTTCTCCACCAGTTGAACTCTCGCCGGCAGCATCAGTCGAATACCCGTCGGTTCACCCGTCAGGTCGATCAGAAACTGTAGTTCTTCACTGACCGGCATGTACGTGAACGCAACCACCTGGCCGTGGAAGTTGACCAGGACATTGTCGGCGTAGTAGCTGCGCTTCCACTGTCCATGCCACTGGCCCAGAGCATTTCGCTCGCGCACCTCGATCCGGCAGCCCAGTTCCGGATGGGGCGATGCCGGCTGCGATACGAACGATTCGCTGGTGCACGGCTCGCCGTCTACAGTCACGTTCAAGCCGCTGAAGACCGCGTGTTTCTGGACCGTTTCGAACAGCCAGGGCTGATCGCCGAAGACCAGCTCGGTGCCTTTGCAGAAGTCATCTGATGTCAGCACTTCGACCGGCTCACCGGTCCAGCCTTTGTCGCGGATGACGACCTTCTTGTCGCCAGATGTAATGCACACCTCCCGCGGCGCCAGACAGAACACGCCCACACCCGCCGGGTCCTCGGCATACTTGGTGCGGTCATCCCACTCGGACCGGCCCAGGTCTAGCAGTGCGGCGAAGTCGGCGATGCCACGACCGTTGTCACGTACCGCGACCTGGCCGTCACTATTGATAATGTGCACCTCCGTAGCGCTCGCTCTTCTGGCGTTTTGCAGAATCTCGATGATCCGGCCCTCCACAGCGCCTGTGAAGAGCCTTTCGGCTTTGGACAACAATCGTTCGTTGACTTGTGCTCTTATGATCTGCATAGGCGATACCTCCATGAGTGCGATGGCACAGCTGTTGTGAACGAGCGGGCCATCTGGTTCGCGCATGAAAAGGCCCCTGAAACGCTCCGGGGCTCTGCGAGTATGAATAGAAGCTCAGGCCATATGGCCGAGCGTTGATGAGGTGGGAGCAGAAAAGGTGGGGGCGATCCTCCAGGTAACAAGGTGAGAATTCAGTTCTCGGCGCTTTGTACGGAGTGGGCTGGTGGGCCTATTGCGAGCCCGTATGGAGGCTTTGCACTGGGTCGGGCTCTTTGTGGCCGGTCAGGTACTCAAAGGCTTTCTGGAGGGCCAGGATCGCCTTGGGGATGTCGTTGAGACTGAGGCTGTTGGTCCCGTTCCACTGGCCGGTCTTGTCCTTGTAACGGACTTCGATGACCACCTTGGGCAGGGGGACAGTCTTGCCGTTGTTATCGATGACGACATTGCGAAAGACCGAGGCTCGGACGGCGCCCACTTTGAAAACAGTTTCGGGTTTTGCCATGTTCCGGTTATTCCTGATCGATTGGATATACCAATCTGTACGATCGTACAGGATGATGCGGTATTTATACCTTTCGGCTGATGCGGGAGAATCCCAGGCCGAGAGAGGTCGCCCGTAGAGCAACCTTCTGGGGAAAGCGATGCGGCAGGCAGACCGTCTCGAAGGCCGCCGTGTGACCATCAGCATCAGCAGCGAAACGCCGACGGCGCAGGTGTGCGGTCGTGCGGAGAGGAGCCAAGAGGCGTGAGCCATGCTGTGGGCAAAGGCGTCGCTTAGGCAGATGGCACACAGAACAACGAGAGGTGGCCAATTCTGTGGCAGCCGGCACGAGGAAGCCTGCGGGCAGAAGGGGCGATATTTCAGGGTATTTCGGGTCTTACGGGCTGGAAGAAGGTGAATTGAGAGGAGAAGGGCGGTGCAGGAGTGGAGATGGGAAAGTGACATACGGGGCTGAAAAGCCGAATATGAGAGACATAGAGAAAGCTGCGGCTACGAAGGACAGCCATGGGATTTGGCGATTTCGTGGTATTCCAGGTCTTTCGAGGCGGAATGAGCCAAAGTGGCGGGGCAATCGAGATGGTCGGAGCATGCGGCCCTGTCGTCAGTTGCATCGGCATCGTGTGACATGAGCGTCTGCGGGGTTGTGACAGGCGTGATGCCCGTGGGTTTCTCTGAGCCTATGACTACCAAGGCATCAGGGTTTATATAGTTTTCGGTTCGCCTGTATCCATATATACGATGGCCGGCGCAAGGTTTTTATATCTGTGTGATTTCACATTTGCATGGAAACCATCCACCCCAGCGAATCTGCCGACATGCGACAACACGAATACAGAAAGCGACGACGAGCCAAGCGATACGAGCGTTTCGGCGAGATCATCCGCTACCTGAACCAGGACGAATTGCAGCAGTTCTTCGACAGTATCGATCAGTACCATCACAAGCTGATGTTCCAGGTGATCTACGAGCTGGGCTGCCGGGTCGGGGAGTTCGTCCGGATTCAGACCAAGCACGTACACTTCAGCCGCAGTACGGTCTTCTTCCCGGCCGAGAACACCAAGACCAGACACCCGCGCGTCAGCTATCTGCCCAGAGGTCTGACCAATGAACTCAAGAGCCTGCTGCGATACAAAGGTCTGATGAACAAGCGGGATGAAAAGGTCCTCAAAGCCGATGCCTACCTCTTCCACCCGGGAAAACGCTGGAATACCCCGTATACCGAAAACCGCATCCGCCAGATCTTCCAGCACTATATCACCAGGGCCGGCCTGCAGCACGTTTATGGCAAGGATGCCCGCGGCAAGAACCTCAGGATGTTCACGGTCCATAGCTTGAGGCATTCACACATAATGAACTACGTGGTGGACCGAGGCGTGCCCCTGCCCATCGTGCAAAAACAGGTGGGACACAGAAGCCTCAAGACCACCTCGGTCTACCTGTCGCCCTCTACCGAGAAGATGGTCCAGGCCTACCGCGATGCCCGTAAGGCCGATGACGACCACCGCCCACAGGCGGGCTATGCATAGGTCTCCTGCCAACTCTCACTTTTCCGCTGGGCGGCAGTGTGTTTTCAAGGGTCCCGATTTCAGGTTTCAGAGGAAATGTGAAGGAATCGGACCAGAAGGGTCTGGAGCTATGTGTGGGTATGCCTGAAAAGGGGTCCGGATCGTCAAATGTGAAGGAATACGCCCAAAACAGGTCGTCGGACTCATCAAGTGGGTGATCTACCGTATCGTGATTCTGCCATGTCTGTTGTGGCACTGGCGCTGACTCTCACGTGCGACTGTATGGGGACGAAAAGGGCTTGCCGCTGACCACAATTGGTGCGAACACGAAAGTATGATAAGCGTGCTGGGGCATGGCGGACAGATCATGGTCACTGTGTCTGATGCCGGGGACTGTGGGAAGCGAATACGCGACCATTGGACACGTGGCGCCCGGCGCGCCATCCGGGCCGATGAGCAAGTGCAAGCGAGACGATGCTCTGTAGCTGGACGGCGAGGGCTCCTGCGTCTTGAGAGGTGCGCCTGAGCGGAAAGAATCAAAATAATCCCCTGTCTTTCGATTCTTCCATCCACATCGGGGCCATCACAGACGCCTATATAGAAACCGTGGCGTGCATCTTCTCCACTGGGGATAGCCGGCACATCTGGTCGTTCTTGCCACCGCAGGCTGCGGCATGGCCCCTGGGGGCTGGCGTGGGCGATGGTATAGAGTCTCGCCATTCTCTGTCGTTGGGCTTGCATGATGTCACGGCAGATTCGGACCGACGAGGAAGATGGAAACGGGCTAAGGAATGCGGCTTCGCCGTCAATAGGCGTTCCTCGCCGCATAATGGCCCTTGTCCGTAGCCGGGTCCGGCGTAGAATAGAGAAGTTGCCACGGCTGCTCCGGCCCAGACAGAGGACAATCGTGGCCGAGGAAGAGTGCGGATATACGTAAGTTCTCGCGGCCCCAGGCCTGGCCCGAAAGACCGAGCGACCACGAGACAATGGCGGACCGCCTTTGACCCGCCAGCGGCCGTTCGAGGATTGAGAGGATTGCGGAATGAAGTTCGATGAGACGTTCGAGAAACTGACAGGGCACACTCCGTTTCCCTGGCAGAAGCGATTGCACGAAGAGTTCGTCAACGGCAGGATTCCTGCCTCGTGTAACTTGCCCACGGGGCTGGGCAAAACAAGCGTCGTCGGTGTATGGCTCATCGCCTTGGCACACAGCCAGGGCAAGCTGCCGCGTCGGCTGGTGTATGTCGTCAATCGGCGAACCGTCGTCGATCAGACGACCGCCGAGGCGGAGAACCTACGGAAAAACCTCTGCAAGCCGGAACTGGCTGAATTGAAGGAACGGTTACAGGCCCTCTGCGCCGCCAGTTACGACGTGCCGTTGGCGATCAGCACGCTTCGCGGCCAGTTCGCCGACAACCGCGAATGGTCCGCCGATCCCGCCCGCCCGGCGGTGATCTGCGGCACGGTGGACATGATCGGCAGCCGCCTACTGTTCAGCGGCTACGGCATCGGTTTCAAGAGCCGACCGCTCCACGCCGGCTTCCTCGGCCAGGATGCCCTGCTCGTCCACGATGAAGCGCACCTGGAACCGGCGTTTCAGAAGCTGATCGAAGCCATCCAGCGAGAACAGGAGAAAGGTGAGCGAACGGGCGAGCTACCTTGGCCGAAGCTGCGCGTGATGGCACTGTCTGCAACGGCACGAATCGGTGAGAAGAATGGGGAAACCGACAAGCCATTCGAGTTGACATCGGATGAGAAAAGTCCGCCGGAGGAATTGCCCTATCCTCCCACCGAGCCGATCCATCACGTCTGGCGGCGACTCAAAGCCAAGAAGCAACTACGCCTCAAGAAAGCCCATGATGACGGCAGGATTGCCGAGGAAATCGCGGAACGTGCCTTGAGGTTGGGAAAGGATGACCAAGGCAACGACACCAAGGCTGCCGTGCTCATCTTCGTGCGAACCCTGGATGACGTGAAGAAGGTCTGTAGCCGGCTCACGAATAAGAAGGACGGAGTACCCGAGGACCACATTCAGCCGCTCACCGGCACGATGCGCGGATTGGAGCGCGATCGCATGGCCGACCCGCGTCGGCCCGACGCGTCCCGTGTTTTCGCCCGGTTCCTCAAGCCTCCCAGGTCGGACGCACCTGAGGACGAGCAGTGGAGGACTACCCCAATGCCCGGTACGGTCTTCCTCGTCTGCACGAGCGCAGGAGAGGTCGGCATCGACATCTCCGCCGATCACATGGTCTGCGACCTGTCCACGTTCGAGAGCATGGCCCAGCGCTTGGGACGCGTGAACCGTTACGGCAACGGCCACGCTCGGATTGACGTGGTGTATCCGGCGAAGCTCGACGAGAAGGACAAACTCAAGGATGCCCGTGAGGCCACGCTGAAACTGCTGCAGGAATTGGATGGCGACGCCAGCCCGCTGAACTTGAGCAGACTCGATCGCAAGAAACGATCAGCCGCTTTCGCCCCCGCACCGACAATCCTGCCAGCGACCGACATTCTCTTCGACGCTTGGGCACTCACCAGCATTCGCCAGCCGATGCCGGGCCGGCCACCAGTCGGGCCGTACCTGCACGGTATCGCAGAATGGGAGCCGCCGGAAACATACGTCGCTTGGCGGGAGGAAGTCGGAATCATCACCGGCGATCTGCTCGACGAGTATCCGCCCGAAGACCTGCTGGACGAATACCCGCTCAAGCCGCATGAACTGCTCCGCGATGCAACGGATCGCAAGAGCACAGGTGTCTTCGCCCAACTCAGCAGAATGGCGGAACGCGTGCAGGGGACCACCATCTGGATCGTTGATGTCCAAGGCGAGGTCAAGCCCGCCGCGTTGCAGGAGGTGGTCGATGGGAATAGCCGACGACTCTATGGTGCGACGGTGATTCTGCCGCCATCCGTGGGTGGTCTGACTCCTGTCGGAACACTGGATGGCGATGCACGATTTCAAGAGGAACTGCGTTACGATGTGTCGGACATCGCCTTGTCCCAGGCCGGTGCCCGCATCCGTGTCTGGTCGGATGATCCGGAGTATGCGAGCAAGACTGCGGAGATGCGGCGCGTGTGCACCATCGAGATTGACATGTCTGAGGGAGAGGAAGCCGAACCCCGCCGCTGGGAGTGGTACGAAAGCACTCCTCTGGAAGGTGGGCGCACGGCCAAGAAGCCCGTGACGCTCGACACCCACACGGAGGATGTGGAGAATCGTGCTCAACGGATCGTCACAGGTTTGTCGCTTCTCGATGGAATTGCTGAGGCCATCCTTCTTGCCGCCAAGCTGCATGACCACGGCAAAGAACGGGAACGGTTTCAGATTGCACTCGGCAATCGGTGCTATCCCGATCTGTTGCTGGCAAAATCCGGCCGCAAGGGCGCCCGGCTGCCCGAGCCGTTCCGCCACGAGTTTGCCTCCGTGGCGGATGCCGCAAATAATGGGCAGGTACGCGCGCTTTCCCCGATCATGCAGGATTTGGTCCTTCACCTGATCGCCGCCCACCACGGCCGCGCCAGACCTCATTTTGACCTCGATGAGGCGTTCGACCCTGATGCCGAAGCCCTGGCGATAGAAACGCCACGTCGCTTCGCACGCCTCCAGCGCAAGTACGGCCGCTGGGGTCTGGCCTACCTTGAGTCGTTGCTGCGCGCCGCCGACTGGGCCGCTAGCGCCGAGCCATCCGCCTATGCCGATGAAGTGGAGGGCAAGCCATGAATTACCCCGAACCCAATATCACCGTGAACGTGGACGTCACCAACCCCGGCCAATTCTTCGCCTGCTGCGGCCTGCTCGAACTGGCCGACCGACTGTGGCCGGGGGTCGAGGGATGGTTCGACGAAGATGGAAGCGCGTTTCATTTCGTATGCGCCGGAACATTGCCCAACCTCGTTGACGCCATAGCCACTGCAAGATTGGTTCACACCGATCCAACGGATCTGTATTCATCTCCGCTGCTCATGGCAGAGCCATTCCGTCCGTTGTCCATCGACTGGTGGGTGACAGATCAAACCGGCGCAAGAGACTTGAAAGTCTGGGCAGGTACGATGGAAAGTTTTGGAATTGCTCGTGCGATGCAACACGCCATGAGAAGCGACCAGTTTCACAACGCGGATCTGTTCAACATCGGCATGGTGGTTACTACGCCGGACCGTCCAAACAAGAAAAAGGAGCCATACTATTTCGACGCCCGTCGTGCCTCTAACGCGCACTCCCGTGACATTGGCTTTTCGCCAAATGACTTGAATCTCACAAGCACCGCTTACCCAGCGGTGGAATTGCTCTGTCTGATCGGATTGCAGGTGGCCCGTCCAGCGTTTACAGGGGAAACACGAATCTACGATTATTTCACCTGGCAGGTACCTCTCCCGCCCAGTCTCCTCCTGGCGGCGTCAACCGGCACATTACCCTTGCTCGGACAGCGAGGATACCGATTTGAAAACTGGTTCCGCACGGAACAGAAAAAACACAAAGCATTTCGTTCTGCAATTCCACTTTCATAAGGAGATTACGCGATGTCTGAAGAAACCAAATTCGATCATTACCTGAACGACGATGGCCCCGCGGCACTTGTCATCCGGGAGTACCTTGTGCCTGTTGAAGGTTCGGATGGTGTGCTATTTCCGGCAACATTCGCCGCCGGCGACGGCTTCGCGGGTGGATACAACATCAATCAGTTTGGCGATGAGAAAGAAGGCAAGAATGTTTGCTTGATCGACAGTGTTGGTTCACAGGCCAACCGGATCGAGCCGCTGTTCATGCAGGCAAAGTACAAACACTTGGTGCCACAGGTTGTCATCAAAGCGGGGGAGTACGCAATCAACATTTTGGAGGCGGGTCACCGCGCGGGAGACGCCCTGGTTCGCTGCTCGGAGTTGCAGAAAGAACTGCAGGACGCATTCAAGGCGGTCTTAGCCGGTAATGCAGAACCTCTTGCCAAGATAGCCCCCACCTCCTTGGTCTTTGGGGTATGGGATTCCCGAGACACGCAGGCAAAGCTGCCGCGGCTGGTGTCCTCCACTATTCGGGCATTTGACGTTCAACGACTGACTCGTGGCGCAGTATACATCCCCCCCGTCGACTACGCCAGCATGGACGTGTTTAGTGAAGAAGAAAAAGCCAAAGCCGAGGGGAACAACAAGAGTCCGCTCGCCCAACGGGGATTTGTACACAATCCGGCGTCGGCGTCACATGGCGGTGTGATTGCGCGAGGTGGTGTCCGGCGCGATGCAACGCTCGGCTTGGCTGCATTGCGTCTGCTGCACGTCGGTGGTGACCAACAGAAGACGCAGGTTCTCCGACGATACATCCTCGGGCTTTCACTGGTGGCATTCACAGCCAACGTCTCCGGCTACCTCCGTCAGGGATGCATGCTCGTCCTCGACCCGAAGAGACCACGAGAGTTCGTAGAAGTGTATTCGGATGGCAAGCGAGTTCCCTGTCCTGTGACCCACGATATGGCACTTGCGTTCGCCGCAGACGCGGCAAAAGCGTTCAAGATCGGTGAGGACAGGACTGTCGCATTCGATAAAGCCAAAGCGAAGGCGGATGTGAAGAAAAAAGACTGATTCCAGGAGCACACCATGACAGGCTATCTTCGTATCACCGCTACATTCCTCGACTCGTGTTTTCACGGGCGGAGAGATGGGGATGAGCCCGAATGGCCGCCGTCGCCGTTGCGGTTGTTTCAGGCTCTTGTTGCTGCGTCCGCGGGGCGCTGGAATCAGCGAACCGACTTGACGCACGCTTTGCTCGCTCTCCAATGGCTGGAAGCCCGGCCGCAGCCCGAGATCGTGGCGCCGGCTGGCATGGTGTCCACGGTGAAATGTCAATTCTATGTCCCAAACAATACGGCGGATCTGCTTGTCTCGGCATGGAAGAAAGGCGAGATCACCCGACAGGTGAAACGCACTGAAAAGGTGATTTGTCCGACCCACCTCGATGGTAACGTTGTCCACTATCTCTATGTTCTGCCCAATGGCGAGTGTCCCTACATCGACGTGTTGACCACTGCCGCACGCAGCATGACCCATCTGGGGTGGGGCATTGATATGGTGGTAGGCGACGCGGGCGTTATCTCCGCTGAACAGGCGGCAGCCTTATCCGGCCATCGGTGGCGAACAACACCAACCGGTGGGACCTCGTTGCGGATACCGACTCCGGGCACGCTTGACGACCTGATACGCAAACACAAAGCGTTCCTTGGCCGCCTGTCGAGTGATGGATTCAAGCCCGTGCCGCCTCTGAGAACCTTTCGTGTGCTTCGTTACCGCCGCGACGATGAACCGCTGCCACGTCCCTTTTGTGTCTTCGAACTACGCAAGGCCGATGGCAATCGCTTTCGCCACCCGCACCGGAAACTTATCCACCTCGCCGGTATGATCCGCCATCTGGCGATCCAGGCGATGAAGGCGTCGCCACCTGCTGGCGTTGGGGATGACTGGGCGGAAACCTATGTGGCCGGACATGTCAAAGAAGGACAGGAGGAGCATCGGCAGTTCTCCTATCTGCCACTGCCGTCTTTGGGGCATGAACATACCGACCCTGGTGTGCGTCGGATCATGATTGCTGCTCCAGTGGGCGACGAGGAGTGGCTCAGCCACCTGGCACGGCATCTGGCAGGGCGCCAATTGGAACCTCTCCAGGGCAACGAGTTTGGAGACAGTGATCCGCCGTTCCTTGTGCCAATCAAGGGCGACAACGTTTCACGGTGCTATACTCAGGCCACGGAGATCTGGCATAGTTTCACCCCCGTCATCCTGCCCGGCCACGATGACCATAAGCCGGAGAAGACGCGCAAACTCATTGAGAAGGCTCTCGCGCAATCCCGCATCGATCAGCCATGCGAGTTCGAATGGAGTGCGTTCTCACGATTCCCAAAATCGTTCTCAGCGCACAAGTATGACCGCAACAGGCGGCTGACCGGCTATGTCCGGCCAAATCATTTGTTGAGCCAGACGGCTGTGCATATGACGCTGCGGTTCAAGGATGGGCTGAAAATGCCTGGGCCGATAGCCATTGGTGCGGGGCGGCATTGCGGGCTGGGGTTGTTTGCTCCGGCGGAATGATTCTAAAGTCGGGTGGGGATTTGGTCGATCTTTGACAAGTGCATAGTGGTTTTGTGGAGGGCGGAAGCATGATTCAGCGAGCGGATGTTCATGGTTCTGCGGACGCGGACGGCGACGAGGCTCCCGGCGAGCCGGGACTGCCCGTGCGGATGCTCAACGAGTACGCGTATTGTCCACGGCTGTTCCACCTGATGCACGTGGAAGGGCGCTGGGCGGACAACGTCTACACGGTCGAAGGCCGCAACGCTCATCGCCGAGCCGACCGGCTCGACCATGTCCTGCCGGACCCCGAAGGCAATGCGCCCGACGATGAGGACTCGCAGGACGAGGACGGCAACGGCAAGAAGGCGGGCGACGATCGGCCGACCATAACGCGATCCGTGGTCTTGGGCAGCGCGTCTCTGGGGCTGACCGCCAAGCTCGATCTGGTCTCCACGGCCGACGACGAAGCCGTGCCGGTGGAGACCAAGCGCGGGCGCGTGCCCAACAACGAAGAGCGGTCCTACGAGCCGGAGCGCGTGCAGCTCATGGCCCAGGGGCTGCTCCTGCGGGAAAGCGGATACCGCTGCGATCACGGCGTGCTCTACTTCGCCGGCTCGCGTACCCGCGTGGACGTGCCTTTCACGCCGGACCTGGAGCAGCGGACCATCGATCTGATCGGCCAGGCGCGGGCGGCGGCCACCGCCACAGCGCCGCCTTTGCCACTGGAAGACAGCCCCAAGTGCAACGGTTGCAGCCTGGCGGGAATCTGCTTGCCCGACGAGACCTGCCTGCTGCACAAGCGTGACGGCAACGGCGACAAATCGGAAACGGAAGTGCGGCAGTTCTTCCCGGCACGCGACGATGGCCTTCCGTTCTATGTCCAGGAACAGGGCGCCACCGTCTGCAAGACCGCTAAGACGCTGGTTGTCTGGAAGCAGAAGGAGAAGCTCGCGACCGTCCGCGTGGCCGACACCAGCCAACTCGTTCTCTGCGGCAACATCTCCGTGACGCCCCAGACCGTCCAACTGCTCTGCGAGGAACAAGTGCCCATCGTCCACCTGTCTATGGGGCACTGGTTCTATGGAATCACCCAGGGCTTCGGTCTCAGGAATGCGTACTTGCGGGCAGCTCAGTTT
>CAZNSM010000141.1:0-12808 GCA_964575615.1 uncultured Pirellulales bacterium | reverse complement strand
CCGCGTCGCTGAGGACCTCGTAGGCCTCGGCGCACTCCTTGAACTTCGCCTCGGCTTCCTTGTCGCCCGGGTTCTTGTCCGGGTGATACTTGATCGCCAGGCGACGGTAAGCGCGTTTGATCTCGTCGGCCGAGGCGTTCTTCTCGACGCCCAGGACGGTGTAGTAGTCGCGTTTGGCCATAGGTATTCCGCCCGGCGTCGTGGCTCATTTCCCGTAGGGCCTGCCCTTGGGTCACTTACGTCCTTTTGGTCCCTATGGACCTGAAGGACCCAAAGGACCTAAGAGACCCAAGGGAGCCACGGGCCGGGACCTCTGTTATCGAACGGAACCGGCAACCGGTTCGGCGTCCTCATCCTTCAGCTCGGTGACCAGGACGTTGGTGGTCAGCATCAGACCGGCGACGGACGCGGCCATCTCCAAGGCGGTTCTGGCGACCTTGGCCGGATCGACGATCCCGGCCTTGACCATATCGACGAACTCGCCCGTGTTGGCGTTGTAGCCGACGTTCTTGTCCTTCTCCAGCTTCTCGAGCAACTGGGCCACCACCACGTCGCCGTGCTCGCCGGCGTTGTCGACGATCTGCGCCGTCGGCGTCTTGAGGGCGTGGATTACGATGTCGAAGCCGGTCTTCTCATCGCCTTTGGCTTTGGCCCTGGCCTTCTCAACCTCCTTGATCGCCTTGAGGAAGGTGACGCCGCCACCGGCGACAATTCCTTCCGCCGTGGCCGCTCGCGTCGCGTGCAGCGCGTCGTCGAGCAGGTCCTTGCGCTCCTTCATTTCGGTCTCGGTGGCCGCGCCTGCCTTGATGACCGCGACGCCGCCGGTGAGTTTCGCCAGACGCTCCTGGAGCTTCTCGCGATCGTAATCGCTGGTGGTCTTCTCGATCTGGCCGCGAATCTGGTCGCAGCGGGCCTGGATGTCCTTCTTCTTGCCGGCGCCTTCGATGATCGTTGTGTTGTCCTTGGTGACGACGATCTTCTTGGCCTGGCCGAGCTGGGACAGTTCGACGTGTTCGAGCTTGAGCCCGAGGTCTTCGCTGATAACCTGTCCGCCCGTCACGACGGCGATGTCCTGGAGCATGGCCTTGCGGCGGTCGCCGAACCCGGGCGCCTTGACCGCGCAGACCTTCAGGACCCCTTGCAGCCGGTTGATGACCAGCGCCGCCAGCGCCTCGCCCTCGACCTCTTCGCTGATGACCAGCAGCGGCTTGCCCATGTGGGCCATCTTCTCCAGCAGCGGGATGAACTCGCGGACGTTGGAGATCTTCTTCTCGTGCAGCAGGATGTAGGCGTCCTCCATCACCGCTTCGAGCGTGTCGGGGTTGGTCATGAAGTACGGCGAGATGTACCCGCGGTCGAACTGCATGCCCTCGACCACGGTCAGCTCGTTCTCCATGCCCTTGCCTTCCTCGACCTCGATCACGCCTTCCTTGCCGACGGCGTCGATCGCCTTGGCGAGGATCTCGCCGACTTGCGCATCGTTGTTGGCGCTGATCGTCGCGACCTTGGCGATGTCGGCATGGCCCTTGACCGGCGCGCTGGCGTCCGAGATGAACTTGCTGGCGGCCGCGGTCGCCTTGCTGATGCCGCGGTACAGGGCCATCGGGTTGGCGCCGGCCGTCACGTGCTTGAGGCCTTCGAGATAGATGGCCTCCGCCAGGACGATCGACGTGGTGGTCCCATCACCGACGACGTCACTGGTTTTGCTGGCCACTTCGTTGACCATCTTGGCGCCCATGTTCTTGAACGGCTGGGGCAGCTCGATCTCCTTGCTGACCGAGACCCCGTCTTTGGTCACCTTGGGCGAGCCCCAGCTCTTGTGCAGTACGACGTTTCGGCCGGTCGGTCCGAGCGTCACCTTGACGGCGGCGGCCAGCTCTTTCAAGCCGTCGCGCAGCTCGGCCCGTGCGGCGTCGTCAAACATCAGTTGTTTTGCCATGGTTTGTCTTCCTCTATCAGTTCGTTCCTCCCGGCGGGCCGGGATACTGCTCCTGTCCGTTACGTGCTATTTCTCGACGATGCCCAGCAGATCGCTCTCGCGCAGGATCACGTACTTCTGCCCGTCGATCTCGATGTCGTTGCCCATGTACTTGCCGTAGATGACTTCGTCGTTCTTCTTGACCGACATGGGGGCGCGTTTGCCGTCCTCCTGAATCTTGCCCGGTCCCATCCACACGACTTTGCCGATTTGGGGTTTCTCTTTGGCGGTATCGGGCAGGAAGATGCCACCGGCGGTCTTGTCCTGGGCCTCCAACGGCTTGATCACCACTCTGTCATCCAATGGTCTGAGCTTCATATCCAGTTACTCCTTCACCAACAAGTGTTTCTACTTTTGCTGAGGTTCTATTTGGCGTTGACCGTCAGTACGACGACACTGACGACCGCGTCGGGCGCCTCGCCCGGCAGCGTGACCGTGACCTGGTTGTCCGTGCACGCCACGGGCAGCGCTTTGTTCTTCTTGTCCGCCAGCAGGTGGGCCTTGGCGGCGCCGGCGTTCGCCAGCTTCACCGACAGCTTCCCGTCGGCGGGCCATTCGGTCACGTGCAGGTAGAGCGTCTCGCCCTTGGCGGTGCAGTATCCCCATTCGGGCTTGCCGATGGGACTGGCGGTCGTACCGTAGATGCTCTCACTGTTGACGGCCATCCACTGGCCCATCGCTTCGAGCCGCTCGACGCTGGCCTGCGGGATCAGGCCTTCGGGCGTCGGGCCGACGTTGAGCAGGAAGTTGCCGCCTTTGCTGGCGGTCTCTACGAGCGTGCGGATCAGCTCGGCGCTGGACTTCCAGTTCTCGTCGTAGGACTTGAAGCCCCACGTGTCGTTCATGGTCATGCAGGTTTCCCAATCCACGCCGGGAAGCCCGGTCGCGGGAACCTGCTGCTCGGGTGTCCCGAAGTCGCCGGCATACTCGCCGTCGCCCTTGTTGAGACCTTCCATGCCCTGGCGGCCTTTGCCCACCCGATTGTTGATGATCAGATCGGGTTGCAGCTCGCGCAGCCAGGCGTACAGCGCCTTGCCTTTGGGCTCGGTCCAGTCCTTGATCCACTCCCCGTCGAACCAGAGCACGCCGAGCGGGCCGTACTTGGCCAGCAGCTCCGCCAGTTGCGGCTTCATGTACTGCTCGACGTACCGGTCGAAGTTCGGATTCGAGCGGCTCGTGTCGTTGTAGTTCGGGAAGAACGGCGCCTGCGCGTCGGGATGGTGCCAGTCCATGATCGAATGGTAGAAGCACAGCTTGATCTTGTGCTTCTTGCACGCTTTCGCCAGCTCCGCGAGGATGTCCCGCTTGAACGGCGTCGCGTCCATCACGTCGTAGTTCGTCACCTTCGAGTCCCACAGGCAGAAGCCGTCGTGGTGCTTGCTCGTGATGACGATGTACTTGGCGCCCGCGTTCTTGGCCAGACGCACCCACTCGTCGGCATCGTAGCCGATGGGATTGAAGCGCGCGGCGAACTTCTCATATTCCTCGACGGGGATCTGGGCGCTGTTCATGATCCATTCGCCGATCCCGTCGATGCGTTTGCCTTGGTAGGTTCCCGCCGGGACCGCGTACAGGCCCCAGTGCACAAACAGGCCGAAGCGCGCATCGCGCCACCACTCCATGCGCTCGTCGTCGGTCAGGACTTTGTTCTTCGACGGGTTCAGGCTCAAGTCCTTGTCGCACCCGCCGACGAGAATCGCCACGACCAGAGCCAACGCGGCCAGACGCGTGATTGTGGTTCGGCTGAAAAGTCTGTCGATCATTCGTTTCACTCCTTTGAGCACCGTGCTCGTGTTTCGACGCTCCGACGGCGGGCGGTTACATCATGTCGCCCATGCCGCCCATGCCGCCCATGCCACCCATGCCGGGACGGCCGCCGGCAGGCATCTCGTCTTTGTCCTTGGGCTTCTCGGTGACCAGACAATCGGTCGTCAGCAGCAGGCCGGCGATGCTCGCGGCGTTTTGCAGCGCGATTCGCGTGACCTTGGCCGGGTCGATGACGCCCGCCTTGACGAGGTCTTCGTACGTGTCCGTGTCCGCGTTGTACCCGAAGCCGTCCTTGCCCTCGGCGACCTTGCTGACCACCAGATTGGGCGTGGCGCCGGCGTTGTACGCGATGTAGTAGCACGGCATCCGCATGGCCTTGGCGAGGATCTCGGCGCCGGTCTTCTCGTCGCCTTTGAGCTTCAGGCTGGTCACCGCGTCGATGCAGCGGATCAGGGCCACGCCGCCGCCGGGGACGATGCCTTCCTCGATGGCCGCACGCGTGGCGTGAAGCGCGTCCTCGATGCGGGCCTTCTTTTCCTTCATCTCGGCCTCGGTGGCCGCGCCGACGTTGATCTGAGCGACGCCGCCGGTGAGCTTGGCGAGCCGCTCCTGGAGCTTCTCACGGTCGTAGTCGCTGGTGGTGATTTCGATCTCGTCTTTGATCTGCTTGATGCGGCCGTTGATCGCATTCTGCGTGCCGGCGCCCTCGACGATGATCGTGTTGTCGTTGTCGATTGTAACCTTCTTGGCCTGGCCGAGTTGCGAGAGGCTCACGTTGTCCAGGTCGATGCCCAGGTCTTTGAAGATGGCCTCGGCGCCGGTCAGCACCGCGATGTCCTGGAGCATGGCCTTGCGGCGGTCGCCGTAGCCGGGGGCCTTCACTGCCGCCACCTTCAGAACGCCCTTGAGCTTGTTGACCACCAGCGTCGCCAGCACCTCGCTCTCGACGTCCTCGGCGATCACCAGCAGCGGACGCTTGGTCTGGGAGATCTTCTCCAGCAGCGGAATGAGCTTGGCGATGCTGCCGATCTTCTCCTCGTGGACCAGGATGTACGGCTTTTCCAGTTCGCAGACCATCTTGTCCACGTCGGTCACGAAGTGCGGCGACATGTACCCGCGGTCGAACTGCATGCCCTCGACGAACTCGACCGTCGTCTCGAAACCCTTCCCGGACTCTACTGTGATCACCCCGTCGCGCCCCACGCGCTGGAAGGCGTCGGCCATGATCTTGCCGATCTCGCGGTCGTTGTTGGCCGAGACGGAAGCGATGTTGACGATGTCGTCGGTTTTGCCGATATCCACGGGCCGAGCCAGCGTTTTGAGCTTGTCGACGGCGGCCCTGGCGCCCTCTTCCATGCCGCGTTTGAGAGCCATTGCGTCGGCCCCGGCCGCCAGGTTCTTGAACGCTTCTCTGAAAAGGGCCTCGGTCAGCACCGTCGCGGTGGTCGTCCCGTCACCGGCGATCTTGGAAGTCTTGCTGGCGGCTTCTTTTACGAGCTTGGCACCGAGGTTCTCGGCCTTGTTGCTCAGCTCGATCTCCTCGGCGACGGTCACGCCGTCCTTCGTCACGTTCGGGCCGCCCCAGCTCTTGTCGAGCACCGCGTTGCGGCCGCGAGGGCCCAGCGTCGCCTTCACCGCCTTGGCCAGCTTCTCCACGCCGGCCAGCAGGCTCGCCCGCGCCTCCGCGTTGAACGCCAAATCTTTCACTGCCATAATTGCGTGTCTCCTTAATTTGCATGCGTCATAAACGTGTTCAGGCCATAGTTGCGGCGTAAATGCCACCTACCGTGCAAAAGATATACCAGCAGCCTGGCACACCGCCCGCCAATTTGCCGCCATGAGCATAAGTGCTGTATGTTCAGTCTGTTGCGTGCAATCTGAATCGCATCCAGGCCCGAGAACATCCCGCATCCGCCTGTTACGGATGCCAATTCCGGCAGGACCCCCACGCCGCCGCACGCCAACTTGACAGCCGCAGGCCGTCGTCCCGTCGTCCCGTCGTCCGTCGCCCGTCGCTCGTCCCTCGTCGCTCGTCGCTCGTAGCGCGTAGGGTGTGCACCGCACACCGCTTCCGCTTCGGGTTTCGGTCCCGGCGCGCCGGGACGGATTGTCCTGCACGGCCGCCGTGGGCGCATCGAGCGTCTTTCGGTCCCGGCGCGCCGGGACGGATTCCGGATTTATATCTGCGTCGCATGTTCTTGATTAAGAAGGACTTACGTTAAAATGACAAGGCGATCCATCGCTCCGGCCCGGAAGGGCAGGAACTTCTTCGCAGAAAACACCGTAACGAAATAGGAGTATCGTGGACTGAATGGCATAGGAACCAGAAAGCTCAGCAGCGGGCCATCCGGCCGAAACGGCCGGAAACCACGAAACTGGCCAAGGGGCGCGCGCGTCTCTATTGGGGAGCGTTTTCATTCCCACCCCCTTGGCCAGCCTTTTGCCCCGCCGGCCGAGGCGGTCGTCCCTCGTCCCTCATCCCTCGTCGCTCGTCGCTCGTAGCCTGTGGCGCGTCGGAGCGTAGATGCGTAGAAGCGTGAATGCGTCCATTCGGTCTGCCTCCGACCTACCGTCTCCCGCCTACCGTCCCGCGCGTCGCGCTCGAAACCCGCCGTTTTTCCTTGGCGCAGACGCCAGGATTGGCCAACATGCGGGCTGGAGCGGCTGTCTGCGCGGCGAATGAGACTCCGAGACGAGAACGCAAAAAAATAGCCGCAGGACGTGGGTTGCACGCGCTACGGCGGTCGCCCGAAGGCTGGTGCCTGCGAATCTTTCGTCTTGTTGTGAAAAACACGCAGACGCGGATCAGTTACAATGCTGCTATGATGGCCTGTATGCGGCGGGTTGTCAAGTCGAAAAGCAATGATTCTGCATGAATGAGAGGAAGAGCGCATGAATATCTTGGGCCTTGACATCGGCACCAATTCCGTCGGCTCGGCCTGGGTCGATACGGACCAGCATGACCTCCGAATGGGCGTCAGCGTGTTTCCCGCCGGCGTGGAGGAATCCGATACCAAGCGTGGTGCACCGAAGAACCAAGCGAGACGAACGTACCGCAGTCAGCGTAGGAGCACGGCTCGTCGGGCGCAGCGCAGGCGCCAGATCCGTGCGTGGCTCCGAGAACGCGGATGGATGCCAACGGAAGCTCCTGCATATGAGGAATGGATACAGATGAATCCGTGGCAGCTCCGCGCCGATGGCCTGCGTCAGTCATTGAGTGCACTGGAGTTTGGACGCATTCTGTTGCACATGGCCCGGCGGCGCGGCGCATACGGTCTCGATGCGGACGAGACCGACCAGGACGGGGGCAAGATCAAAGAGGCGATCGATCACACCCGCCAACAGATGAACGATCGCGGCTCACGTACCTTTGGCGAACTGATGGCAACCATATACCAGGAGCGTAGGCACGCTGTTGGACACAAAGAAAAGGAGGTTGGGCTGGCGATACGAAATCGCAAAAACGCTGCCGGTGAGCCGGTGTACGAATTCTGTGCCGATCGCGACCTCGTCCGCGAGGAGTTTCATGCCTTGTGGAACAAGCAGCGATCTTTCGACGGCGAGCTTGCCCACCAGTTGACGGAGGAGCGTCGCCGACAACTTGACGATCCCACGGCCGATGATACGTGGCGCTGTAAGGGCGTCCTGTTCGGCCAGCGGAGCACGTACTGGGATACAGGGGTACTCGGGCGATGCGACCTTGAGCCGACCGACCTGGGATGTCCGCGAGCTGATATGCACGCACAGGAGTTCCTGGTCCTGGAGACCGTCAACAACATCAAGATCATTCCACCCGGGGAAGGCAAGCGGGCGTTGCGTGACGACGAGCGTTCGGCCGTAATTGCGGTCCTGCGCGCCCAGAAGACGGCCAGCGCGGCTACGGTTCGCAAGGCGTTGGGTATCCACAAAGGAGGTGCCAAAACGCAATACGCCTTGAGTCTCGACGTCGATCCGAAGCGGGCAGTGAATACGGATTGGTTCTACCGCGAGGTGATCTGCCACGCCATCGGACTAGCACGGTGGGAAGGGATGACGGACAAGGAGAAGGAGTCGATGAATCGAGCCATTCTCAAGCTCGACCCCAAGCGGCAGGCATACGCTGAGCGCTTCGAGAGAGGTTGCCGCGATTGGTGGGGACTTGACGAGGAACAGACCAAGCGACTCATCCGGGTATGGCGCGATCGGCCAAACCCGAATGTCCGCCTGAAGCTCTCGCGCCGAGCGATTCTGAATCTCCTGCCCTATATGCGTGAGGAAGGCGCCACGGTCAATGAAGCGCGCAAACGATTCGCGGAAGATGCGGACAATGGCGCCACGCCGGAACAGCGAGAACGATACGGCTTCAGCGGGACACGCCCCAGAGGTGCTATTCGACGCTTCCAACAGAAGCACCCCGACCTTCTTCCCCCGGCCCCCCAGATGCTGAGCAATCCGGTGGTTCGTAAGGCGATTCATGAAGTGCGCCGCCACGTCCAGGCCTATGTGCGAAAGTTCGGAAGGCCTGATCGGGTCATCATCGAGTTGGCACGCGACGCGAAGACGCCGGCCAAACGGCGGAACGAGCAGTTGGCAGCAAACCGTGCTCGGGAGAAGAGACGCAATGAGATCATCGAGCAGTTCAAGCTCGGCGGACTGACGGCGACTCAGCGAGAGAAAGCCGTCAAACGGGTCCTTTTGTGCCAGGAGCAAGGTCAGCAGTGCGCCTACTGCGGCAACGGGAATAACACCATCACAGAAAAGGCGGCCGCCGAAGGCGTCGACGTGGAATTGGATCACATCATTCCCGAAAGTCGAGGTGGAAACAGCGGACTTAACAACCTGGTCCTGTGTCACACGCGATGCAATCGCGGAAAGACCAACAAGACACCCAAAGAGTGGCTTTCGAAGGAGGAGTTCGCCAGAGCAGAGCAGCGTCTTGGGCACCTCAAAAAGAGCAATCCTGTCAAATGGGACAATCTCCACAAGGACGTCCCTGACATCACAGGGTTCAGCGAGTCCCAACTGACGGATACGGCCTATGCTTCTCGTCAGGTCGCCAATTGGCTCCGAGAGACACTCTACGGCGGCGCGACCAGCGGAACTCGGCACGTCTTTACCACGAAGGGACGGCATACGCCCTGGCTGCGCCGCGACTGGGGCCTGTATGCAAGCGGTGGGACGAAGAACCGAGGTGACCATCGCGAGCATGCTCTGGATGCGCTCGTCGTTGCCCTGAGTGGGCCCGAGCGTCTGCAAGAACTAGCCAGCGCCGTCGAGGCCGTCGAACTGGCCAAGAGTGAAGGAGCGCCCGTGCCGGACCGGGAACCCTTGCCTCCACCTTGGGCGGATAGAGAGGCATTCCGCGCCCAAATCATGGAGGAGTTCAATCGGGTGGTCGTCGCGCACCGCCCAGCACAACGAAAGATCACAGGTTCGCTCCACAACGACACGATGTATGGCCCAGTCCTTGACCGCGAGGGGCATCTGACGCGATACGCAACGATCAAGAAGTCGGTAATCGAATTGACCCCAAACCATCTGCGTGTGCCGAGAGAGTGGGATGCGTTGCGTGCCCGATTGGAGACCGCCCCCAGCAAAGCTACGCGGAGGGCCATACGCAGGCAAATGTTGGCACTGGAAGACGTCAAGCCCGAGAAATCGGGTGTTGTCCGCGACCGCTGGTTCCGCGAGGAACTGAGACAATGCCTTCGGGAGAACGGCCTGGACCCCGATCGCTTCACGGCCAAACAAATCAAAGAGTTGATTCTTGGAAAGGGCGTAGTTCTAAAGAGTGGTGTGGCGGTTCGGCGCATCACCCTCTTGCGTGCGCCATCCGTTGTCACGATTCGGCGCAAGCGATGGGATGACGAGATGGGCCGATTGACCTATGATGAACACCCACAAGCTGTCCGCCTTTACGAGCCGCAAAACAACCACCATATCGAAATCCGCGAGACAGCAAGGCACAGATGGATTGGCGAGGTCGTCACCAATTTTGAGGCGGCACAGAGAGTGCGCCCGCCCAAAGAAACGGGCCAAGCGCCGAGAGGTGCGGTGGACCGACGGGACACGCAAGCCGGTCGTTTTGTCATGTCGCTGTCCATTGGTGAGATGGTACGAATGCGGCATCCCGTAACAAGAACGGTCGATCATTACGTTGTGTTCAAGATCGACAGCACCGGGACCATCCACTTCACGCCTCACTGGGATGCGGGAAGAAGCAAGAAGACCGAGGAGGCTGCGGTTCGTGAAGACATCCCCTTGTCCGCAGCGCAATTGCAGAAACTCGGTGAGTTGGTGAATGGGCCGCCTGTGAAGGTTTGGGTTGGACCGTTGGGCGACCGCAAAGTCCTGGTGCGGGATTAGTCACTCGCTCCTGAAGTGGCCTCTCGAATCTGCCGATAGTGTTCTGACAGAAGCTGGGTTTCGGCAACGAGAGGTGCAGGCGGTGATCAAGCGGATTGTCGAGATATCGTCGCCAGGGACGTATTTATCGGTCAAGTACGACCAACTCATCATCAAGCAGAACGGGCTCGTTCAGTCGCAGATTCCCTGCGAGGATATCGGCATCCTGCTGGTGGACCACGTCGGGACCAGCTACACCCATGCAGCGCTGACGCGCCTGCTCGATGCGGGTGCCGCGATCGTGCTGTGCGGCGGAAACCACCATCCGGCGGGCCTGTTGCTGCCCCTCGAAAGCCATACCGCCCAGACCGAACGCTTCCGCCAGCAAATCGAGGCCAAGGAGCCGGTCAAGAAGCGTCTCTGGAAGCAACTGGTGCAGGCCAAAATCAAGCACCAGGCCCGCGTGGTCGGTCCTGACAGCGAGGTCTACCCTGCCCTGATGGCGTTGCGTCAGCGCGTGCGTTCGGGCGACCCGCAGAACATCGAGGCCCAGGCCAGCCGCAAGTATTGGGCCGCCTATCTACAGGACGTCCAGTTCCGTCGCGACGTTGACGGCAGGCCGCCCAACAATCTGCTCAACTACGGCTATACCGTCATGCGCGCCGCTGTGGCGCGTGCCCTGTGCTCTGCCGGGCTTTTGCCCTGCCTCGGGATTCATCATCGCAACCGCTACAATGCCTTCTGCCTGGCGGATGACCTCGTCGAGCCTTTTCGCGGATACGTGGACGCCAAAGTCAAGGAGATCGTCGAGGGCGATGGCGCGCCCGACGATCTCAATCAGGGCCTCAAAGCGCGCCTGCTCGAAGTGCTCCACGAGACCGTGGTCATCGGCGGCTGTACGAGCCCGCTGATGGTAGGTCTCCATCGGACGATGGCATCCCTCCAGCGCTGCTTCGCAGGGGAGCAGGAGCAACTGGAGCTTCCGGAATTATGATTTTGAGCGGGTACCGAGCTGTGTGGATTTTCGCTATGTTCGATTTGCCGACCGACACCCCCAAAGCGCGGAAGGCCTACACGGATTTCCGCAAGCGCCTCTTGCAGGACGGCTTCACGATGCTACAATATTCGGTATACGTCCGGCATTGTGCCAGCGAGGAAAACGCGGATGTCCACTACAACCGGATCGGCAGTTTCCTGCCGCCCGACGGCGAGGTTCGCCTCATCACCCTCACGGACAAGCAGTTTGCGCGCATGGAAACCTACTGGGGAAAAATGCGAAAACCCGCTCCGCGCGCCCCGCGTCAGCTCGAATTATTCTGACGCGACTTGCCCGCAAATCCTTGGTCCGCAAGGCCTTGCAGACCAAGATTGTAACTGATCCGCGTCTGAGGGCAAGTCACAACCGCACACTGACAGAGGTAAACGATGAATGAATTGTAACTGATCCGCGTCTGAGGGCAAGTCACAACAGTCGAGCCAGGTGAAAAAATACCCGCCCTATTGTAACTGATCCGCGTCTGAGGGCAAGTCACAACTGGGGTTTCAGCCGTCGGCCATTTTCCGCGATTGTAACTGATCCGCGTCTGAGGGCAAGTCACAACCGGTCGGCGTAGGTGTCCAGCATGATCCGATTGTAACTGATCCGCGTCTGAGGGCAAGTCACAACGTGCGGGTGGAACCATCATTGATTGGCGCGATTGTAACTGATCCGCGTCTGAGGGCAAGTCACAACACTCGGAATCTCTTTGAGTTTTTTCGTCCAATTGTAACTGATCCGCGTCTGAGGGCAAGTCACAACCAAGCGGAAGCGGAGCCGCCATCACTCTGTATTGTAACTGATCCGCGTCTGAGGGCAAGTCACAACAGAGACTGACGGCGGCGCTGGTGGAAGTCGATTGTAACTGATCCGCGTCTGAGGGCAAGTCACAACCCCCGATGTCTCTTACTGCGTCAATCGAGTATTGTAACTGATCCGCGTCTGAGGGCAAGTCACAACCTGCGTCGGCAATGGTGGCCACGTCGTAAGATTGTAACTGATCCGCGTCTGAGGGCAAGTCACAACCCAACTACGGTTTAATCAACACGATTGCACATTGTAACTGATCCGCGTCTGAGGGCAAGTCACAACCGCGGAGAGATTCGCCGGAACGTGCTTCCATTGTAACTGATCCGCGTCTGAGGGCAAGTCACAACCGCAACCTCCCCAATTGAAAACATTCAACGATTGTAACTGATCCGCGTCTGAGGGCAAGTCACAACCGGACGCGGAGTCGTTGACTGCCCGATAAATTGTAACTGATCCGCGTCTGAGGGCAAGTCACAACGGAGAAGCGGTGAGATTGGAGATGGTGGAGATTGTAACTGATCCGCGTCTGAGGGCAAGTCACAACGGACTGACGTAGTAGGGTCCGTGGACGCCGATTGTAACTGATCCGCGTCTGAGGGCAAGTCACAACGCCGGCTACGTGGCATGGTCGAGCTTCGTGATTGTAACTGATCCGCGTCTGAGGGCAAGTCACAACCACGGCCGAGCAGGTTGTGGATTTCGACACATTGTAACTGATCCGCGTCTGAGGGCAAGTCACAACCTACTCCACGCGAGTCGGACGGACCTACTTATTGTAACTGATCCGCGTCTGAGGGCAAGTCACAACCGACCGCCTGTCGCTCGTTGCAGGGAGGGAATTGTAACTGATCCGCGTCTGAGGGCAAGTCACAACGGTAATCCCGCGCGAGCGG